>NZ_CP039887.1:1800000-2100000 GCF_005221305.1 Neisseria subflava
CTCTACTTATTTTTTCTTCATTGCTTTCCTTATTTATTCAGACGGCCTTAAACTCCACCCTCTTTTATGTCCTCTAAAAAATAAAACCGCAAGACTGGCTTGCGGTTTTATTTTCACAATAATCCCAAGGGATTATTCGTCTGAAGCTTCGGTTTCAGAAGTTTCTTGATCAGCTTGCTGCCATTGTTGATGACGGCTGCGGTGATAGGTCAAACCTGTACCGGCAGGAATCAAACGACCGACAATCACGTTCTCTTTCAAACCGCGCAGCTCGTCTTGTTTGCCCATAATAGCGGCCTCTGTCAAGACGCGTGTTGTTTCTTGGAACGATGCCGCAGAAATGAAGCTGTCTGTAGACAAGGAAGCTTTGGTAATACCCAGCAACACGTTTTCATAACGTGCAGGCTCTTTGTCTTCAGCCATGGCTTTTTCATTGGCAAGCATCACATCGCCACGCTCAACTTGCTCACCGGTAATGAACTCTGTATCACCGGAATCAACAATGTTCACTCGACGCAGCATTTGACGGATGATGACTTCGATGTGTTTATCGGAAATCTTCACACCTTGCAGGCGGTAAACCTCTTGCACCTCTTGAACAATGTAGCGAGCCAATGCTTCGATACCTTGCAGACGCAGAATGTCGTGTGGGTCTACGGCACCGTCTACGATGGTTTCACCGCGGTTTACCACTTGACCGTCGTGTACCAAAATCTGTTTCTCTTTAGAAATCAGGGTTTCGTATGCTACACCGTCTACGTCGGTAATAATCAGACGCTGTTTACCTTTGGTTTCTTTACCGAAAGAAACGGTACCGGTAATTTCTGCCAACATACCTGCATCTTTCGGCACGCGTGCTTCAAACAATTCGGCTACGCGTGGCAGACCACCGGTAATATCGCGGGTTTTAGAAGACGCTTGTGGAATACGCGCCAATACATCACCCTTACCGACTTCCTGACCTTCACGGATGGTAATCACCGCACCGACCGGGAATGCCATAGAAACAGGGGTAGTGGTACCTGGGATGCAAATTTCCAGACCGTTTTCATCCAACAGTTTGACAGTCGGACGTAACAGTTTAGAAGCACTAGAGGAACGACGTTTACCGTCAATCACCACCAGAGTAGACAAACCAGTTACATCATCAGTTTGTTTCGCAACGGTAACACCCTCTTCCACGTTTTCGAATTTCACCATACCTGCGTGTTCGGTGATCATCGGACGGGTATGCGGATCCCAAGTTGCCAAGGTTTGACCGGCTTTAATGGCTTCGCCGTCTTGTACCAGCAGGATTGCACCGTAAGGTACTTTGTGACGTTCACGTTCGCGACCGATATCGTCATGAATCACTACTTCACAAGAACGGCCGATGACAACCAACTCGCCTTTGTTGTTGGCAACGTAACGCATTTGGCTGCTGAAACGCGCTGTACCGTTGGATTTGGCTTCTACTTGGCTGGCTGCCGCCGCACGAGATGCCGCACCACCGATGTGGAACGTACGCATGGTCAGCTGAGTACCTGGCTCACCAATGGATTGTGCAGCAATCACACCAACTGCCTCACCGGCATTAACCAGTTTACCGCGTGCCAAGTCGCGACCATAGCAGTGTGCACACAGGCCATGACGGGTTTTACAAGTAATCGGCGTACGGACTTTGACTTCATCGACACCGGATTGGTCGATCATATCTACCAGTTTCTCGGTCAACAACGTACCGGCTTCAACCAAAGTCTCTCCAGTCGAAGGATCGACAACATCAGAAGCAGTAACGCGGCCCAAAATACGATCGCGCAATGCTTCAATCACATCACCGCCTTGCACAACTGCCTTCATGACAAAGCCGTCTGAAGTGCCACAATCGTCTTCAACAACGACCAAGTCTTGAGTTACGTCTACCAGACGACGGGTCAGGTAACCGGAGTTCGCGGTTTTCAATGCGGTATCCGCCAAACCCTTACGCGCACCGTGGGTCGCAATAAAGTATTGCAATACGGTCAAACCTTCGCGGAAGTTTGAGGTAATCGGCGTTTCAATAATGGAGCCGTCAGGTTTCGCCATCAAACCACGCATACCGGACAACTGTTTAATCTGAGCCGCAGAACCACGGGCACCAGAGTCGGCCATCATGTAAATAGAGTTGAAGGACTCTTGGTCAACTTCGTTGCCGTCACGGTCGATGACTTTTTGTTTGGACAGGTTGTCCATCATCGCTTTAGCAATCTTATCGCCGGCACGACCCCAAATATCGACCACTTTATTGTAACGTTCGCCGTTGGTCACCAAACCTTGACGGTATTGGTCTTCGATTTCTTTAACTTCGGCATTAGCTTCAGCCAGCAAGGCTGCTTTTTCTTTCGGAATTTCCATATCGTCAACCGCAATGGAAATACCGCCTTTAGCCGCAAAACCGAAACCGGTATACATCAAGTGGTCGGCGAAAATAACAGTTTCACGCAAGCCGCACAGACGGAATGACGCATTAATCAGTTTAGAAATTTCTTTTTTCTTCAGCGCTTTGTTGATGTACTCGAACGGCAGGCCTTTAGGCAAGATTTCGCTCAACAATGCACGGCCGACGGTTGTTTCGTAACGGTTAACGACAGGCTCAAACTCACCTGCTTCGTTTTTCACCCATTCACGCAGACGTACGGTAATTTTCGTACCCAGTTCAACCTGTTTGGTATGGTATGCACGATGCACTTCTTTCACATCGGCAAACAGGCTGCCTTCGCCTTTGGCATTGATACGGTCGCGGGTCATGTAGTACAGACCCAATACAATGTCTTGGGAAGGTACGATAATCGGTTCGCCGTTGGCAGGAGACAATACGTTGTTTGAAGCCAGCATCAGAGTGCGCGCTTCCATTTGCGCTTCCAAGCTCAATGGAACGTGTACCGCCATTTGGTCACCGTCAAAGTCGGCGTTAAACGCGGCACATACCAACGGATGCAGCTGAATGGCTTTACCTTCAATCAGGATGGGTTCAAACGCTTGAATACCCAAACGGTGCAGGGTCGGCGCACGGTTCAGCATAATCGGATGTTCGCGGATGACTTCTTCCAAGATGTCCCATACTTCCGGTACTTCTTGCTCTACCAATTTTTTCGCTGCTTTAACGGTAGAGGCCAGACCTTGTTTTTCCAGTTTATGGAAAATGAACGGTTTGAACAGTTCCAAAGCCATTTTTTTCGGCAGACCACATTGGTGCAGACGCAGGTATGGGCCTACGGTAATCACGGAACGACCGGAGTAGTCCACACGTTTACCCAGCAGGTTTTGACGGAAGCGGCCGCCTTTACCTTTAATCATGTCAGCCAATGATTTCAGCGGACGTTTGTTGGCACCGGTCATGGCTTTACCGCGACGGCCGTTATCCAACAGAGAGTCAACTGCTTCTTGCAACATACGTTTTTCGTTACGAACGATGATGTCAGGCGCATGCAGTTCCAACAGACGTTTCAGACGGTTGTTACGGTTGATAACGCGGCGGTACAAATCGTTCAAATCGGAAGTGGCAAAACGACCGCCATCCAATGGAACCAACGGACGCAAATCAGGCGGCAATACCGGCAGCACGTCCATAATCATCCATTCCAGTTTCATACCGGAACGGTGGAAGGCTTCCAATACTTTCAAACGTTTGGCGATTTTTTTGATTTTGGTGTCAGAACCGGTAGATTCCAGCTCTTGACGCAGGATTTCGATTTCGCCGGTAATATCCAAGGTACGCAGCAATTCGCGGATACCTTCTGCACCCATTTTGGCATCGAAGTCGTCGCCGTATTCGTCCAGTTTGTTGTAGTAATCGTCTTCAGTCAGCAATTGACGACGTTGCAACGGAGTCATGCCGGGATCGGTTACCACAAATGCTTCAAAGTACAATACGCGTTCGATGTCGCGCAAAGTCATGTCCAGTACCATACCCAAGCGGGAAGGCAGAGATTTCAAGAACCAAATGTGGGCAACTGGTGCTGCCAATTCAATGTGGCCCATGCGTTCGCGGCGTACTTTGGACAGGGTCACTTCTACGCCACATTTTTCACAGGTTACGCCTTTAAATTTCAAGCGTTTGTATTTACCGCACAAACATTCATAGTCTTTAACCGGGCCAAAGATTTTGGCGCAGAACAAACCGTCGCGCTCAGGTTTGAACGTACGGTAGTTGATGGTTTCAGGTTTTTTAACTTCGCCATAAGACCATGAGCGGATGGTTTCGGGAGAGGCAATACCGATTTTGATGGCATCAAACTCTTCTTCCATGCCGGCAGTTTGCAACGGATTAAATAAGTTCAACAAATTCATTTTTGCTCCTTGAAGGAAGTATTTTTACCGCATGGCGGATTTTCGATATTGGGAAACGGTACTTTTGATTTCAGACGGCCTAAATGCCGATTGCTTCATTCTTATTCTGAAACCGCTTTTTCAGACGACCTTGAAAGGCCGTCTGAAAACTTCTGTTTTAGTAACGTTCCAAATCGATATCTAAGCCCAGTGAGCGAATCTCTTTAACCAATACGTTGAAGGATTCAGGCATACCGGCATCGATTTTATGTTCGCCTTTGACGATGTTCTCGTACATTTTGGTACGACCGTTCACGTCGTCAGACTTCACCGTCAGCATCTCTTGCAGCGTGTATGCCGCGCCGTATGCTTCTAATGCCCAAACCTCCATCTCACCGAAACGTTGGCCACCGAACTGAGCTTTACCGCCCAGAGGCTGCTGGGTAACCAGACTGTATGGACCGGTAGAACGGGCGTGCATTTTTTCGTCAACCAAGTGGTGCAGTTTCAGATAGTGCATCACACCGACTGTAACCTTGCGGTCAAATGCTTCGCCTGAACGGCCGTCATACAGCGTAATTTGAGTTTTACTGTCGTTGAAGCCCAGTTTCTCAACCTCAGGATCTTCGCTTGGGTAAGCCAAGTTCAGCATTTCGCGGATTTCAGACTCTTTCGCACCGTCGAATACAGGAGAAGCGAAAGATGCACCTTTACGCAGGTTGGAAGCCAATTCGATGATTTCTTCATCTGTCAGACTGTCCAAATCTTCTTTCTTACCGCTACCGTTGTAGAGTTTGTTCAAGAATTCACGCAGTTCGCTGGCTTTGCGTTGCTCTTTCAGCATACGGTCGATGCGTTCGCCGATACCTTTTGCCGCCCAACCCAAGTGAACTTCCAAAATCTGACCGATGTTCATACGGGAAGGTACGCCCAATGGGTTCAGTACGATGTCTACCGGACGGCCGTCAGCCATGTAAGGCATGTCTTCCACTGGCAGAATGCGTGATACCACACCTTTGTTACCGTGGCGACCCGCCATTTTGTCACCGGCTTGCAGACGACGTTTGATGGCGATAAATACTTTCACCATTTTTTGTACGCCCGGTTGCAGCTCGTCGCCTTGGGTCAGTTTTTTCTTCTTGATCTCATACAACTCATCCGCTTCTTCGCGTTTTTGTTGCAGGCTCAATTTAATCAGTTCCAACTGTTTGGCCAAATCTTCGTCAGCCAGACGGATGTCAAACCAATCATGTTTGCTGGACAGGCTTGCCAAATATTCGGTAGTGATTTCACTGCCTTTAGCCAGCTTCATCGGACCACCATTGGCTTTTTGCCCAACAATCATACGCTCAATACGGTCGAATGCGTCATTATCAAAAATACGCAATTGATCGCCCAAATCTTGACGGTAACGTTTCAATTCAGAATCAATAATGGATTGAGCACGTTTGTCGCGTTGGATACCTTCACGAGTGAAGACTTGAACGTCGATAACGGTACCGCTCATGCCGGTAGGCATACGCAATGAAGTATCTTTTACGTCAGACGCTTTTTCACCGAAGATGGCACGCAGCAGTTTTTCTTCAGGAGTCAGTTGGGTTTCGCCTTTAGGCGTTACTTTACCTACCAAGACATCACCGGCTTCTACTTCTGCACCGATATATACGATACCGGATTCATCCAAACGGTTTTGCATACGTTCGGACAAGTTCGGAATATCGCGGGTAATGTCTTCCGCACCCAGTTTAGTGTCACGTGCGACAACGTTCAGCTCTTCAATGTGAATCGAAGTGTAACGATCGTCCGCAGCCACTTTTTCTGAAATCAGAATCGAGTCTTCATAGTTGTAACCGTTCCATGGCATGAAGGCGATGGTCATGTTTTGACCCAAAGCCAATTCACCCAAGTCGGTAGATGCACCGTCGGCCACCAAGTCACCACGTTGCAAAACGTCGCCTGCTTTTACGGCCGGACGTTGGTTGATGTTGGTAGATTGGTTGGAACGGGTGAATTTAACCAAGTTGTAAATATCGACACCCACTTCACCGGCAGTCGCTTCATCATCATGAACACGAACTACGACGCGGTTGGCATCTACATACTCAACCACACCACCACGGCGGGCAACGATTGCAGTTGCAGAGTCAACGGCTACAGAGCGTTCGATACCGGTACCAACCATCGGTTTTTCAGGGCGCAGACACGGTACGGCCTGACGTTGCATGTTGGCACCCATCAATGCACGGTTCGCGTCATCATGTTCCAAGAATGGAATCAGAGATGCTGCAACGGATACCACTTGACCGGTTGCCACGTCCATATATTGAACGCGATCAGGCGTTGCCATAATGGTTTCGCCTTTTTCACGACAAGTAACCAAGTCGCCAATCAAATTACCGTCTTTGTCCAAATCGGCATTCGCCTGTGCAATCACATAACGGCCTTCTTCGATAGCAGACAAGTAATCGATTTCTTCAGTTACTTTGCCATTGACAACACGGCGATAAGGGGTTTCCAAGAAACCATAATCATTGGTACGCGCATAAACGGACAATGAGTTGATCAAACCAATGTTTGGACCTTCAGGTGTTTCAATAGGACATACACGGCCATAATGGGTCGGATGTACGTCTCGCACCTCAAAGCCTGCACGTTCACGAGTCAAACCGCCAGGACCCAATGCAGATACACGGCGTTTATGGGTTACTTCAGACAATGGGTTAGTCTGATCCATAAATTGGCTCAATTGGCTGGAGCCGAAGAATTCTTTAATCGCGGCAGAAACAGGTTTCGCATTGATCAAGTCATGCGGCATCAAGTTCTCAGATTCTGCTTGGTTCAAACGCTCTTTAACTGCACGTTCTACACGAGCCAAGCCGCTACGGAATTGGTTTTCAGTCAACTCACCCACAGAACGAACACGACGATTACCCAAGTGGTCGATATCGTCTACTTCGCCATGACCGTTACGCAGTTCAACCAATGTCGCAATAGAAGCAACAATGTCTTCAACGCTCAGAACGTAACCGCCTTTTTCAGCTGCACCGGCCAAAGTCTCATTCAACAAACGGCCATACCAAGAGTTTTGTTGTGCTTCAGACAATTTTTGCTCGTATGTGCGCGTATTAAATTTCATACGGCCTACGCGAGACAAATCATAACTGTCTTCACTGAAGAACAAGCGGTTGAAGAGCTGCTCAACAGCTTCTTCGGTAGGCGGTTCGCCAGGACGCATCATGCGGTAAATCGCTACGCGTGCAGCCTGCTGATCAGCAGTTTCGTCTGTACGCAGAGTGCTGGAGATGTAGCCGCCTTGATCCAACTCATTGATATAAAGGGTCGTAATTTCTTTTACGCCATGGATATCAAGTTTAGCCAACAGTTCTTCTGTAATTTCATCATTAGCAGAAGCCAATACTTCGCCGGTTTCCGGATCAATCAGGTCAGCAGCCAATGCTTTGCCTATCAGGCTTTCTGGCTCTACATCCAAACGAGTCAAGCCTGCATTGGTAATATCACGGATATTTTTCGCAGTAATGCGTTTACCTTTGGCGACCAGTACATTGCCTTCTTTATCCAAGATATCAACTTTGGCAGTTTCACCTTTCAGACGGCCTGCAATCAGATCAGTTTGAACACCGTTTGAAGACAAATAGAAAGTTTCTTTGTCGTAGAAAATATCCAAGATTTGTTCATTATTGTAGCCCAAAGCTTTCAACAAAATCGTAACCGGCATTTTACGGCGACGGTCGATACGGAAATACAGCAAATCTTTTGGATCAAATTCGAAATCCAACCATGAACCACGGTAAGGAATAATACGAGCAGAGAACAACAACTTACCGGAAGAATGTGTTTTACCACGGTCATGCTCAAAGAACACGCCAGGAGAACGGTGCAACTGAGAAACAATCACACGCTCAGTACCATTGATGACAAAAGAGCCACTTGGCGTCATCAATGGGATTTCGCCCATATACACTTCGTTTTCACGAACTTCTTTTACAGTCGGCTTAGATGCTTCTTTATCTAAAATCACCAAACGGATACGGGCACGCAATGGCGCCGCATAAGTAATGCCACGCAATTGACATTCAGGAATATCGAACAAAGGCTCGCCCAATGTGTAATGTACAAACTCCAATCGCGCATAACCGTTATGGCTCACAATCGGGAAAATAGAATTAAATGCTGCTTGCAGACCATCATCAGTGCGTTGGTCAAAAGCATTTTCCAGCTGCAAAAATTTCGCATAAGAATCAATTTGGGTTGCCAGCAGGAAAGGAACATCTAAGACATTCTCTCGCTTTGCAAAACTCTTACGGATACGTTTTTTCTCGGTAAACGAATAGCTCATATACACTCCGAAAAGCAATTTTAAATAATAGGCCGTCTGAAACAACGGCATGCATCAACCTGATATTTACATTTATTTGCAATGGTTTCATAAAGACTATGCAAATAAATGTAAACAATACCTGATACTTATTTTAAGAAGCAAAATAAGGCTGGCAGAAAACTGCCAGCCTTCATGGGAAGCATCAAATTATTTGATTTCGACTTTAGCGCCGGCTTCTTCCAGTTGTTTTTGGATGTCTTCAGCTTCAGCTTTAGAAACACCTTCTTTCAGAGTTTTAGGTGCACCGTCAACGATGTCTTTAGCTTCTTTCAGACCCAGACCAGTGATAGCGCGGACAACTTTGATCACGCCAACTTTTTGATCACCGGCAGAAGCCAATACTACGTCGAATTCAGTTTTTTCTTCAGCAGCAGCTGCACCAGCACCTGCAGGACCTGCAACTGCAACTGCAGCAGCAGAAACGCCAAATTTTTCTTCAAAAGCTTTAACCAGGTCGTTCAATTCCATTACGGTCAAAGAACCAACGGCTTCCAAAATGTCTTCTTTAGTAATAGCCATGCTATTTATACTCCAAATATTGTATTAAAAAATAATTGATTAAATGAAACAAAATCGATTAAGCGGCTTCTTCGCCAGCTTTTTTCTCTGCCAAAGCAGCCAAACCACGTGCAAAGCCTGATACAGGAGCTTGCATAACGAACAACAGTTTGGACAACAGCTCTTCGCGACTTGGAATAGAAGCCAACTCAGCAACCTGAGCAGGATTCATCACTTCGCCATTGTAAGAACCAGCTTTAACGATAATTTTGTCATCTTTTTTCGCGAATTGGTGCAGCACTTTAGCAGCAGCAACAGCATCTTCAGAAGCAGCGTAAACCAATGGACCAACCATTTGATCGGCCAAACCTGCAAATGAAGTACCCTCTACTGCGCGACGAGCCAGAGTATTTTTCAGAACGCGCAAGTAAACGCCTTCTTTACGTGCATTCGCACGAAGCTCAGTCATGCTGGAAACACTGATACCGCGATATTCAGCGACTACGAGAGTTTGAGCGTTAGCAATTGCTGCGCTAATTTCCTCTACGGCCACTTTCTTGGTTTCAATATTGAGACTCAAGGTCTACCTCCCACTGTTTATAAACAGGATACCGAAATGATATCCCACCAGCGCGGTAACCTAAAAAGACATCTTACAAGCAATCTTGCAATGTGTTTCAGGACTACCGTCTGCGTAGGGCAGTTACGATTAAATCTTACGATCCCTACGGTCTTGGACATCTACTTAATTTTAAGTAGCCCAAATTCAGGCAATCCAGAAAATTGGATCACCTGAAAATTTCTTAGTTGTTCACGCTTGCAGTATCAACGCGAACACCCAAACCCATAGTGCTGGATACAGCAACTTTTTTCAGGTACTGACCTTTAGCAGCAGCAGGTTTAGCTTTAACGATAGCATCCAGCAACGCATTGAAGTTTTCTTTCAAGTCAGCTTCAGCGAAAGAAGCACGACCGATAGTTGCATGAACGATACCGGCTTTATCTGTACGGTATTGTACTTGACCTGCTTTTGCATTTTTAACTGCTTCAGCAACGTTAGGAGTAACAGTACCTACTTTAGGGTTTGGCATCAGACCACGAGGACCCAAGATGGTACCCAATTGACCAACGATACGCATTGCATCAGGGGAAGCAATAACAACGTCAAAATTCAGGTTACCAGCTTTGATTTCAGCGGCCAGATCTTCAAAACCGACAATATCTGCACCAGCTTCTTTAGCAGCATCTGCATTTGCACCTTGGGTAAATACAGCTACGCGAGTTGTTTTACCGGTACCTTTAGGCAGAACGACTGAACCACGAATAACTTGGTCAGATTTACGAGGATCAACACCCAAGTTGAAAGATACGTCAACAGACTCGTCGAATTTAGCAGTAGCAGCTTTTTTAACCAAAGCAATTGCTTCATCGATTGCGTACAATTTGTTAGCTTCAACAGAAGAGCGCAGAGCTTTCAAGCGTTTAGATACTTTAGCCATTATACAACACCCTCCACATCCAAGCCCATTGAGCGAGCAGAGCCGGCGATAGTACGAACAGCCGCATCCAAGTCAGCAGCAGTCAAATCAGGCTCTTTAGTTTTAGCAATTTCTTCCAACTGAGCGCGGGTCAATTTACCCACTTTGTTAGTCAGAGGATTAGAACTACCTTTTTGCAGACCAGCAGCTTTTTTCAACAAGATAGAAGCTGGTGGAGTTTTCATCACAAAAGTGAATGATTTATCTGCAAATGCAGTGATCACGACTGGAATTGGCAACCCAGGTTCCATACCTTGGGTTGCAGCATTAAATGCTTTACAGAATTCCATGATATTCAAACCACGTTGACCCAAAGCAGGACCAACTGGGGGAGATGGATTGGCTTTACCTGCAGGAATTTGCAGTTTGATGTAGCCGATAATTTTCTTTGCCACTTAAGGACTCCTAAAAACGGGTATAACGCGGAACCATTCCGCTTCCCAAACAGAATTTGCGATTATATCCGCTTAAAAAAAATTTTTCAAGCGAATTAAACCACTTAAATCTTTTCAACCTGACCGAACTCTAATTCAACCGGTGTTTCACGACCAAAAATCTGAACTGAAACACGCAATCTATTACGCTCGTAGTTAACTTCATCAACAATTCCATTGAAATCAGCAAATGGACCTTCATTCACACGAACCTGCTGACCAACCTCAAATTCAACTTTTGGTTTTGGCTTCTCAACACCTGTTTTGGCTTGTTGCAAAATAGCATCTGCATCTTTTTGAGAAATTGGGATTGGACGATTTCCGCTACCACCTACAAAACCATTTACTCGAGGGGTGCTCTTAACCAAGTGCCATGAATCATCGGTCATTTCCATTTCAACCAACACATAGCCTGGATAGAATTTACGCTCACTGATGGTTTTTCGGCCATTCTTGATATCTACCACTTCCTCTACAGGAACGAGAATCTGACCGAAATATTCTTCCATGTTTTCACGAGCAATGCGCTCTTTCAATGTTTTTTGAACATTTTTCTCGAAACCGGAATAGGCCTGTACCACATACCAACGCTTTGACATCTTTACCCTTTCCTATTTAATAAAACATCAAAAAACAACCATGAAATAATTGTATCTGCCGCATAAATGAAGGCTGCTAAAACTGCAACGAAGATAATCACGAATACAGTCATTTTGACCGCTTCATCGCGACTCGGCCAAACTACCTTCTTAAACTCAGTCCAAGAGCTCTTAAAATATGCAAACAGACCTTCTTTCTTTTCAGGAGCCGGCTTATTACTTACCACAACTTCCTTTTTCTGATGGTTTTCTTTGCGTCCAGACGGATGTTCTGTCATCTTTACTCACTTATCAATACCCCACCCGCCTTCATTTTAGATAGTGGCATTGATCCATTAATTAATTCCAAATAATCTTAAAACTTAAGTACAAAAAAATTAACCGGCACAAGGCCGGTTAATTTTTTATTTGGCAGGCCAAGAGGGTCTCGAACCCCCAACCCTCGGTTTTGGAGACCGATACTCTACCAATTGAGCTATTGGCCTCTAAACTTAAGCGATTACAGAAGAAACCACACCCGCACCTACGGTACGACCACCTTCGCGAATTGCAAAGCGTAGACCTTCTTCCATAGCGATAGGCGCAATCAGTTCTACAGTAATGGTTACGTTCTCACCTGGCATTACCATTTCTACGCCTTCTTCCAAAGTAACTGCACCAGTTACGTCAGTAGTACGGAAGTAGAATTGTGGACGGTAGTTAGCGAAGAATGGAGTGTGACGACCACCCTCTTCTTTGCTCAATACGTATACTTCTGCTTTGAATTTGGTGTGAGGAGTGATAGTACCTGGTTTAGCCAATACTTGACCACGCTCTACGTCTTCACGTTTAGTACCACGCAGCAATACGCCTACGTTGTCACCTGCTTGACCTTCGTCCAGCAGTTTGCGGAACATTTCAACACCGGTACAAGTGGTTTTTTGGGTGTCTTTCAGACCTACGATTTCGATCTCGTCACCAACGTGGATGATACCGCGCTCTACACGACCGGTTACTACCGTACCACGGCCAGAGATAGAGAATACGTCTTCGATAGGCAACAAGAAAGGTTTGTCCACTGCACGCTCAGGTGTTGGGATGTAGCTGTCCAAGGCAGCAGCCAATTCGAAGATTTTTTCTTCGTAAGCAGCATCACCTTCCAAAGCTTTCAGTGCAGAACCTTGTACGATTGGGCAGTCGTCGCCTGGGAAGTCGTAGCTTGACAACAAGTCACGGATTTCCATTTCAACCAGTTCCAACAGCTCGGCATCGTCAACCATGTCGCATTTGTTCATGAATACGATGATGTAAGGTACACCTACTTGGCGAGCCAACAGGATGTGTTCGCGAGTTTGTGGCATAGGACCATCAGCTGCGGAACATACCAAGATCGCGCCGTCCATTTGGGCAGCACCGGTAATCATGTTTTTAACGTAGTCGGCGTGGCCCGGGCAGTCTACGTGTGCGTAGTGACGGGTTTCAGTTTCGTATTCTACGTGTGAGGTATTAATGGTAATACCACGAGCTTTTTCTTCAGGAGCGTTGTCGATTTGGTCGTAAGCTTTTGCAGCGCCACCGAATTTTTTAGCCAAAATAGTAGTCAAAGCAGCAGTCAGAGTGGTTTTACCATGGTCAACGTGACCGATGGTGCCAACGTTTACGTGCGGTTTGCTACGTTCAAATTTTTCCTTAGCCATGGCAATATCCTATAATCTATAGCTTTTTGAAAGAAAGGGTAATAATGAGATGGTGCCCATGGGCAGATTTGAACTGCCGACCTCTCCCTTACCAAGGGAGTGCTCTACCCCTGAGCTACATGGGCGAAATTGTTTGGAGCGGGTGAAGGGAATCGAACCCTCACCGTAAGCTTGGAAGGCTTCTGCTCTACCATTGAGCTACACCCGCATACTCACTTTTTTGCTCCAAGTAAGAATTTTTGGTGGAGGGAGAAGGATTCGAACCTTCGAAGCTCACGCAACAGATTTACAGTCTGCCCCCTTTGACCGCTCGGGAATCCCTCCAAAAGAGAACGCTAGTTTATTGGCAACTCAGATTCCCGTCAAGATTTTTTTTCATTTATTTCTTTAAAAATACCCAAGCTTTTGCTTTTAAACGCTATTTATTTAAACTGAATGATTTTTTCATACTTAGCCATCAGTTCTTCGTGCGTTTCAGGATGCTCTTCATCGATCAAGATACAGTCGACAGGACATACCTGTTGGCACTGAGGCTCATCGTAATGGCCTACACATTGCGTACACAAATTTGGATTGATTTCGTAAATTTCTTCACCTTGCGAAATGGCATCATTAGGGCATTCCGGTTCGCACACATCGCAGTTAATGCACTCATCTGTAATAAAGAGCGACATTTCTATTTCCTTTTTTCTTAAATTATCAAAACCGATTGGGCGCGGATTATAGCACAAATGACGTCGGAACAATCCGTTTAAAAGAATGTTTTACACCTTGGGAATGATTCTCAAATTCTATACTATTCAGCAACTTGCGAATAGAGCGATAATTCAAACCTACTCATTCCCGCCTTTCCTTCCCGATAAATTTCCAGCCAATCCGGTTTTTCAGGCAGCTTCCCTGCTTCAATATAGACCATTGCCCCATTTTTCAAGTGGCTTTGCAATCGGATAAACAGATTTTGCCAATCTTCCCATGCAAACGGCGGATCAAGAAACACAACATCAAATTTTTCAGACGGCCTTGTCAGATAAGCCATGCCGTCTGAACACACGATTTCCACCTGTTTCAAACCTAATTCACAGATATTTTTCTGAAGCGTTTGAACAGTTTGGCGGTGGTTATCGACCATTAACACTTTTGCCGCATTACGAGAAGCGGCCTCCATTCCTAAAGCACCGCTACCGCTGAATAAATCTAATACCGTTTTGCCGGTTAAATCCTGACCCAGCCAGTTAAACAGTTTTTCACGCACGCTGTCAGGCGTCGGACGCAGACCATCTGCAGACAGAAAAGTTAACTTCCTCCCTCTGCATTGCCCGCCAATAATGCGTACTTGATTGGTGTGCTTGGAATGTTTGTTATTTGCCATGATTTTAAAAAAATGCCGAGTTTTCAGACGGCCTCAATTATATAGTGAAACTGCCATCAAGCCGTATTTCACTCTATTCTTTTAGAAACAAAAAGGCCGTCTGAAAATCATTTTTCAGACGGCCTTTTTCTACCCAAGCTTTAACCAATTATTCCTTCGGTACAGGCGGTTCAATTTGCTCTTTCCAGCCGCATTCTTTTTGCGGGCAGACTTTTTCCACACCCCAGCGTTTGGTGGTTTTGATGGTCAAAACCGGCCACGCGCATTTCGGACAGGTTTCTGCAACAGGTGGATTCCAAGTGGCGTAGTTGCAATCCGGATAGGTGCTGCAACTGTAAAACAGTTTGCCGTAACGGGATTTGCGCTCGACGAGGTTGCCTTTTTTGCATTGCGGGCATTGGACGCCGGTGTCTTTCGGTTTTTCCAGCGGTTCAACGTGTTTGCATTTCGGATAGTTGGCGCAGCCGATGAATTTGCTGCCGGTGCGGCTGTATTTGTACACTAGGCGACCGCCGCATTTAGGGCATTCGCGCCCGTCGAGTTCGGCTTGTTCTGCTTCCGCTTTGGCAATGCGTTCGGCAGCTTCTTCTGCAGTTTCGTTGACATTGCGCGTGTAGCTGCACTCGGGATAACCGGCACACGCGACGAAACGACCCATTTTGCCGAATTTGATTTGCAGTTTGTGTTCGCCGCATTTCGGACAGGTTTCGTCGAGTTCCTGCGTGGTAAATTTGGCGCGTTCGATGCCCTCTTTTTCTTCCACTTGTTTGATGAACGGTTTCCAGAATTTGTCCATCACGGGAATCCAACGGCGTTTGCCGTTGGCAATTTCGTCAAGCTGGTCTTCAAGTTTGGCGGTGAAGTGGTAATCGACATATTGGGCGAAGTGTTCGGTCAAGAATTTATTGACGATGTCGCCTGTGTCGGTGGGCATGAAGCGTTTTTGCTCAAGGGTAACGTATTCGCGGTCTTTGAGCGTAGAGATGATGCTGGCGTAGGTCGAAGGGCGGCCGATGCCGTATTCTTCGAGGGCTTTAACCAGTGTGGCTTCGTTGTAGCGTGGAGGCGGAGTGGTGAAGTGTTGTTCGCCGTAGAGTTTGTCCACGGGCAATTTGTCGCCTTCGCTCATTTCGGGCAGTTTTTTGCTGTCTTCGCCTTCTTCATCGTCGCTGCTTTCTTCGTAAACGCTGAGGAAACCCGCGAAGGTTTGTACTTGTCCGGTTACGCGGAACACGCCTTTGCCGACGGTAATATCGACGGTGGTTTGGTCGAATTTGGCGGGCGTCATCTGACAGGCAACGGTGCGCTGCCAAATCATTTGATAGAGTTTGAACTGGTCTGCGCTCAGGAAGGGTTTGACGCTTTCGGGCGTGCGGTACACGGAAGTCGGACGGATGGCTTCGTGCGCTTCTTGGGCGTTTTTGGATTTGGTTTTGTATTGTTTGGCGGCACTCGGCAGATATTCTTTGCCGATTTTATTTTCAATGTAATGGCGGATTTCGGTTAACGCTTCATCGGCCAAGTTCACGCTGTCGGTACGCATATAGGTAATCAGACCGATAGCGCCCTGCCCTACGTCTATACCTTCGTAAAGCTGCTGGGCGGTACGCATGGTGCGGTCGGTGGTGAAGCCGAGTTTGCGCACGGCATCCTGCTGCATGGTAGAAGTGGTGAACGGCGCGGCGGGGTTGCGGCTGCGCTTTTTCTTTTCGATGGCGGTAACGACGGCTTCTTTGCCTTCGAGTTCTTTCAACACATCAGCTTGCGCGGCTTCGTTCGGCAGGTCGAATTGTTCGAGTTTCGCGCCGTTGTATTGGGCGAGTTTGGCGGTGAACTTGCTGCGGCCTTTGTGGCTGTCGAGATGCACTGTCCAATATTCCTGCGCTTCAAACGCGCGGATCTCGTTTTCGCGTTCGCAAATCAGACGCAAGGCGGGACTTTGCACACGACCCGCGCTCAAACCGCGGCGGATTTTTTTCCACAGCAACGGCGAAAGGTTGAAACCGACCAGATAGTCCAAAGCGCGACGGGCTTGTTGCGCATCAACCAAGTCCATTTCAATTTCGCGCGGATGGGCAACGGCATCGAGCACGGCGTTTTTGGTAATTTCATGGAACACGACACGCTGCGGCTTGATGTTTTTCAGGCCGCGTTTGGATTTGAGGATTTCAAAAAGATGCCAGGAAATCGCTTCGCCTTCCCTATCCGGGTCGGTTGCGAGGTAGATGTTTTCGGCTTCTTTGGCTCCGGCAACGATGGCATCGACGTGTTTGCTGTTGCGGCTGATCAATTGGTATTTCATGGCAAAGCCATTGTCGGGATCGACTGCTCCGCTTTTCGGAACCAAATCGCGGACGTGGCCGTAAGACGCCAAGATTTCAAAATCACCGCCCAGATATTTTTTCAGGGTTTTGGCTTTGGACGGGGATTCGACGATTAATAGGTTTTTCGCCATTGTTGTTCTCTTTTGGATGTATTGGATTTATGTTTCAGACGGCCTTTATTATTGAGGCCGTCTGAAAAAAGGTTTAGTGCATCACGTTTTGTCCGGTCAACGCACTCATCAAGTCGTCGCCAATCAGGACGGGCAACTCGCTTTTGTGCATCCACAACACTAGCAATACCAACACTTTGGCGGTATCGAGGGTAATTTCGTCCGATGGAATGTGCATCAGGGCGTGAATGACGATTTCGCGTTGCTCATAAGTAATTGCGTGTTCGGTAACCAAATATTGCATCAAGCCCATGACTTCCTGCGGCAGGTTTTCAGCTTCTTCACGGCAGAATACGCGCAGGGAGTCGCTGTTAAACGGCTCGGCATAGAATTCGGACGTATTGAACAAGACTTCCATCATCATCAATGTATTGCCGATTTCCGTAGCATCAAAACCCGCATCTTCCAAGAGGCGACCCAAGTCCTCCGGAGGCGGACAATTGTCGAAATCTTGGAAGTGTTCGATTAAATAGGCAATGACTTCGGTCATGCTGGTTCCTTAAATATAGATAATTTATGCTTTGACACGCTGATAACGGCCGCCCGGCAAGGCGGCGACGATACCGTCAAGTTCGTATTCCAAAAGCTGTGCGTACACATCTGCCGCTGCCGTATTGGTTTGTTGCGCCAAAATATCGGGGTGTATCGGGTCGTAACCCATTGCGTCCAATAAAGCGCTAGTTGATGGGGCAGCAGATAGGTTTTCAGACGGCCTTTGCGGTTCATCCACTATTGTTTTTGGTTGCAGACGTTTGGTTTGATCGTTTTTCGGTTTGACCGTCTTATTTATAGAATATGATGGAACAGGCGTATTTTGCAATAGCTGCGGACACTCATGGAGAATATCGTCCAAACATTCAACCAGTTTTGCCCCGTCTTTAATCAGCTTGTGACAGCCTTTGCTATGCGGATTGTCTATCGAACCGGGTACCGCCATCACTTCACGCCCCATCTCCGCCGCCAGCTTGGCAGTAATCAATGAGCCGGATTCCAATGCCGCCTCGACCACCAATGTCAGCTGCGACAACGCGGCAATTAGACGGTTGCGGCGCGGAAAGTTGCCTGCGAACGGACGCGTGTCCAAAGGGAACTCGCTGACAATCAAGCCTTTTTCAGCAATTTCATAAGCAAGGTTTTTATTGGACGGCGGATAAATGCGGTCTATACCGGTTCCCCAGACGGCAATGGTACCGCCATCTGCCTGCAATGCGCCCTGATGGGCGGCGGTATCGATACCCGAAGCCATGCCCGATACGACGGGAATGCCTTTTTCGCTCAACGCCCTGCCGAAATCTTTGGCAATCCGCATTGCCTGCGGCGTGGCATGGCGGCTGCCGACAATCGCGGCAGAAGGTGTGTGCAGCAGCTCTGCATTACCGCGTAAAAACAAGACCGGCGGCGCGGTAATGCCTTGTGTCAGCATTTCGGGGAAATCATCATCTTGCAGCAACAACAGACGGCAACCGTCCTGCATTTCCCATTGTAAAGCGGCTTCGGCAGACTGCTGCGCCAAAGCCCGTTTATCCGTATTACGCCACGACTCGGCCGCCTGTTTATGGCGCACCAACGCGGCAATTTTGTCTGCCGGCGCATTCAAGGCTGCTTGTGCGCTACCGAATTGCTGCAACAGCACCAAAAAACTTTCTGCGCCGATATAGGGCGTAAATGCCAGTTGCAACCAAGCAAAACG
Organism: Neisseria subflava; assembly: GCF_005221305.1. Lineage (NCBI taxonomy): Bacteria > Pseudomonadati > Pseudomonadota > Betaproteobacteria > Neisseriales > Neisseriaceae > Neisseria > Neisseria subflava. The sequence goes on from NZ_CP039887.1 coordinate 1,818,985, forward strand.
CTCGTTTTCCGTCATCAATCTGTTCCCTTTTCGTAATGGTTGTTCAGACGGCCTGAAGTAAATAAAGGCCGTCTAAAAATTTCATTGATATAAAACTTCTGTCGGCTTAAAAGGCAAAATAACCATGCCTAGCCATATCATTATTTTTATAAAGTATTGCTTGTCTAAACACACCGTCAAATGACGATGCCGTCTGAAAAACCTGATGGCTTTCAGACGGCCTTTTTTGTGTTTGAACCGATATTGCGCTTATTCTTCGGATTTGTCGGCGCTGCGGCGCGATACGCTGATACCGAGTTGTTTGAGTTTGCGGTAAAGGTGTGTACGCTCCAAGCCGACCTTTTGCGCCACGCGGCTCATATTTTGGCCTTCTTGGGCGATATGGTACTCAAAGTAGCGGCGCTCGACTTCTTCCCTCAATTCGCGCAAAGGCATATTGAAATTGAAGCCGCCGATGATTTCTGTCGCCGTCGCATTTTCCTTCTGACCTAAAGCCACGGCAACAGCCTGCTCGTCCACTTCTTTGCCGTCAGATTCCAACATGATGTTTTTCACCGTTTCGGCAAGCTGGTCGTAATTGCCCGGCCAATCGTATTGGCGCAAAACCACCAACGCGCTGTCGCTGAATTTTACCGGCTGGATTTTTTGACTTTCGGCCAAATCGGTCATGATGCGGTTGATTAAAAAGACGATATCGTCCGGTTGGCTGCACAAAGAAGGAACATCGATGCGCTCTTTCAACAGCTCTGCCAGTCTGCCGGTAACGACGTCATCAGCGCTCTCACCGCGTTTAAAACCGCATGAAGCAATCACACGGACATTATAGCGGTCGGCTTTCTCCAGCAAGAAAGCAATGCCGTTTTGGATGTTCTTGCTGTACCGGGCAATATCGCCGACATACAAAATACCGCCTGATGCCTTTTGCAACAGCTCCATCGGCATATCGACAATGTGTTCGACACGGTCGGTTGCCACCCAAGGCGTACCGCTTTTGTGCAGATAGCGGGCGACAATCTCAAACGGCGAACCTGCCTCACCGGCAAACAACAGCGGGCGGTTGTGTTTGGCAGCCGCTTCAATGCTGCCGTTCATTTCTTGAATGACGGAACTGTTGCCTAATTTGTCCAAAGTCATACCGGAGACCGTCTGAACTTCGCCATGTTTCAAGGCGCGTTCTACTGCGGACAAGAGTTTTTGCAGGGCAATCGGTTTTTCCAGAAAATCGAGTGCGCCGATTTTGGTGGCTTCAACCGCAGTGTCAATGCTGGCATGGCCGCTCATCATCACCACAGGCATATTGAGTTGGCCGTTTTTCGCCCACTCTTTCAACAAAGTGATGCCGTCGCAATCGGGCATCCAAATATCCAGCAACACCATGGCCGGACGCGTTTGATAACGCAATTGGCGCGCTTCTTCGGCATTTTCGGCCAAAGTGACGGTATAGCCTTCGTCTTGAAGGATCTCGGAGAGCAGGTCGCGGATGCCTACTTCATCATCTACAATCAAAATATCACTGCTTCGCATAAGTTTCTGCCATTTCCGGTAAAGCTATTTTGACGCACGCGCCGCCACTGTTCTGATTGCTCAGGCTGATACGGCCGCCATGCTCCTCGATAATTTTTTTCACAACGGGCAAACCAAGTCCCGTTCCTGTCGGTTTGTCGGTAACGTACGGCTCAAAAGCATTGTGCAGCATTTCTTTGCTGAAACTTTTGCCGTTGTTGCAGACGGTCAGGAAAACCTGTCCGCCTTCGCGCCCTGTTTCGACTTTTACTTGCGGCGTTTCGTCCGACTCTGCCGCTTCTGCGGCATTCTTAAATAAGTTATGCAACACTTGGCGCATCGCCGTCGTATCGGCAACAATCGGCAAGGTGTCGGCGCTGAGCCGCGCATTAAACTTGCACACGCCGGCCTCATATAATACCAATACTTCCGACACCAAACCGTTTAAATTTTGTTTTTCTAAATTCAGCGACGGCGCACGCGCATAGTTGCGGAACGCTTCGACCATTTCTTTCAGCGCGGCCACCTGTTTGACGATGGTATCGGTTGAACGGCTGAGAATTTGGGCGTCTTGTTCATCTAGTTTATCATGCAATTTCCATGCCAATCTCTCGGCGGAAAGCTGGATAGGCGTAAGCGGATTACGGATTTCGTGCGCCAAACGTTTTGCCACTTCGCCCCATGCGGCCTCTTTTTGCGCCCGCATCAAGACGGTAATGTCATCAATCACCATCACCACGCCGTTATCATTGTCTTCCGGCAAAATGGTGGCTTTGCCCAACAAGATTCGGGCATCATCGGGCGCGGCGTATTCGACTTGGACGGGTTTGTTGCTATCGGCGGTTTCATTAATGGCGGCAAACACATCGGCCAACAGAGTTTGCTGCAGCGATTCGCCGTGCCATTGATGCCAGTTACTGCCCCACAAAGACACCAGCGAAACGCCCAAAATCTGTTCGGCGGCCTTGTTAAAGGTTTTCAGACGGCCATCGGCATCCAAAGTAATCACGCCTGTGGTCAAACTTTCCAACACGCATTCCAAATAATGGCGAGCGGCTTCTTCGCGCAAACGGTTGCGCTCGTCTGCCTCTTTGGCAATCGCTAATTGCTCGGTCATGTGGTTGAATAACTGGGTCAAACGGCCGAACTCGTCATTGCGAAATACCGGCCGAGTCTGGCTGAAGTCACCCTGAGCCACCGCCCGCGCACCCTCTGCCAGCGACAATACCGGTGCCACAAAACGGCGGGCAAAATACAAAGCCATCACCAGCGCCAAAAAGATGGCCAATAATGTCGCGACCAACAGCGTGGACAGGAAAAAGGTTTGCAGGCTTTTTTTGGTATAACTCAGTTCGGCATATTTGGCTCGGGCCGCTTCAATCAGCGTCGCGTCTTGGGCAACATCTTTCGGAATCGGCTGCCGGAAAAACAACGCATAATCCTGATTTTTATGCGTACCGATCAGCATCCAGCCTTGAGCATACAGCACGCCGCCGATGTTTTCCAAGCTGCGCACCGAACCGGTCTGCTCCAGCTGCTCCCATCCTTCTTTGTTGAGTTCGGGTTGATTTAGTTTCAGGGGATTGATGTTTTTCTCGGCTTTATGGGTGGTCGCGTTATAAAGCGCCAGCTGGGCAAAGTCGGCAGTAAGTGCCGATTTTGCCAGCGTCTGCCCTAAATTGCCGTCCAGTGAAGCGGCACTGATTAAGTCGATCTGCACCGGTGTGGCGTTACTGACAGCGTTGTCCACCGCCAAGTTCAGCGCGGATTTGCTCAAGTTTAAGCTGCGCTCCAGAGCCTCATGGGTATCGTTGCCAAACCAAGAATTAATCGTACCGTTAATAAACTGGGCGGAAATACCGAACAAAAACACGCCCGGCAATACGGCAACCAAGGTAAACATCCCCGACAGCCGACGCGCAATCTGCGAACCGAACACGCTTTTGCTGTTGTCGCGCATCAAAAGTACGACATAGCGTACCAACACCGCCGCCAACACCAGCAACAGCAAACCGCACAAGGCGACAATCCACCAGAAGTAATCGGACAATACGTTGCTGCTGCCCGTTGCAACAGTCAGACCGTACAACAAAACAACGGCGAATACGGCGGCAATCAGGAGAAAGCGGCGCATGGTTTACTCCTGCACGACCGACAAGGATTTCCAACCCGAATCCAAATGCCAGTTTTTAGACGTCAGGGCATTGATTTGGAACGGTTTGGGCAGCTTGGCGGTTGTCAGCAGCAGGCGGATTTCAGCCTTCGTGTCTTTGGCGGCCACATCACTCAGCGCGCCCTTGGACAAAACCTTCCAATTCGCGACCGCGCCCACTGCGCGCAAGGCAGTCTCAAGCGTTTCGTACTCGGTAGAAAACGTACCGACGGTAACGCGATAGCGGTTGGTCAGCGGATGGAAGGACAATTTGTATTGAATCGTGCTGTCGTTGTTGAGCAGCTGGTCGAACTTGAATTTATAAGACGCCACGGACGGCGCTGACAGCTGCCAACTCAAATTGAAATGCAGGGGGACGCCCTGTTTGAGTGCTTCTTTAAGCTGGTCGGGCAGGTCGGTGCGGAAACGGCTGCTGACAGAAAGCTGTCCGGCATGGGTCAGCTTTGCCTCGGCACGGGTCGCACTGATGCCCTCGCCCGCTGCGTTCAGCGACACGGCAAGCAAGAGCGGTACAATCAGCGTTTTACTGCTTTCTAATAAGCGCGTAATAAAAGCCATCTTGATGTTTGTTCGGTAAGAGCACATGCGATTCGATCAACTCGGCATCGGCATGGCGGTTAAGGAATTTTTGCAACTGACCGTCGTTTTCTTCGACAAAGACCGAGCAGGTAGCCAGCAACATCCTGCCGTTTTTCGTCAGGGTCTGCCACAGCGCGTCTAATAATGCTTCCTGTTGGCGTGCGGTTTTGACGGCATCGGTCGGGCGGCGCAGCCATTTCACGTCGGGATTGCGCCGCGCCACACCCGAAGCGGTACACGGCACGTCGGCCAAGACAGCGTCAAAGGCCTTGCCATCATACCACGCTGTCAAGTCCTGCGCATCGGCACAAGTCAAAGAGGCCGTTTGAAAGCCTAAACGGTCAAGATTGCTCTTCACCCTGTTCAGACGGCCCTCGTCTATATCCAAAGCGGTAACATGACAATCTGCCAGTTCCAAGATATGGCCCGTCTTGCCGCCCGGCGCCGCACAGGCATCGAGAATACGTTCGCCGTCTTTCGGGTTCAACAAATAGGCGGCGCGTTGCGCACCAAAATCCTGCACCGACACCAGGCCGTCTGAAAAACCGGGCAGGCGGCTTACCGGCACGGCTTCTTCCAACATCACGGCGTATTCGTCCAAAGCCCTGGCCGGAATACCTTCCGCAGCCAGTTTTTCCAAATAGCTTTCGGCATTGCCGTGTCGGCGGTTGACGCGTAAAGTCATCGGCGGATGCGATTTCAGCGCGGTGGTGATGTTGTGCCAGTGTTTCGGATAATGGTTTTTCAGGTATGCCACCCACCACAGCGGCAGGTTGTGTTTCGCCACATCGTCTTTTTTGCACGAAGCCTCCAGCTTCTCCCGCTCGCGCAAAAAACGCCGCAAAATCGCGTTGGCAAACGAGCGGAACTGGCCGCGGCCGATTTTGGCAATGCTTTCCACCGCCTCATTGACCACGGCATGAGGCGCATTGCGCGTGTAATGCAGTTGGTACATCGCCGCCAAAAGCAGGCTTTCGAGCTGAGGATTGTCAATCGGCTTCTTCAGCATTTGACCAAGCATGTGCTTCAAACTGCCCAAATAACGTTGGCAACCGTAGGCAATATCCTGCAACGCGCCGTTTTCCTGCGCCGTCAGCTGCGGATGCGCCGCGCGGATTTCCGCCAAGACATCCTGAAGATTGCGCCCTTCGGCAACCGCGGCAACGCTATCGGCGGCCAGTTTTTGGGCGAGGGACATACTCATATTTTTGCTTTCTGATTCATATTTGATTTCACGTGTTCGGAGGATTTCAGACGGCCTGTTCGGCTGCCAGCAATGCCCGATAATATTCGGCATCTGTTTTGGAAAAACAGCAAAAGATGATTTTTTCCACTGCCGGACATTGCGGCAAGGTTTGTTGCAAACTCTCCAAAGCGATACGCGCGGCGGCTTCGGCCGGAAAGCGGTACACACCGGTACTGATGCACGGAAAGGCGATGCTGTGGAGATTGTGTTTCTGGGCAAGCAGCAAGGAATTGGCGTAGGATTGTGCCAATTTGGCCTCTTCATTTTGTTTTCCGCCAAACCATACCGGCCCGACCGTATGAATGACATAACGCGCAGGCAAACGATAGCCTTTGGTTATTTTGGCTTCGCCTGTCCGGCAACCGCCCAAAGTGCGGCACTCGTCCAGCAGCTCTTTGCCCGCGGCGCGGTGTATCGCACCATCTACGCCTCCACCGCCCAACAGCGATGAATTAGCAGCATTGACAATCGCATCGACTGCCAATCGGGTAATATCGCCTTCGATCACTTCAAAAACAGCCATTGTTTTCTTTCCTCTACGTTGATTTCCAGCCTGTTACAAAACTGTTCCGACTTCAATCGTCCGACCTGCCGCAAATGCCTGTATGCTCATGCGTTTGCTGCCGGAAGGCTGCAATTCGGTGATGTTCAGCGCATTTTCACCGCAAGCCACCAGCAGGCCGTCTGAAGTGCAGGACAACACCTCGCCTGCCTTACCCTGCTTGGCCACGACTTCGGCACGCCAGATTTTCATCGGTTTGCCTTGATACTCGACCCATGCGGCAGGAACGGGGTTAAAGGCGCGGATTTTGCGTTCGATAATGTGCGCGGACTCGTTCCAATCGATACGCGCTTCTTCTTTGCTTAATTTTTGGGCATAAGTCACGCCCTCTTCTGGCTGCTTAACCGCGTTCAGACGGCCTTCAGCCTGCAGCCGCTGCAAGTCGGCAACAATCGCTTCCGCACCCAAACCCATTAACGCGTCATGCACTTCGTTGGCAGTGTCCGTAGGTTGGATGGCATAGCGGTGTTCGCTGACCACATCGCCGGTGTCCAAGCCGATGTCCATCTGCATGATGCACACGCCGGTTTCGGCATCGCCGGCTTCAATCGCACGTTGAATCGGTGCCGCGCCGCGCCAACGGGGCAACAGCGAAGCGTGGATATTGAGGCAGCCATGTTTGGGCGTATCCAACACATCCTGCGGCAAAATCAAGCCATACGCGGCCACCACCATCACATCCGCGCCTGTATCTTTGAGCATTTGCAGGGCTTCAGCGTTATTGCGCAACTTTTCCGGCTGCGCCACGGTCAAACCCAATTCCAAGGCAGCCTGTTTGACCGGCGATGCGGTCAACTGCATGCCGCGGCCTTTAGGGCGGTCGGGCTGGGTCAACACCAGCGGAATTTCAAAACCTGCGGCAGCGATGGCTTTCAAGGCGGCGGCGGCAAAATCGGGCGTACCGGCAAAGATGACTTTCATGTTGTGTCCTTGTGGAAATGGTTTGAATGGCGCGTTGGACAAACTGTTTCAGCTGAAAAGGCCGTCTGAAAGATTGAAAACCGAAGTCTGCCTTCTGTTTTGTCTTTTCAGACGGCCTTTAAGCGATGCGTAGGTCAGATGGTGTGTTTCTGACGTTTTTTCAGTTTGGTTTTGATGCGGCCTTGTTTCAGCTGCGACAAGTGTTCGACAAACACGATGCCCATCAGGTGGTCCAATTCGTGCTGCACGCAGATTGCCAACAGGCCGTCTGCTTCCAGCGTGAATTTCTCGCCTTTTTCGTTCAAGGCTTCAACTTTGACGCGCTCGGCACGGGTTACGGTATCGTAAATGCCCGGTACGGACAGACAGCCTTCTTCATAAGTCGTCTCGCCGTCTTTTTCGACAATGACGGGATTGATGAACACGCGCGGCTCGCTGCGGTCTTCGGTCAAATCCATCACGACGATGCGCTCGTGTACGTCGACCTGAGTGGCCGCCAAGCCGATACCGCGTGCTTCGTACATGGTTTCAAACATATCGGCAACCAATGTCTGGATGCGCTCGTCGATTTTTTCAACAGGTTTGGCGACCGTGTGCAAACGCTCGTCGGGGTATTGGAGGATGTTCAGTAAAGCCATAATATTCTCGTTTTATAAAGCTGATGTGTGATTTTCATACAGATTCGGTTTCCGCCGCCACAATCTCCTGTCATGACAGCAACATTCAATGCTAAAATAACGCCGAAAAATGTTAAGATAGCGCGACGGAGGCCGTTCGTTATCGTATTGATGAATGGGCGGCAGTTTCGCAAACTCCAGCCTTCTCTGTTTATCATCTGAAGACAAACCGAATCGATTTCAAGGGGAACGGTTATGCAACAACGTATTATAACCCTGCTTTGCATGGCAGGCATGGCTATTTCTGCCCACACTCAGGCAGCTTCTTTAAAAATCCGCCCCAATGCGCCACAACGCTACGTCGTTAAAAACGGCGATACCTTGTGGGGTATTTCCGGCAAATATCTGTACAGCCCATGGCAATGGAACCGCCTTTGGGGCGCTAACCGCAACGCTATCCGCAATCCGCATCTGATCTATCCGGGTCAGGTGTTGGTTTTACGCTACATCAACGGTCAGCCGCGACTGGGTTTTGAACATGCCCAAACCCGTTCAGACGGCATTCCCGTGATCAAACTGCATCCGCGCGTACGCGAAACTTCCGGCTACGGCATTCCGACCGTCAATGTCAACCTCTACCGCATGTTCATGAAACATCCGCAGATTATCGCTCCGGAAGAAACCGCCAACGCGCCGCGCCTGATTGCCGGCCCCGACAACCGCGTCCTCTACACCCAAGGCAACCGCGTGTACGCATACGGCCTGACCGAACCCGGCCGCTACCTGACCTACCGCGTCAATAAAAACATCACCGACCCGGAAACCGGCAAATTTCTCGGCCAAGAAGTTGTGTTCAGCGGCATCGCCAACACGCTGCCTTACACCGACTCCGCCTTGGAAAACCGCACCCGCGCTTCTGACGAAAAACTCAAAAGCAACGAGTATTACACCCAAGTCAACAAAGCCATGAAGCTGCGTACCCAATCCGCGCAACCTTTGGTTATCGAAGAAGCCGTTTCCGAAATCCGCAAAGACGACTATCTGCTGAAACTGCCCGAAGGCCTCGACAGCTTCAATGTTATGCCTCACGCCCCTGCCCGTCCGATTCAGGCCAAAGTTGTTTCCATCTTCGACGGCGTGGGCGAAGCAGGTCAGTTCCAAACCATTACTTTGGATAAAGGCGAACTCGACGGCTTGGACAAAGGCACTGTGGTCAGCCTCTACAAACGCGGCCGCCAAGTCCGTGTCAATCTGTCCAACAACCTGATTCGCAAGCCGAAAGACAAAGATACGGTTGAATTGGTTTCCATTCCGGCGGAAGAAATCGGCTTGGCAATGGTGTACCGCACATCCGACCATCTGGCCTCCGCCATTATTTTGGAAAGCCTGAACAGCATTTCCATCGGCGATACCGCTTCCGAACCCGGCCGTGATTTGGACAATATGGCCGATGAAAAAACCATGGACAAGCCTGCTGAAGACGAACAGGAAAGAGAAATCGAACTGGAAGTCCGCAGCTGATTGAGCTTTCTTAGCCGCCATCCGGCAAATAAAGGCCGTCTGAAAACCTGTTTTTCAGACGGCCCTTTGATTGCTGCCCATCAGAATAAATAAAATCTGTAACGCGTTGTTTAAAGCGCAAACAACATCTTATTTCTCAAGCCGGTAATCAGCTATTCCCTTTTCTATCGTTTTTCCGTTCTGCTATTCCAATCAGAAATATGAAAAGCCCAGCACGCTATTTATTGGCTGTTGATTATTCCATCTATTCCTGCCAATCAAAAAGGCCGTCTGAAGATTGAACTGCACCCCAAAAGTTGGACATCCCCCTCCAACTCACAGGTGCAGTTTTTTTATGAGCAAATATACATTACACTTCAAATACCAAGCCGTACTCCACTACCTGCACATACGCAGCCAACAGCGTACCGCAGACCACTACGGCATTTCCCGAACCCACCTGCGACGATGGATACGCACCTATCAGGAAGGCGGTATCGGCGCACTCGAACATCCCCAATCCAAAACCATGAACCAACACCGCAAAAACCCCTTCATCGCCGACAAACCCGACCATGAAAAAAACACAGGCAGAGCTTATCGAAGAGTTGTGCTATATGCGCGCAGAGGTCGCCTACCTAAAGGAGTTGAAAGCCCTCAGCCAAAAGCAGACCGAAAAGGACAAAGCCAAACCGTCCAAACACTGAGGGCGCAACACCCGCTCAAATACCTGCCGCACATCGCAAACCTGCCCAAAAGCAGCTTTTACCACCACCATCAAGACCGACCCGACCCCGACGCAGCCGACAAAGCCCTCCTCGTCGAAACCTACCGACGACATAAAGGACGCTACGGGCAAAGGCGCATTGCCGCAGCATTGGGTTGGAACCGCAAAAAAGTGGCGCGGCTGATGAAGCAGCTAGGACTGAAAGCCCTCATACGGGCGAAAAAAGCCTACCGCCATCCCGCCATGGGCGAAATATCGGAACACCTCCTCAAACGCCGGTTCAAAGCCCAAAAGCCCAACGAAAAATGGCTGACCGACGTGACCGAACTCAAAGGAAAGGACGGCAAACTGTACCTCTCGCCAATCTTGGACTTGTTCAACCGAGAAATCGTCGCCTACGCCATGAGCCGCAATGCTAACAGCAAAATGGTGAAGGAAATGCTCGAAAAAGCCGCACCCCGGCTGACTGATAAAGGAACGATGCTTCATTCTGACCAAGGTGTGCTGTATCGTACGGCGGGGTATAGGGAATTGCTTGCCCAACATTCCATGGTTCAAAGCATGCCGCGTAAGGCGAATTGTTGGGACAATGCGCCGATGGAAAGCTTCTTTGCGGTGTTGAAGACGGAGTGTTTCTATAACGCAGGAGAATTGACGGTGGACGAATTGATGAAGCAGATAGATGATTATATGGATTACTACAACCGCGAGCGTTGCAGTTTGAAATTGAAAAAGCTGAGTCCTGTCGCATACAGAACCCAGCTTGCACAGAGCGCCTGAATAGGCTTTTATGAGTGTCCAAGATTTGGGGGCCAGTTCAGATTTCAGACGGCCTTTTTATCCACAACTCAAATCCGATTATTTGAATTTATAAGTGTATTGCAAGCCCAAGATGTCCGCTTTGTTTTTGAAGCGGGCAGAGGATGTACCGCGGCTGTCTACGTCGTTGCCGCTGGCTTTGCCTGTGCGGTAAACCGTGTCATTGATGTGGATATGGCTGTACGCCGCATCGATAACATGGTTTTTACCCAGTTGATATTTAGCGCCGACGGAGAACCAGATACGGTTGCCGTCAGGCAGGCTGTTCATGCGGTCTTCGGCGCTTTTAACCGGTGATTTGTCGAAAGCGATACCGGCACGCAGTTGCAATGGTTCGGTAACTTGGTAAGAGCCGCCGAATGCAACTTTATAAGTGTTGCGCCAGTTAGGCGTGATGACGGTACGGTTAGATTTGCCGTTGACAACGTTTTTGGTGTTTTCAAACACCAGCTCGGCTTTGTTAAAGCGGCTGTGGCGCGTCCAAGTCACATCGCCGAACAGGTTGGTTTTGTCGGTGGCGCGGTACATACCGTGAACAGACAAAGACTCAGGCGTGACGATTTTTACGCTGGCTTTTTCGTTCGGCACATAACCGCGTGCAGCCATTGCACCCAAATCCCAAGCGCGTTTTGCATATGCGCCGTCCGCTTCCCAATCGGCAGTGCCTTTCAGCGTATGCGATACTTTGGAGCGGTAGTTCACACCCACGCGTGCACGGTCGTTAATGTCCCACATCCACGCCAGTTGATAGCCGAAGCCCCAATCGTGGCCTTTTACATCGGCATGACCGTCAGCTTTGCCGGTTGCATCGACAGCAACGGGACGGCCTGCTTGATGGGAAGCCAAGCTGCTGGCCAACTGGCTGATGGCGCCGGAAGCGTCCCAGTCGGAGTATTTGCGCAATTCGGCTTTGGAATATTGGGCAATTAAACCGGCACCGACGGCGTGTTGCTCATTCAGTTTCCACGCGACTACCGGCTCGATGGCGATGGTGGTCAAACCCAGTTTGTTGATGTTGTGGCGCAATACGGAATCTTTTTCGTATTCTGTTGCGGAACCGAAAGGAACGTACACGCCCAAACCCAAAGTCACATCGTCGCTGGCTTTGTACGCGCCATAGACGTGCGGAGCAATAGTGGTTTCGGTAATTTTGCCGCTGGTCGAGCCGCTGACATCGGCACCTGTGCGGAAGTGTTTCGCAGATTCCGCTTCATAATGAATGCTTGGGAAAACGATATTGGCGTTGACGGAAATTTGGCTGCTGTCGAGTTTGCTCAAACCGGCCGGATTGTAGAAAATGGTTGAGGCATCGGCGGCTTCGGCGGCGGCGTTGGCCGTGCCTTGTGCGTTAACGGATTGTGTGCCGAAGTGGTAACCGGAAGCTTGGACAGCGGTAGATAAAAGTGCTGTGCTTAAAATAAATGCTGTTTTTTTCAGATTGAAATGAATCATTTTGGTTTACCGTGAAAGTGGCGGACAAAGAAAAAGGCCGTCTGAAACGTCCTTTATTGATTTAGTATAGGTACTCAATTCTATACTACATCGTTATTCTTGCCTATTATTTTCGGTTTTTTACATAACAAATATCCAAAATACAAAAAAGCAGGCTGAAGGCAGCCTGCTTTTTCCACTTAGTAAAACATTGATTCGATTATTTGACTTGCAGCACTTCCAATGTGTTGGTCGAACCGGATTCACGCATTTTCGAGCCGCTGGTAATGATGTATTGGTCGCCAGAACACAGAATTTGGTGTTCGACCAACACAGCTTCCACTTCGTTCAGCGCAGTATCGTGGTCGGTACTGGTTGCCAAAATCATCGGACGCACGCCGCGATACATCGCCATGCGGCGTTGTGCGGAAATGCTCGGGGTCAGGGCGAAAATCGGCAAAGTGATGTTGTGGCGGCTGATTTCGAAGGCGGTTGAGCCGCTTTCGGTCAGGGCGACAATCGCTTTGGCATGAACCGCACGCGCTACGCCGACTGCGCCGCCGGCAATCGCCAAGTTGGTGCTGACGGCTTCGGGATACTCGACTTGTTCGGCAACGCCATTGAGCGAGTCCTGCTCTTTTTCGGCTGCTGCGCAGATAATCGCCATTTGGCTGACGGTTTCAAACGGGTATGCGCCGACGGCGGTTTCGGCGGAACACATCACCGCATCGGTGCCGTCCAACACCGCGTTTGCCACGTCGCTCACTTCGGCGCGGGTCGGTACGGGGTTGGTAATCATGGATTCCATCATTTGGGTCGCGGTAATGCTGAAGCGGCGCAACTCGCGGGCGCGGCGGATCATGCGTTTTTGCAGGGCAGGAACGGCGGCATGACCAACTTCCACTGCCAAGTCGCCGCGGGCAACCATAATACCGTCGCTGGCGAGGATGATTTCGTCCAGATTTTCAATGGCTTCTACGCGCTCGATTTTGGAAACCAAACCGGGGCGTACGGCTGTACTGCCTTTCATTTCTTCTTCGACTTTGGCGCGTGCGATGTGCAGATCTTCAGCAGATTTCACAAAGCTGATGGCCAAGTAGTCGCAACCGATGGCAATCGCCGTTTTCAGGTCACGAAAGTCTTTTTCGGTCAACGCACCGGCAGACAGGCCGCCGCCGCGTTTATTGATACCTTTGTTACTTTTCAGTACATGGCTGTTTTCTACTCTTGTAATAATCTTACTTCCTTCAACCGCTTCAACGGTCAAAGTCAACAGGCCGTCGTCCAGCCACAAAACATCGCCGGCAACGACGTCATTTGGCAAATCGCGGTAGTCCAGGCCAACCGCTTCGCGTGTGCCTTCGCCTTCAAGTGCGGCATCCAAAATCAAGGTTTCACCCTTATTCAGCTCGATGCTGCCGCCGGCAATTTTGCCGACACGGATTTTCGGGCCTTGCAAGTCGGCAAGAATAGCCACTTCCTGACCTGCACGTTTCGCGGCTTCGCGCACGATGCGGGCATTTTCTTCATGGAACTCAGGGGTACCGTGGCTGAAGTTAAAACGGATGACATTAAGACCGCCGACACGGATCATGTCTTCCAACAATTGCACATTGTTGCTGCCCGGACCCAATGTGGCGACAATTTTGGTATTGTGACTGATACGGGTTAAATCACGTTGCAATTCGCTCATGTAAACGTCCTTTCCTGTTGATTCCACGTTTGATAATGAAGAAGATTGTACGCTTAATGCAATAATGTTGGCGTAAAATTACATGATTTTCTGACTTAAACTAAATTTATTTTTGCATTAACCTACTTTTCTATCGGATACAATACACTCTCACGTCGTCATTTTTGATTTTCAGACGGCCTCCCTCATACTAATAGAATACTCAACTGATCCATGAAACGTTTTTTGACTCCGCTACCCATCGGCATCGTTTTGGCCGACCTAATCTACGGTTTCGTACTCAATGTCATGCAAGGCTTAAATTTGCAACAAACCGCCTCCAACCAATCCGGTACCATTTCCGTTACGCCCGACATTGCCTTCAACAGCCTGCAAATCGTCGCCAACGGCGGCATGGTCTGCATCATCGGCTTCGGTTTGATTGTTTTGTTCCAACTCAACCGCGCTGTATTACGCCAACAAATCCTGCCCATCGGCATTTTCCGAACCCTCGGCCTGTTGGCTGTTTTGGCATTCAGCATTTCGTCTTTGTGGGAATGGTTGCATGCCGCTTTGTCGCTGCTTTCCGGTCACAACGTTTTAAACTTCAGCAACCCGCGTTATCTGGTTACCGCAGCCTGCATGCCCATCATCGCTTTCTTGTGCATCTTGCGTCTGTACAATTGGTATCGCCTGCATCGGACTGTTGCCACTGACGACACCTCCACAACCCTCTAAGCAAGCTGCAAAAAGGCCGTCTGAAACAGGAAAACCTATTTCAGACGGCCTTGTCATTGTATATCTCAACGTTGATGGCTGGTTTCTACACCAGCCTTAATCTCACCATACATTTGCGAGCTGCCTCCGCTGCCTGATGCGCAGGCCGCCAAGCTCAGTGTCAAAACAGCCACGGTCAAAATCTTCAACATTGAGTGTTCTCTTTCTACAAAAATTATTTCGGGTCGCAACGGAAATGGTAAGCGCAGATTTCAAATCCGTTTTTGAAGTAGAGACGATGGGCATCGGCACGGTCATGGTTCACATGGACATTCAGATGGATTTTGGTTGCCCCGGTTTCCGCACCGATTTTGCGTACTTCTTCCAACAAGCGAGAAGCATAGCCTTTTTGGCGGCATTGCGGCATGGTTACGAGATCATCAATATGGATATGGTAACCGCTGGCCAAGTTATGTGCAGTATGGAAACCGCATACGGCTACGGCATTTTGTTTGCCTTCTTCAAAAATACCCAGCAGACGGTAGCCGGTTTTGCGCTGATGCTCGTTGATTTGTTCGACAAAACGGTGAATATCGGTCAACGATGAACGCAGAACACTCAAGGCCGCAAAAGCAGTTGCAGTTTCTTCCGGCTGAATTTCACGCAATACGCCGATCACAGGTGCGGCAGCTTGTGGCTCAGGCTGCACATTGGCCGCTTCCGCACGCTCGGCGGCATGTTTTTCTTCAATCGCCTGCGCCAACAAAACGCGCTCGACCGGCACTTCGCCCTGCTGTTTGCTCTCTTGTTCTTTAAGCAAGGCTTTGCAGTCAATCACGCGCAAATCATTATCCGCCGCAAAGTCCATCAAGAAACGGAACATTTGCGGATTGTCTTCTTCCAACTTTTTATCGACCGCCACACAACGGACATTATCCACCAAAATCGGACGCACCCAATTCGAATAGGAAAGGCGGTTGTCTTTAGTGAAGGAAGACAAAATACCGCACAGGCGCTCCGCCCAGTCGCTTGGTCGGAAAATCTTGCCTTTGCTGGTCGTACCATGGATCACAACTTCATAAGGATTACACACTAACATAAGCAGCTTCCTGAGAGTAAATGGCTGAAGGAATATTTCGCCAGTGCCAACATCAGAAAAAGTTCCGATACATAGCAACAGATTATTGAAAAAATATCAGTAAGGTTTTGAAATACGACAATGATGAGACGGCTTGCCGATCCTGACAATCCGTTTCAAATTCTTTGATTATTATACCCGATACGCCTCTTTTTCTTCAAAAATCATTTGAAAAATAACAACAGGCCGTCTGAAAACAAGTATTTCGGTTTCAGACGGCCTGCATATTTTAAATATCAATACAACAATTTCTTGCGGGGCTTTTGCTCGCCACTGGATTTAATTTCTGACAAATTGAAATTCAGTATGCTCAAATCCAAAATGCTTTCAGAAGTGCATTGATCGCCAAAGGCATTTTCATAAGTGGCCTTCAGTTTCAACACGCCGCCAAATGTCTGGTCCGGCAATTCGGCAGCCAGCGCCAACATGCTTGCAAACACGCCGCCATACAATTCGCCCGATGCCAACATATCCACACCGCCGGAAAACATCTCCAAGCGCATAACCGCATCGGCGACCAGCTTGCTCGGCAAGTGATCCGGCAAAGACTCTACCTCAAAACGCACATTCTTCGCCAAGCCCTTACCGCTATTGCGGACAATCAAAACCAATAAATCCGTTTGACCGTCAGAACGCTGCAACGTCGCATGCAAAACAGGATGAATGCTCTCTTTTTTAATCAGCTGCTCACGATGCAATATCTTGCTTTTTGCTTTGGATCGTGCAGAGACGACAGCCCAAATCAACCAAACCAATGCAACGGCAGAAATGGCAGTGACCAAAAGGGGAAGGTTGGTCAAATAGGCTTGCTGATTAAACCAAACTTGTGCTGCCAAAAATCCGGCAAAGAAAATCAAGACGTATAAAATTGGGGCAAACCGGCTTTGTATGGATGAGTGCATAAGTTTTCCTACATTTCGTGTCGTGTTATAAAAAATAATGCCTTTTGAGCAAATGATGTCATTAACTCAGAAGGCATTATTTTAACGTAATTTTAACGCAATTTGCTTAGGGACTGACATAGATTAGCAGTTATGCTAGGCATACGAAAATGCAGATAACCAATTGTAAATTAAGAAAGAGAGTTCAAAAGAAACTACTTGAATTTTTTGTACTCCAAGTTACCTCCCGCTCCGCTGCCGATATTTTGGGCATTCAGCCCAACTCCGCTATTCTGTTCTACCGCAAAATTCGTATGGTTATCAGCCATTATCTGGCCTTGGTTGCCGATGAGGTTTTTGAGGGCTCTATTGAATTGGACGAAAGCTATTTCGGCGGACGGCGCAAAGGCAGACGCGGTCGCGGTGCGGCAGGAAAAGTGGTTGTCTTCGGCATTCTGAAACGCAATGGACGGGTCTATACCGTTGTGGTGGATAATGCCAAGTCTGAAACGTTACTCCCTGTCATTAAAAAGAAAATCATGCCGGACAGCATTGTTTACACGGATAGCCTGAGCAGCTACGACAAGTTGGACGTAAGCGGTTTTATTCATTACCGCATCAACCATTCCAAGGAATTTGCAGACCGTCAGAACCACATTAACGGCATTGAAAATTTTTGGAATCAGGCAAAACGCGTCTTGCGCAAATACAACGGAATCGATCGCAAATCTTTCCCGCTGTTCTTGAAAGAATGCGAATTTCGATTTAATTTCGGCACACCGTCTCAACAGCTTAAAATCCTGCGGGATTGGTGTGGAATTTAGGGCTAATCTACGTCAGCCCCTTTGCTTAATATCTTGCTTTTTATGAAACTGATATATCAAGCAGACAACTCAAACCGCACAGCTGTGTTTTCAGACGGCCTGAGAGTTTTATCAGGTGTAGGAAAACGTTGCGTTGTTTACACCACAGGTTGAGAATGAAGCCTGCAAGACCTCAAACGGCGTATCGCCGTTCAAACTGCGGTGCGGCTTCACAGTGTTATAGAAATTAACAAAGCGGCACAACTCCTTTCGCCGGTGTTCCGGACTGTCAAACAACTGTTTCCCATGCCACATCTCCATCAGGGTGCGGATAACCCGTTCCGCCTTACCGTTGGTCTGCGGACGGGCAACCCGGGTAAACTTTTGACCAATCCCGTTCTCATAACAGGCTACACCGAAAGCATGGTTGGCCGAGCCTTTATATTCCGTACCGTTGTCGGAGTAAACGCACTCAATCAGGTATGGACAGGGATCAATCAGGTGTCCAGTCAGAAACTTGGCGGCACTGTCTGCAGTTTTGTCCGGCAAAATGGCGGAGTATAGCTCCCTTGAGAAATCGTCGATGGCGACAAACAGGTAATCCCGATTATCGGTGGCTTTCTGCCCTTTGAGCAGCGGCAGCCGTTTGGTATCGAGATGTACCAGCTCTCCGGGGTAGGATTTATTGTAGCGTTTGGCCTGCCTTTTGAGTTTTTCCTGAATGCCGCGTTCTACCTTGGCCAGGCGTTTCATTCCGTACTTTGCCTGTTTGAAACGGTTGTTGGTACTGGTTTGGGGTTTGAGCAGTCTGCCCCTTGCGGCTTTAAGTGCGCGGTAAATGGTGACGCGGCAGACTTGGTAGCGGCGTGCCAGGGAGGTGACGCTTTCCTTTTCCTGCGTGTAGGCCAGCCAAATGGCTTGGCGGTGGTGCGGGGTGAGACGGGTGTTTTTGTGCATGTTCATGTTTCAGTATTCTCCTGGAAATACTGTAAACAACGCTACTAGTTTCTACAGATATGTATGATTACCCTGTTGTTATTCTTGAACAAAAGTACCGAGATTTACGGTTAACTGTTTGGAATATTTGAAATCAAACGATATTTGCGTTAATATGGCGTAAGCATTTATGTGGGTATGGGCTGTTGCCCTATCTGCGTATGTGACAGTGTTTACCGCTTGGAATAAAACCATTCTGTAGACTTCCTGACTGATTCAATCAAACACGTTATGGGAAAAAATCTGATGAAGAAATTTTTATTTGGTGCATTTGCCGCCGTCTGTGCGGCGTTCTCTTTGGCTGCCGTGAACATCAATACCGCGTCTTCTGCCGAACTGGAGGCCTTGCCGGGTATCGGCCCGGCTAAGGCGAAATCGATTGTGGAATACCGTCAGAAGAACGGTGCGTTCAAATCGGTGGAGGAGCTGAAAAACGTGAAGGGCATCGGTGATGCGGTGCTGAACAAGTTGAAGGCGGAGGCGACGGTTTCTTCTGCCGCGCCTAAGGCCGCCCAGCCTGCCGTGAAAAAATAAGCCTGATGGTTAACTGCCGTATATGCCGCCCCGAGGCCGAACCGCTTGCCGGTTCGGGTTGACGGGCGGCTTTGTATGGGGCCGGGAATGAGAGCTTGGACAACGCGGGGCTTCTATTGGGTAATAACTGAAAACAGCCGAATCCCTGTGCTTGGGTCTCAGCTGTTGAGTACAGAGGGTTATTTTGCAAAGGTATCAGGCCGTCTGAAAACTTGAAAGAAGCAGCTGTCTGTTAAATATGCGATAATGCGGAAGATTTCATGGGTGTGGTAGGAACATGGTTGTGATTGTCTGACGGGGATGATGTCGGGCAACGATGGAATTGGTTTGCTTGAGACGCCCGCCTGTTGCGGGCTTTTTTATGGGAAGGAATGGTCATGCCTAATCCGCTTTATCGGCAACATATTATTTCAATTTCAGATTTGACGACGGAGCAGCTCGAATTGCTGCTTCAGACGGCCTTGAAGTTAAAAAAGCAGCCTCGTGAAGATTTGCTTGAGGGTAAATTGATTGGATCGTGCTTTTTTGAACCGTCTACCCGTACGCGTTTGTCTTTTGAAACGGCGGTACAGCGTTTGGGTGGGAAAGTTATCGGTTTTTCCGATGGTGCGAATACCAGTGCGAAAAAGGGTGAAACGCTTGCGGATACTGCGAGGATTATTTCCAGCTATACAGATGCGATTATTCAGCGACACCCTAAAGACGGTGCGGCCCGTGTGGCGGCTGAGTTTTCGAGCGTACCTGTGATTAATGCCGGTGATGGTACCAACCAACATCCGAGCCAGACGCTTTTGGATTTGGTAACGATTTATGAAACGCAGGGCAGTTTGAGCAATTTGAAGATTGCGATGGCCGGTGATTTGAAATATGGCCGTACGGTACACTCATTGTGTCAGGCATTGAAGCGTTGGGGTTGTGAGTTCGCATTTGTATCCCCTCCCAGCTTGGCGATGCCGGACTATATTACTGAAGAGTTGGAAGAGGCCGGTTGCCCTTACCAAGTTTTGTCTAGTTTGGAAGAAGCGGTCGAATGGGCGGATATTTTGTACATGACCCGAGTTCAGCGCGAACGTTTTGATGAGCAGGAATTTGCCAAAATTCAGGGTAAATTCAATCTTGATGCGTCGATGTTGGCGAATGCCAAACCCAATTTGCGCGTCTTGCATCCTTTACCGAGGGTAGATGAAATTCATCCGGATGTGGATAAAACACCTCATGCCTATTATTTTGAGCAGGCAACCAATGGCGTGTATGCACGGATGGCGATTTTGTCTTTGGTATTGAACGAAGAAGTTTAAGGAGCGAAAGATGGAAAACTCAAAACTCAGCGTTGAAGCGATTGAACAAGGTACGGTAATTGACCATATTCCTGCCGGTAAAGGCTTGGCCATTTTAAGACAGTTTAAGTTGCTGCATTATGGCAGCGCGGTTACGGTCGGCTTTAATTTGCCCAGCAAAACGCAGGGAAGCAAAGACATTATCAAAGTCAGCGGCGTATGGTTGGATGCCAATGCAGCCAACCGTTTGGCTTTATTTGCCCCTGAAGCAGTGGTAAACAAAATCGATCAGTTTAAAGTGATCGACAAACAGCATTTGTCATTGCCGGACGAAATTTCAGAAGTATTCCGCTGCCCGAATACCAATTGTGCCAGTCATGGCGAGCCGGTCATCAGCCGTTTTTATGTCCGTTCACATCATAATGTTCAGACACGTTTGAAATGCCATTATTGCGAGAAAACCTTCTCGCGTGATTCAGTTGCCGAAGCCTGATATGTAGAAACTAGTAGCGTTGTTTACAGTATTTCCAGGAGAATACTGAAACATGAACATGCACAAAAACACCCGTCTCACCCCGCACCACCGCCAAGCCATTTGGCTGGCCTACACGCAGGAAAAGGAAAGCGTCACCTCCCTGGCACGCCGCTACCAAGTCTGCCGCGTCACCATTTACCGCGCACTTAAAGCCGCAAGGGGCAGACTGCTCAAACCCCAAACCAGTACCAACAACCGTTTCAAACAGGCAAAGTACGGAATGAAACGCCTGGCCAAGGTAGAACGCGGCATTCAGGAAAAACTCAAAAGGCAGGCCAAACGCTACAATAAATCCTACCCCGGAGAGCTGGTACATCTCGATACCAAACGGCTGCCGCTGCTCAAAGGGCAGAAAGCCACCGATAATCGGGATTACCTGTTTGTCGCCATCGACGATTTCTCAAGGGAGCTATACTCCGCCATTTTGCCGGACAAAACTGCAGACAGTGCCGCCAAGTTTCTGACTGGACACCTGATTGATCCCTGTCCATACCTGATTGAGTGCGTTTACTCCGACAACGGTACGGAATATAAAGGCTCGGCCAACCATGCTTTCGGTGTAGCCTGTTATGAGAACGGGATTGGTCAAAAGTTTACCCGGGTTGCCCGTCCGCAGACCAACGGTAAGGCGGAACGGGTTATCCGCACCCTGATGGAGATGTGGCATGGGAAACAGTTGTTTGACAGTCCGGAACACTGGCGAAAGGAGTTGTGCCGCTTTGTTAATTTCTATAACACTGTGAAGCCGCACCGCAGTTTGAACGGCGATACGCCGTTTGAGGTCTTGCAGGCTTCATTCTCAACCTGTGGTGTAAACAACGCAACGTTTTCCTACACATAATCCAAATACCAAGAATGCACGAACACTCAATAGGTATCGATTCATCAATATTCTTGCACCCTTACCCCATCACCTATCGCCAAACCGATAGAACCGACAGGTATGTAAAAAGCCCCCGACATCAGTCGGGGGCTTCGGAATGGGTGTTTGGCGGTGACCTACTTTCACATGGAAGAACCACACTATCATCGGCGCTGAGTCGTTTCACGGTCCTGTTCGGGATGGGAAGGCGTGGGACCAACTCGCTATGGCCGCCAAACTTAAACTGTTACAAATCGGTAAAGCCTTAATCAATTATTTGGTGATGACTGAATCAGTCAGTAAGCTTTTATCTTTTGAAGTTCTTCAAATGATAGAGTCAAGCCTCACGAGCAATTAGTATGGGTTAGCTTCACGCGTTACCGCGCTTCCACACCCCACCTATCAACGTCCTGGTCTCGAACGACTCTTTAGTGTGGTTAAACCACAAGGGAAGTCTCATCTTCAGGCGAGTTTCGCGCTTAGATGCTTTCAGCGCTTATCTCTTCCGAACTTAGCTACCCGGCTATGCAACTGGCGTTACAACCGGTACACCAGAGGTTCGTCCACTCCGGTCCTCTCGTACTAGGAGCAGCCCCCGTCAAACTTCCAACGCCCACTGCAGATAGGGACCAAACTGTCTCACGACGTTTTAAACCCAGCTCACGTACCACTTTAAATGGCGAACAGCCATACCCTTGGGACCGACTACAGCCCCAGGATGTGATGAGCCGACATCGAGGTGCCAAACTCCGCCGTCGATATGAACTCTTGGGCGGAATCAGCCTGTTATCCCCGGAGTACCTTTTATCCGTTGAGCGATGGCCCTTCCATACAGAACCACCGGATCACTATGTCCTGCTTTCGCACCTGCTCGACTTGTCGGTCTCGCAGTTAAGCTACCTTTTGCCATTGCACTATCAGTCCGATTTCCGACCGGACCTAGGTAACCTTCGAACTCCTCCGTTACTCTTTGGGAGGAGACCGCCCCAGTCAAACTGCCTACCATGCACGGTCCCCGACCCGGATTACGGGTCTGGGTTAGAACCTCAAAGACACCAGGGTGGTATTTCAAGGACGGCTCCACAGAGACTGGCGTCTCTGCTTCAAAGCCTCCCACCTATCCTACACAAGTGACTTCAAAGTCCAATGCAAAGCTACAGTAAAGGTTCACGGGGTCTTTCCGTCTAGCAGCGGGTAGATTGCATCTTCACAACCACTTCAACTTCGCTGAGTCTCAGGAGGAGACAGTGTGGCCATCGTTACGCCATTCGTGCGGGTCGGAACTTACCCGACAAGGAATTTCGCTACCTTAGGACCGTTATAGTTACGGCCGCCGTTTACTGGGGCTTCGATCCGATGCTTGCACATCTTCAATTAACCTTCCAGCACCGGGCAGGCGTCACACCCTATACGTCCACTTTCGTGTTAGCAGAGTGCTGTGTTTTTAATAAACAGTCGCAGCCACCTATTCTCTGCGACCCTCCAGGGCTTACGGAGCAAGTCCTTAACCTTAGAGGGCATACCTTCTCCCGAAGTTACGGTATCAATTTGCCGAGTTCCTTCTCCTGAGTTCTCTCAAGCGCCTTAGAATTCTCATCCTGCCCACCTGTGTCGGTTTGCGGTACGGTTCGATTCAAACTGAAGCTTAGTGGCTTTTCCTGGAAGCGTGGTATCGGTTACTTCATGTCCGTAGACACTCGTCATCACTTCTCGGTGTTAAGAAGACCCGGATTTGCCTAAGTCTTCCACCTACCGGCTTAAACAAGCTATTCCAACAGCTTGCTAACCTAACCTTCTCCGTCCCCACATCGCATTTGAATCAAGTACAGGAATATTAACCTGTTTCCCATCGACTACGCATTTCTGCCTCGCCTTAGGGGCCGACTCACCCTACGCCGATGAACGTTGCGTAGGAAACCTTGGGCTTTCGGCGAGCGGGCTTTTCACCCGCTTTATCGCTACTCATGTCAACATTCGCACTTCTGATACCTCCAGCACACTTTACAATGCACCTTCATCGGCCTACAGAACGCTCCCCTACCATGCCAGTAAACTGGCATCCGCAGCTTCGGTTATAGATTTGAGCCCCGTTACATCTTCCGCGCAGGACGACTCGACCAGTGAGCTATTACGCTTTCTTTAAATGATGGCTGCTTCTAAGCCAACATCCTGGCTGTCTGGGCCTTCCCACTTCGTTTACCACTTAATCTATCATTTGGGACCTTAGCTGGCGGTCTGGGTTGTTTCCCTCTTGACAACGGACGTTAGCACCCGCTGTCTGTCTCCCGAGGAACCACTTGATGGTATTCTTAGTTTGCCATGGGTTGGTAAGTTGCAATAACCCCCTAGCCATAACAGTGCTTTACCCCCATCAGTGTCTTGCTCGAGGCACTACCTAAATAGTTTTCGGGGAGAACCAGCTATCTCCGAGTTTGTTTAGCCTTTCACCCCTATCCACAGCTCATCCCCGCATTTTGCAACATGCGTGGGTTCGGTCCTCCAGTACCTGTTACGGCACCTTCAACCTGGCCATGGATAGATCACTCGGTTTCGGGTCTACACCCAGCAACTGTTCGCCCTATTAAGACTCGGTTTCCCTACGCCTCCCCTATTCGGTTAAGCTCGCTACTGAATGTAAGTCGTTGACCCATTATACAAAAGGTACGCAGTCACACCACAAGGGTGCTCCCACTGTTTGTATGCATCAGGTTTCAGGTTCTATTTCACTCCCCTCCCGGGGTTCTTTTCGCCTTTCCCTCACGGTACTGGTTCACTATCGGTCGATGATGAGTATTTAGCCTTGGAGGATGGTCCCCCCATATTCAGACAGGATTTCACGTGTCCCGCCCTACTTTTCGTACGCTTAGTACCACTATTGAGATTTCGAATACGGGACTATCACCCACTATGGTCAAGCTTCCCAGCTTGTTCTTCTATCTCGACAGTTATCACGTACAGGCTCCTCCGCGTTCGCTCGCCACTACTTGCGGAATCTCGGTTGATTTCTTTTCCTCCGGGTACTTAGATGGTTCAGTTCTCCGGGTTCGCTTCGCTTATCCTATGTATTCAGATAAGGATACCTCCTAAGAGGTGGGTTTCCCCATTCGGACATCGCGGGATCATAGCTTTATTGCCAGCTCCCCCGCGCTTTTCGCAGGCTTACACGTCCTTCGTCGCCTATCATCGCCAAGGCATCCACCTGATGCACTTATTCACTTGACTCTATCATTTCAAGAACCTCTTTGACTTCGTTTACCTACCCGTTGACTAGGGAAGCAAACTTGAAATTCCTACTTTGATAAAGCTTACTGCTTTGTTGTGTCTTAATCCTGCCTTTTGTGTTTCAGGATTAAGTCGATACAATCATCACCCAAATACTGTGTTTGTTTTCTTTTCTCTTGCGAGAGATTTTTTATCCTTTGCAAAGAACAAAAAATCAAAACAAACTCATTGTCTTTGTTTGTTGATTTCGGCTTTCCAATTTGTTAAAGATCGATGCGTCGATATTTCACTTCGCAAATCAAAATAAGCTGCTAAGTATAGCAGGCTTCCTTTGATTTGTAAAGTTCTTGGTGGAGGCAAACGGGATCGAACCGATGACCCCCTGCTTGCAAAGCAGGTGCTCTACCAACTGAGCTATGCCCCCGTTCTTGGTGGGTCTGGGAGGACTTGAACCTCCGACCCCACGCTTATCAAGCGTGTGCTCTAACCAGCTGAGCTACAAACCCGGATTCTCTTCTTAAGCGAATCTTGTCTTCACTCAAGCTTTTCTCTTCCGCATCTTTTACAGTTTACCGATAAGTGTGAATGCATCAGACCTCCTCTTTCTCTAGAAAGGAGGTGATCCAGCCGCAGGTTCCCCTACGGCTACCTTGTTACGACTTCACCCCAGTCATGAAGCATACCGTGGTAAGCGGGCTCCTTGCGGTTACCCTACCTACTTCTGGTATCCCCCACTCCCATGGTGTGACGGGCGGTGTGTACAAGACCCGGGAACGTATTCACCGCAGTATGCTGACCTGCGATTACTAGCGATTCCGACTTCATGCACTCGAGTTGCAGAGTGCAATCCGGACTACGATCGGTTTTGTGAGATTGGCTCCACCTCGCGGCTTGGCTACCCTCTGTACCGACCATTGTATGACGTGTGAAGCCCTGGTCATAAGGGCCATGAGGACTTGACGTCATCCCCACCTTCCTCCGGCTTGTCACCGGCAGTCTCATTAGAGTGCCCAACTAAATGATGGCAACTAATGACAAGGGTTGCGCTCGTTGCGGGACTTAACCCAACATCTCACGACACGAGCTGACGACAGCCATGCAGCACCTGTGTTACGGCTCCCGAAGGCACTCCTCCGTCTCTGGAGGATTCCGTACATGTCAAGACCAGGTAAGGTTCTTCGCGTTGCATCGAATTAATCCACATCATCCACCGCTT
Source organism: Neisseria subflava (assembly GCF_005221305.1). NCBI lineage: Bacteria > Pseudomonadati > Pseudomonadota > Betaproteobacteria > Neisseriales > Neisseriaceae > Neisseria > Neisseria subflava. Next base: position 1,844,916 of record NZ_CP039887.1, read on the forward strand.
GTGCGGGTCCCCGTCAATTCCTTTGAGTTTTAATCTTGCGACCGTACTCCCCAGGCGGTCAATTTCACGCGTTAGCTACGCTACTAAGCAATCAAGTTGCCCAACAGCTAATTGACATCGTTTAGGGCGTGGACTACCAGGGTATCTAATCCTGTTTGCTACCCACGCTTTCGAGCATGAACGTCAGTGTTATCCCAGGAGGCTGCCTTCGCCATCGGTATTCCTCCACATCTCTACGCATTTCACTGCTACACGTGGAATTCTACCTCCCTCTGACACACTCTAGTCACCCAGTTCAGAACGCAGTTCCCAGGTTGAGCCCGGGGATTTCACATCCTGCTTAAGTAACCGTCTGCGCTCGCTTTACGCCCAGTAATTCCGATTAACGCTCGCACCCTACGTATTACCGCGGCTGCTGGCACGTAGTTAGCCGGTGCTTATTCTTCAGGTACCGTCATCAGACAGGGGTATTAACCCTATCCTTTTCTTCCCTGACAAAAGTCCTTTACAACCCGAAGGCCTTCTTCAGACACGCGGCATGGCTGGATCAGGCTTGCGCCCATTGTCCAAAATTCCCCACTGCTGCCTCCCGTAGGAGTCTGGGCCGTGTCTCAGTCCCAGTGTGGCGGATCATCCTCTCAGACCCGCTACTGATCGTCGCCTTGGTAGGCCTTTACCCCACCAACTAGCTAATCAGATATCGGCCGCTCGAATAACGCAAGGCCCGAAGGTCCCCTGCTTTCCTCCTCAGAGAATATGCGGTATTAGCTAATCTTTCGATTAGTTATCCCCCATTACTCGGTACGTTCCGATATATTACTCACCCGTTCGCCACTCGCCACCCAAGAAGCAAGCTTCTCTGTGCTGCCGTCCGACTTGCATGTGTAAAGCATGCCGCCAGCGTTCAATCTGAGCCAGGATCAAACTCTTATGTTCAATCTCTAACTTATAACTTCTGGTCTGCTTCAAAGAAACCGACAGGACAATGTCTAAAACATCATCTTGTCTGTCTTTCAAACAGTGTGAGGCCTAATGCACTCACACTTATCGGTAATCTGTTTTTTAAAGAGCAAATCGAATTATACAGTACATTTAGCAAATGTCAATTAAAATTATCGAAAATTTCAACCAGCTGTGTTATACTGTCTGCTTCGTTTTCTTCACCGCGTCAGCAGCGAAGAACCGAACTATACGCCTCCCAACAAAACCAGTCAACACCTTTCGCAAAATTATTTTCAGAAAATTAATCACAGACATGTTTTAAAAGGGTTTTTATTTTATAAAAAACTCCAATAACCTTTCTACATAATCCGAGATCTTTGCAAAAATAGTCTGTTAACGAAATTTGACGCATAAAAATGCGCCAAAAAATTTTCAATTGACTAAAACCCTCCTAAATATTGAACAAAAAGTAGGAAAAATCAGAAAGGTTTTGCATTTTGAAAATGAGATTGAGCATAAAATTTTAGTAACCTGAGACCTTTGCAAAATCCCCCCAAATCCCCTAAATTCTCACCAAGACATTTAGGGGATTTCTCATGAGCACCTTCTTCCGGCAAACCGCACAAGCCATGATTGCCAAACACATCGACCGCTTCCCACTATTGAAGTTGGATCAAGTGATTGATTGGCAGCCGATCGAACAGTACCTGAACCGTCAAAGAACCCATTACCTTAGAGACCACCGCGGCCGTCCCGCCTATCCCCTGTTGTCCATGTTCAAAGCCGTCCTGCCCGGACAATGGCACAGCCTCTCCGATCCCGAACTCGAACACAGCCTCATCACCCGCATCGACTTCAACCTGTTTTGCCGTTTTGACGAACTGAGCAACCCCGATTACAGCACCTTATGCCGCTACCGCAACTGGCTGGCGCAAGACGACACCTTAGCTGAATTGCTGGAACTGATTAACCGCCAACTGACCGAAAAAGGCCTAAAAGTAGAGAAAGCATCCGCCGCCGTCATTGACGCCACCATTATTGAGACCGCCGGCAGCAAACAGCGTCAGGCTATAGAAGTGGATGAGGAAGGACAAGTCAGCGGCCAAACCACACCGAGCAAAGATAAAGATGCCCGTTGGACAAAGAAAAACGGCATCTACAAACTCGGTTACAAACAACATACCCGTACCGATGAAGAAGGCTATAGTGGATTAAATTTAAATCAGGACAAGGCGACGAAGCCGTAGACAGTACAATTAGTACGGCAAGGCGAGGCAACGCCGTACTGGTTTAAATTTAATCCACTATATATCGAGAAATTGCACATCACTCCCGCCAATACCCATGAGTGCAACCATCTGTCGCCTTTGCTGGAAGGTATAGCCGAAGATACGACCGTCTATGCCGACAAAGGCTATGACAGCGCGGAAAACCGGCAACATCTGGAAGAGCATCAGTTGTTAGACGGCATTATGCGCAAAGCCCACCGCAACCGTCCGCTGACGGAAGCGCAAACCAAACGTAACCGATATTTGTCGAAGACCCGTTATGTGGTCGAACAGAGCTTCGGTACGCTGCACCGTAAATTCCACTATGCCCGGGCAGCCTATTTCGGGCTGCTCAAAGTAAGTGCGCAAAGCCATCTGAAGGCGATGTGTTTGAACCTTTTGAAAGCCGCCAACAGGCTAAGTGCGCCTGTTGCCGCCTAAAAGGCGGCCGGATGCCTGATTAATCAGGTATCCGGGGAGAAAAAAGGGAAATTGGGAACAAAAAACAGCCGGAAGCTTGGGTTTGGGTTTCGGCCGTTGGGGAAAAGGAATTTTGCAAAGGTCTCAACCTATGTTATTGCAAAGGTCTCAATCCATACATACAAAAAACACAAAATAAAGGCCGTCTGAAATACTCTTTCAGACGGCCTTTTGAGGTTTCTCTATACTTTATATTTTAGTCGGCGAACTGTTTTTTCATTCGTTCGCGTCGCTCTTGCGCTTCTACGGATAATGTCGCAGTCGGACGTGCCAGCAGGCGTTTGAGGCCGATGGGTTCGCCGGTATCGGCACAGAAACCGTAATTACCTTCGTCGATGCTGCGGAGAGTCGCTTGAACTTTATTGAGAAGTTTACGCTCGCGGTCGCGGGTACGTAGTTCTAAAGCGTACTCTTCTTCTTGAGTAGCTCGGTCGGCAGGATCGGGGGCGGATTCGTGCTCTTGAAGATGGCCGGTAGTGGTGTTTGCATTTTCAATCAGCTCTTCTTGCATTTTAACCAGTAGTTCGCGGAAGAAGGCCAATTGGTCGCTGTTCATGTAGTCCTCTTCAGGACCATTCCAGTTTAAAATATCTTGTTCTGTCAGCTTTGCCATGGTGTCTGCTTTCGGTTTGTTGTTAATGATTTGGATGCTACGGGTTTGCTTTTATTGGGTTTTCTTAAATTTCCGTTTTGGAAATTGGGCGAATCATATCATGTTTTACCTATTCATTTGTTCTTTATATTTCGATTTGCACTTTTTTGCACTACCTTACACCTAAATGTATTAAAGCGCTTTTTAGGACGTTGTATTTTTGGTCGTTAATGCCTGCTGCGCTTTCAGACGGCCTATTGAAGCAACCATAAGTTGGTTTGCTGGATAAGTTGGGGAAACCATCGGGCCAGCCACAACCATAATAAGAATGCCAACAAACTGCCTGAAAAATCGTATCGTCCTACGCGTAAGAAGGAAAACGGTTTGAGCAATGGTTGTAGAATTCGTTCGATGGCATAAGTCAACGGCGAATAGCGGCCTTGTATGCTGGCCACCATTCTAATAATCAGACCAATAAGTAATGTATAGGCCGCGGCTTTCAGCATATGGAGTGCGGCAAACCAAAAGTTTGCCAAAATCAGCTTATTGCTGATGGACAGCGCCGGCGAGATGAAAATAATGGCGGTGCAGGCAAGGTAGTACACCAGAAAACCTGAAGGCAGGCAGTACCAATCGGTTTCCGCGCCGGATGGAAATGCTTTTTGCCAAGGTTTGGTCAGCCAGCCTGTTGCCTGTATGCTGAATTTGAGCAGGGGATATTCTGCTGCCAATCCTGCGTATCGGAGCAAAAAGCGTGTGATACACAGGATGGCAATAGCGTCTGTCAATAATAAGAGCAAGTCGCCGCGCATATTCAGACGGCCTTATATTGTTGCGCCATTTCTTGCGAACGTTTAACGCAGGCTTCTACGCCCTGTTCGATGGCTTCGGCAACGTGACGTGCTTTGAAGGTTTCGATGGCTTCGTGTGTCGTGCCGCCTTTGGAAGTCACGTTTTGCTGTAATTGTGCGAATGCTTCGCCGGTTTGTTCGGCCAAAGCCACTGCGCCTTTAAATGTAGCGAGGCTCAGTTCGCGTGCGTCTTGCTCGTTGAAACCTTGTGCCAAAGCCGCATTTTGGAGCGCGCCCAACAGATAGAAAACATAGGCGGGGCCGCTGCCGCTGATGCCAGTAATATTGTGGAGTTGCTCTTCTTCGTTCAGCCAAACGGTTGTGCCGACAGAGAGCATGATGCCGTCGGCGGCTGTACGGTCTGCTTCTGAAACGCCTGCATCAGCAAACATACCGGATACGCCCAAACCGATTTTGGCCGGCGTATTGGGCATGATGCGCACGATACGGCGTGTACCGCCCAGATAATGGCTGAGGGTATCAATGGACAAACCTGCCGCTACGGACAACACCAGCGCACCATTCAAACGGATATTTTGACAGGCTGCCTGCATGTCTTGCGGTTTGACGGCGAGAATGAGGACATCGTCCGCACTCAATTCAGGCAGGTTTTCAGAAGTGGCTACGCCCAATTCTTGCACCAGTTGCGCTCGTCTTTCGGCGCCGCGTTCGACAATGTGGACACGATAACCGTCTTGTTTGACCAAACCGCCTGCAATGGCAGTCGCCATATTGCCGCCGCCGAGAAAATAGATATTCATATATATGTTACTCCTTTGTGATATCGATCAGGCCGTCTGAAACTGCTGTCTACCCTGTTCAGACGGCCTATTACTTTTATTGAGGATAATGCCGCTTGCCGAAAATCGCGCTGCCGATGCGGACATGGGTTGCCCCGCATTCTACCGCGATTGGCATATCTCCGGACATACCCATAGACAAAACATCTGCTTCGACGCCTGCCGCGTTCAGCTCAGCCAACAGCCGTTGCATGGTGTGAAACTGGCTGCGCAACTCATCGTCGCTGCTGTCGGCCTTGGCCACACACATCAATCCGCGCACTTTAATATTCGGCAACTGGGCCACTTCAAGGGCCAGCGCAACCGCTTCAGCGGGCGCCACACCGTGTTTCGCCTCTTCCGCGGCAATGTTCACTTCAATGCACACCTGCAACGGCGGCATTTCAGACGGCCTTTGTTCACTCAAGCGCCGCGCCGTTTTCAGACGGCCTATCGTATGCACCCAATGTGCGCGTTCGGCCACAAATTTGGTTTTATTGGACTGCAAATCGCCGATAACGTGCCAAACAATATCCGGCAAATCAGCCAGCGTTTCCGTTTTTTCAAACCATTCCTGAATATAGTTCTCACCAAAATCGCGCTGACCGGCCGCATATACTTCGCGGATATCGTCTGCCGGAAACGTCTTGCTGACCGCTACCAGCTTCACCGCATCCGCAGGCCGTCCGGCAGCCTCAGCCACCTGTTCAACCGCCTGGCATACGTCCTGATAGTTTTGTTGCAATACCGACATGGTTTTCTCCTTTAACCCGTTCATCACTCGGCATTTTGAAAATTTTACTTGGTTGAACGGGTTTATCTATTTAAAATAAAGCAATTTTATTATTCTAAACCAAAACAAGGCCACATTATGCAGATTACCGACTTACTCGCGTTCGGCGTGAAAAACAAAGCCTCCGACCTCCATTTGAGTTCGGGTATTTCCCCTATGATACGCGTACACGGCGACATCCGCCGCATCAACCTGCCCGAGATGAGCTCGGAAGAAGTCGGTACCATGATTACCTCGGTCATGAACGACCACCAGCGCAAGCTCTATCAACAGGATTTTGAAGTCGATTTCTCATTTGAGCTGCCTAATGTTGCCCGTTTCCGTGTCAACGCCTTTATGACCGAACGCGGCCCGGCCGCCGTATTCCGTACCATTCCGGGCACCGTCCTGACGCTGGAAGAATTGCGTGCGCCGCGCATTTTCCAAAAAATTGCCGAAAATCCGCGCGGGTTGGTCTTGGTAACCGGCCCGACCGGTTCGGGTAAATCCACCACGCTAGCGGCGATGGTCAACTACATCAACGAAACCCAACCGGCCCACATTCTGACCATCGAAGACCCGATTGAGTTCGTCCACCAAAGCAAAAAGGCGCTCATCAACCAGCGCGAGCTGCATCAGCACACCAACAGCTTTACCAACGCCCTGCGTTCCGCCCTGCGCGAAGACCCAGACGTGATTTTGATCGGTGAGATGCGCGACCCTGAAACCATCTCCCTCGCCCTGACCGCCGCCGAAACCGGTCACTTGGTTTTCGGCACGCTGCACACGACCGGCGCCGCCAAAACCATCGACCGTATTGTCGACGTATTCCCTGCAGGCGAAAAAGAAATCGTGCGCTCCATGTTGTCCGAATCCTTGCGCGCCATCATTTCCCAAACCCTGCTGAAAACCCGCGACGGCAACGGCCGTGTCGCCGCACACGAGATCCTGATTTCTACACCGGCCGTGCGCAACCTCATCCGCGAGAACAAAATCGCCCAAATCAACGCCGCCCTCCAAACCGGTCAGGCCCACGGTATGCAAACCCTCGATCAAGCCCTGCAAACCCTTGTCCGCCAAGGCACCATCAGCCCCGAGCTGGCACGCAGCAAGGCGCAAAACATCGAAAACCTCTCTATTTTCTAAACCATACTCAGGCCGTCTGAACCCCATCATCCCGTTTTCAGACGGCCTTTCAGCCTGACCGAATACCCGTTTTAAAGAGAATCATCATGAGCGACCTCGCCCCTCTGCACGACCTGTTAAGCGAAATGGTGCAAGCCTACTCACAAAAAAACCAAGCACCGCACATCCCCACCCCGGCCGAAATCGGCACGCATCTTCACCCCCTGCTCGACCGCATGTGTGAAGAGGCCGAAAAACGCAACGCATCCGACATCTTCATCAGCGCAGACTTTCCCCCTGCCATCAAAGTCGGCGGCACCCTCACGCCCATGCCCCACAAAGCACTGACCGGTGCGGACACCGCCGCCATCGCCGAATCCACCATGAACCCCGACCAGCTCGAAGCCTTCAATCGCGACTGGGAAATCAACTATTCCGTCCAATCGCGCAGCAACACGCGCTACCGCGTCAACGCCTACCACGAGCAAGGCCGCGTCGGCATGGTATTGCGCCGCGTCAGCCAAGACATTCCCGAAATGAAGACCCTCGGTTTACCCGAAAAGCTCCAAGAGCTTGCACTCGCACCGCGCGGCCTGCTGATCCTCGCCGGCCCGAACGGTTCGGGTAAATCCACCACCATGGCCTCCATGCTCAACTACCGCAACCAAAAGCTGCCCGGCCATATCGTTACCATCGAAGACCCCATCGAGTTTATCTACAAACCTTGCCGCAGCATCTTCACCCAGCGCGAAATCGGCATCGATACCGACAACTGGAAAATCGCCGTTCAAAGCGCCATGCGTCAAGCGCCCGATGTCGTCTGTATCGGCGAAGTCCGCAGCGAAGAAAGCATGAAATACGCCCTCCAACTGGCTCAAACCGGCCATCTGTGCGTTTTCACCATCCATGCCAACACGGCTTCCCAAACCATCGAGCGCATCATCAACTTCTATCCGGAAGACCGCCGCCAACAGGTTTTGATAGATTTGGCGTTAAACCTCGTCGGCATTATCGGCCAACGCCTCACCATCAAGAAAAACCGCCAACGTACGGCCGTTACCGACCTCCTGCTCAACACTCCGGCCATGCAGGACTTGATTTTCCAAGGCGAATTGCTGGAAATCCGCGACTTGATGGCACGCTCCGGCAGCAACGGCATGCAGACGTTCGACCAAAACCTCTTCAACCTCTACGCACAAGGCCAAATCGAACTCAGCGAAGCCCTGCGCCAAGCGGTATCCGCCAACGATTTACGCCTGCGCATTCAAATGCACGACGAGGGCAACAATACCGAACGCCTCTACGACCGCATCAGCGACCTCAACCTGATGACCTAATAGCGCAAGCCAAAAAAGGCCGTCTGAACGGGTGTGGAAACGAAATCAAGTATTTTTCCGTATCCGTTCAGACGGCCTTATCTCATTTAAAGCATTCTGAAACCGACTGAAAATCCTGTTAAAATCCAATCATTCACCTCATAACGAATAATAAACAACAACATCATGAAAACTCCGCCGCTCAAACCTCTGATCATTGCCTCCCTGCCCGTCTTCGCCAGCGTGTTCATCGCCGCTACCCTCGTTTGGCACTTCGACACGCCCAAACTGGTTATGCCCTTCGTGCTCGGCATTATTGCCGGCGGTTTGGTCGATTTGGACAACCGCCTCACAGGCCGTCTGAAAAACATCGTCATCACCGTTGCCCTGTTTACCCTCTCCTCATTGCTTGCCCAAAGCACCATCGGCACAGGCGTTCCCTTCATCTTGGCCATGACCTTGATGACTTTCAGCTTCACTATCCTCGGCACCATCGGCCTCAAATACCGCACCTTCGCTTTCGGTGCGCTTGCCGTCGCCACCTACACCACGCTGACCTACACCCCCGAGACCTACTGGCTGACCAACCCCGTCATGATTCTGCTGGGTACCGTCCTATACAGCGTCAACACCCTGATCTTCCAAATCATCCTGCCCCACCGCCCCGTCCAAGAAACCGTTGCCAACGCCTACGACGCACTCAGCAACTACTTCGATGCCAAAGCCGACTTTTTCGACCCCGACGAAGCCGCATGGTTGGGCAACCGTCAAATCGACTTGGCCATGAGCAATACCGGCGTGATTACCGCCTTCAACCAATGCCGCGGCGCACTTTTCTACCGATTGCGCGGCCAACACCGCCATCCGCGTACCGCCAAAATGCTGCGCTACTACCTCTGCGCGCAAGACATGCACGAACGCATCAGCTCCGCCCACGTCGATTACAGCGAAATGGCCGAGCAGCTCAAAAATACCGACCTTATCTTCCGCATCCGCCGCCTGCTCGAAATGCAAGGCCAGGCGTGCCGCAACGTTGCCTCCTCCCTGCGCAACAACAAACCCTACGCATACAGCAAACGCCTCGGCCGCGCCATGGAAGGCTGCCGCCAATCCCTCAGCCATTTTGCCGAGACCCATGCCGACAATGCCAACCTCCACAATATCCGCCGCCTGCTCGACAACCTCAGCAGTGTCGATTACCAACTGCGGCAACTGCAAAACGATGCGTCCCTTGCCGAAAACGACAACGCCGATACCCGCATCGCCGCCCTTGAAAACACCAAGTTCCGCAATATCGGCGAGACCGTCCTCAGCCAGCTCAATTTCGACTCCGGCGTATTCCGCCATGCCACCCGCCTCTCCATTGTCGTGGCCGCAGCCTGCATCATTGTCGAAATCCTCCATCTCAACCTCGGCTACTGGATTCTGCTGACCGCCCTTTTCGTCTGCCAACCCAACTACACCGCCACCAAAAGCCGCGTATACCAACGTATCGCAGGCACGATTCTCGGCGTGATTGTCGGTTCGCTCGTCCCCTACTTCACCCCGTCTATTGAAACCAAGCTCTGGATTGTCATCGCCAGCACTACCCTGTTCTTCATGACCCGAAGCTACAAATACAGCTTCTCCACCTTCTTCATCACCATCCAAGCCCTGACCAGCCTCTCGCTTGCCGGTTTGGACGTGTACCACGCCATGCCCATCCGCATCATCGACACCATTGTCGGTTCCGTTATCGCATGGGCCGCCGCCACCTACCTCTGGCCCGATTGGCGTTACCTCACCCTCAGCCACACCGCCGCCCAAACCATCACTGCCAACGGCCGCTATCTCGACGCCATCCTCGAGCAGTTGCAAAACGGCAGCCGCGACGATTTCGACTACCGCCTCACCCGCCGCCAAGCCCACGAAAGCATCGCCGCCCTCAGCAGCACCCTGTCCGACATGAGCAGCAACCCGAAAAAATATCAAGACCGCCTGCAAGACGGTTTTACCCTGCTCAAAACCAGCTATGCGCTGACCGGCCACATTTCCGCACTCGGCGCATACCGCGACCAGGTCCGAATCGACGGCAACGACGGCTTTGCGCCCTATGCCAAGCTGACCCACCACATCGCCGAGTTGCTGACCCAAATGCCCCAAACCGACCCCGAGGCTTTTGAAACGGCCATGACCCAAATCCGTCAGGAATTTGCCGAGCTTGAACAAAACACACAAGCGCAGCAAGACCACATCCTCAAACACCAGCTCGACCTGATTATCCGCCAGCTTACCCCGTGCTATCAGGCATTGCACCGACAAGCCGACGTAGAGGCCGTCTGAAAAGAGCCGAATGCTTTCCAGCCTGTTTAGCAACAAGTCTGCCAATCATCGGCGTTAAATACAGCTAAACACTTCCTCGAATAAAAACCAAAACAAAAGGCCGTCTGAAACCTGATTTCCAGATTTCAGACGGCCTTTATTTTTAACAATCGATTTTAAAACCGATTATGCGCCGCGTTTTTCCAAAGCAGCAACGGCAGGCAACTCTTTGCCTTCCAAGAACTCAAGGAACGCACCGCCGCCGGTAGAAATGTAGCTGATTTGATCGGTTACGCCGAATTTGGCAATCGCCGCCAAAGTGTCGCCGCCGCCGGCAATCGAGAACGCATCGCTTTGGGCAATCGCTTCGGCCAATACTTTAGTACCGCCGGCAAATTGGTCAAATTCAAACACGCCGACCGGGCCGTTCCACACCACCGTGCCTGCGGCTTTGAGCAAATCGGCCAAAGCAGCGGCGGATTTAGGGCCAATGTCCAAAATCATGTCGTCTTCGGCAACGTCGGCAATGTCTTTCACCACAGCTTCTGCATCGGCGGCGAAGGCTTTAGCGACAACCACATCGGTCGGCAGCGGAACAGAGCCGCCTTTAGCCGCCATTTTCGCCATGATTTTTTTGGATTCTTCCACCAAATCGTGTTCGGCCAAAGATTTACCGATGGCTTTGCCTTCTGCCAACAGGAAGGTGTTGGCAATGCCGCCGCCGACGATGAGTTGGTCGACTTTGTCGGCCAAAGATTCGAGGATGGTCAGTTTGGTAGACACTTTGCTGCCGGCAACGATGGCAACCATCGGATGAGCCGGTTGTTTCAGGGCTTTGCCCAAAGCATCAAGTTCGCCCGCCATCAATACGCCGGCGCAGGCAACGGGCGCTGCTTGGGCGACGGCTTCGGTCGAGGCTTGGGCGCGATGGGCGGTACCGAATGCGTCGTTGACGAACACGTCGCACAAAGAAGCGTAGGCTTTGCCCAGCTCCAAGTCGTTTTTCTTCTCGCCTTTGTTGATGCGCACGTTTTGCAACATCACGACATCACCGGCGTTCAAAGTCGGTTTGTTTTCACGCCAGTCGTTCAATACTTTCACGTCTTTGCCCAACAGTTTGCCCAAATGCGCGGCAACGGGGGCGACATCGTCTTCGGGATGGAATTCGCCTTCGGTCGGACGGCCGAGGTGGGTCATCACGATCACAGACGCGCCGTTGTCCAAGCAGTATTTAATGGATGCGAGCGAAGCGCGGATACGGGTGTCGTCGCTGATGTTGCCGTCTTTGAACGGCACGTTCATATCGGCGCGGATCAGAACGGTTTTGCCTTGAACATTTTGTTCGGTCAGTTTCAAAAATGCCATGATGATTCCTTTGTGATGGTTGGAAACGGGAATGTTTGGGATTATCCGCGAATGAGGCGTGACGGTAAAGATTGGCAACAGCCGCGCTTGATGTGAATCAGCAGATAAGACCCGGGCCGTCTGAAACATTCGGCCAATCTTCCAGATTTTCCGCTATACTTTGGCGATTGATTTTCATTTTACGGATTGAACCATGTTACGCCGAATTGCTTTAATGCTTGCCTTCGCGCTGCCTGCCGCCTCATGGGCGCAGACGCTTTCTGAAACCCTGCCCAACGGTCTGAAAATCATCGTTAAAGAAGACCATCGCGCGCCTGTGGCCGTTTCGCAGATTTGGTACAAAATCGGCAGCGTGGATGAAAAACTAGGCAAAAGCGGCCTGAGCCACGCTTTGGAACACATGATGTTTAAAGGCACGAAAGACGTTCCCTCCGGCGAGTTCAACCGCCGCGTATCCGAGCTGGGCGGACAAAATAACGCCTACACCAGTCGCAATGAAACGGTATATTACGAAAACGTCGCCGCCGCCAACCTGCCCGAGATTCTGAAGCTCGAGGCAGACCGCATGCACAACCTCAACTTCAGCGACAAAGAATTCCTCAACGAGATGAACGTCATCCGTGAAGAACGCCGCCAGCGCACGGAAGACACAGCCGACGGCAAAATGCGGGAACAAGCCTATCTTGCCGCCTTTACCCAACCGTCCATGCGCGCCTCCGTCATCGGCTACATGAAAGATTTGCACACCCTAAAAGCCGACGACCTGCGCGCGTGGTACAAACAATATTACGCGCCCAACAATGCCGTATTGGTCATTGTCGGTGATGTCGATGCTAAACAAACGCTTCAGACGGCCGCCAAACTCTTTGGCGATATTCCGGCCAAAGCCCAGCCGCCGCGCAACAAACTCCATACCGAACCCTATTTGCGCAAGCCTGTTACGGTCAAAGCCACTTCTCCGGTCACACGCCAGCCGCTGATTGCCATCAGCTTCCGTGTGCCGAAACTCCAAAAATTCGACGACGCAATGCCTTTTGCCCTCGACGTCCTCTCCGATATTTTGGCAGGCAACGCGTCCAGCCGTTTTGACAAAAACCTCGTGCGCGGCAAGCAAACCGCATTGAACGCAGGAACGCATTACGACATCATCAGCCGTGAAATGCCGCTGTTCAGCGTAATGGCCATGCCTGCCGAAGGCGTGAAAACCGATACTCTGATTGCCCAGCTGCGCCAAGAAATCAAAGACATTGCCGACAACGGCGTTTCCGAAGAAGAATTGCAGCGCGTCAAAACTCAGGCAGCGGTCAGCGAAATCTACGCCAAAGACTCCATGTCTTCCCAAGCCTCCATGATGGGCCGCCTCGAAGCGCGCGGTTTCCAATATACCGACGAACAAGAAATCCACCGCCGCTTACAGGCAGTCAGCGCGCAAGAAGTACAGGCCGCCGCCCGGATGTTGACCGACGAGCGCATGAGTACCGTCATCATTGAGCCGCAAAAACCTGCCGCCGCGCCAAGCAAAAAAGCTGCCAAACGCCGATAAACATCAGGCCGTCTGAAAGCCCATACCCTTTCAGACGGCCTTAACAGAAAGCCACAACATGAAACCCACCCTGTTCGCCCTTACCCTACTCCTGCCCTTAAGCGTCCAAGCCGCCACCGACATCCAACGCTGGCGCAACCGTGACGGCACCCAAATCCTCCTTGTCGAACGCCACGAAAACCCCATCATTGACCTTGAAGTCAGCTTCAAGGGCGCAGGCAGCGTTGCCAATCCGGACAGCAAAAGCCAAGTTGCCGAATTTACCGCCGCCCTCCTGACCGACGGCACCCAAGAGCTGGACGAAGAAGCCTTCAATGCCGAAGCCGACAACATCGGCGCGCACATCAGCAGCGACAGCAATGCCGAAAGCGCATCCGCAGGCTTCCGCAGCCTCAGCAAAGCCGACATCCGCGACAAAGCCGCCAACTTGCTCAACCACTCGCTGACCCGTCCGCGCTTTGACGAAGCAGTTTTCCGCCGCCGTCAAATCCAATCCATTACCGGCTTGCAACAACAGGAAACCACCCCCGACTACACCGCCACGCGTGAACTGACCAAGCTCATCTACCCGAACCACCCCTACGGCAGCGGCGCAAACGTAACCGTTGACAGCCTCAAACGCGTTAGTCTGGACGACATCCGCGCCTTCCACAGCACCCACTACGGTAAAGACAACGCCATCGTCGCCATCGTCGGCGACCTCAACCGCAAACAGGCAGAGCAACTGGTCGAGCGCGTCCTCAAAGACCTGCCGGCCAAAGCCACCGCAACCCACGCCATCCCGCCCGTTCCGAAACAAGCCGCCCAACGCCGCGACATCCCCTTTGCCGGCACACAGGCACAAATCCTGCTCGGCACTTCCCTCTTCAAACGCCGTGACCCCGACTATTACGCCCTCGTTGCCGGCAACTACATCCTCGGCGGCGGCGGTTTCGACAGCCGCCTCATGAAAGTTTTGCGAGACCAACACGGCTACACCTACGGCGTATACAGCAGCCTCGCCCCGGCGACAGAAGAAGGCACGTTTACCATTTCCTACTCCACCCAAAAGAAAAACACCAAAGCCTCACTGGCCGACACCCAAGCCGTCATTGAACAGTTTATCGCCGAAGGCCCAACCGAAGCCGAGCTGAAACAGGCCAAAGCCAACATCGTCGGCGGCTTCCCCCTGCGCTACGACTCCAACGACAAACTGCTCAACTACCTGAGCCTGATCGGCCTCTACGACCTGCCCAACGACTACTTGGAAGCCTACCCCAAAGCCATCAACAGCCTGACCGTCGAACAAGTCCGCGACGCATGGCAACGCCGCGTCAAATTCAAAGACCTCAACACCGTCGTTGTCGGCGCAGAATAAAACGCTTTAAAACAACAGGCCGTCTGAAAGATTTTTCAGACGGCCTGAGACCTTTGCAAAAATTCAGATGGCCTTTTTATTTTTGAATCCTGTAAGTGATCGTACAACTAAGAGAAACAGGAATTAGCAGACTAAATTGTCATTTTATGGATTTAGCATAATGTAATTTATTTTCCTCTTCTTCTACCAATTCCTCTTTTTATTCCTGTATATCGAGGATTAATGATACTCTAGATATCAGGTCAATATTAATCTAATTTTTAGTATAAAATCAATAGGTTTTAAGCGAAAATAGGCTACTTATTTTTACTGTAACTCTACCATTTAATTGTCAGGGAGGGAGCTTCGATCATACAGAGCACCTTCAACTTCTTCGAGAAAGAAGTACCTTAGGGGTTTATCAATACAATTAAATAGGGTGAGGAACAAACAAATGCTGACGAAGAGTAGGGCAGCTGCTATCAACTAGTCCAATAGCTGAAAACAGTAATCAAGTTGATGTAATGATGTGATTAAAAATCTACAAGAAAAAAATATTTAGCTGACTACCAAACACAAACACACTTAGAAAACGTGCTTGGTTAGTTGTAAAATATTGTTTTCTTAAGGTGAGCATTCTTGTTCATCTTTTTATTTTAGATGGTTATCATACTTCCTGATGAGTAGGGCGGAAGATGATTTCGTTTTTATCCACTTAGTCTGGCTGACTGATAGCGAAGATTAATAGATAGAGGAATTTAAATATCCTAAAATAACAATAAAAATGTAATTAACGACAAATAAAAATCTGATGGCGATAAAGTGTGGTCGAATTTTGGGATGTTTTTCTGGTAGCCTGATGGGAAAAGATCGTCTGAAACAGTTTTTACTCCATTTTTAGACGACCCTAATGATTACTTCCCAATCCGATACTCCGCCTGCTGCTCTTGCAGCATGGTTTCATACCATCTTTTGCCTTGAAGTTCGGACTGATATTGTTTTTCAAAAAATGGATAAATCTTATCGTAAGTCGTATTACTTCTCAGTAAATCTTGTAAATATACGGTATCGATTGGAATAATTTTCAACCCTATTATTTCTTCACCTGTATCTGTATCATAGTATGGGATTAGTTTTCGTCCTCTAAAATCAGCTATAACATTAATATGTAAATCTGTGGTAACAAATACGCAATAATCATGAGGATTGTTGGATTTTAAGCGATAGTTTCCTAAATGGCGGGAAACTGGTTCCATTTCCATGCGTCTCTGATTACTATTTTCAGCCAATGTTGCCTCAATAAGCAAGCTGTGTTTTGGATAAATGTAGTTGGCTTCATATTCATAAACAATATCTGCTGCACCGCCTGACGCATGGGTTTTGGGTAATAAATCAGCAGAAAGGGAAAGATTCATATAATTTAGAATATTGCCCTTTCGTTCACTCAATTCATACCAAATAATCGCTAAAATATATTCAAAAATGGTTGGAATATCAGCCTCATCAGTAACAATTTTGACAATTTTATCATCATCTCTATTTTCAAAATAAGTCAGTAGATTTAATAACACTTCCTTTCCAAAATGTTTATCAATCAACTGATTAAAACGGTTATGTCGTTTATCTTGAATAAGTTGTGCAGCCTGTTCGCTATTTTCAATGGCAATACCGTAATCCTGATAAATACGTTGATAAATACTGGCTGCATTAAATAACAAGGATGGATGAATTTTTTCTAAATCAATATCTTCGGTGATTAAAGTACATGGTGTGAATGCCGAATCGAATAAAGCCTGATGACAATCTTGAAAGAAATACTGAGGAATTAAGTCAAATTTGACTTTATTATCAGCAAAAACCAAAGTGTCTGTTAGATTAAAATAGCGGCGGTTTAAGTCAAAATAATCTTCAAGTGTTGCCATGGCTTTAAATATATGAAGATATTTAAAAAATACCGCTTTAAATTCCCTTTCATTTTTCAAATTTAAAAATGGACAATTTCCCTTAATGCTATCTCTATCTTGTTTTTTAATAGCTGACTGATTTGATGTTTTAAAAATCAAATTTCGCCATTTCGTATCTTGTTTTATATTTTTAATTAAAAATAATAATTCTATTGCCGAACCTTGCTGATCTAAAAAATAGTTCTTAAGACTTAAATATAAAGGATAATATACCTTGTCGTAGTTGGGACTTTTCCTATTCATACCAATACTAAAAATTAATTTTTCTGTTACCTCCTCTTCCAAGAAGACCTCATATGCCATCTTATAGTTTTCAAGCTGCATGAGATGTTTACATATTGCCTCTTCTAAACTAATTGAATAACTGCGATAATCCTTAATTATTTGAATTACTTGTACGGTTGTTTCTTTGGAGATACATAAAGGTAGGAAATAACGGAACTCATCAAAAGATAATTCATTCAACTCAGATAATAAATGCGCTAATATGAAATAAGGTCTAACGTTGTCTTTATCAATTTTCAATGTTGCTTTTAGCATTTGTTTGAAGTAGATAAAGCTGTCTTTTGACAAATGAAGCGGATTCTCAGGGGTAAAATCATTCTGTTTGGTAATAGCCAGTAAAGCATACCCTGCTTTTGTCAAAAGTCTTTGTTTTTCAGTAACGAATCCAATATCCACTAAACCGGATGTTTTTTGGCGGGCGTCCTTATCCTTCCGTGGAGCATTACCAACTAAAAAGCCTTCTTCATGCATTAGGTCATAAAAGATCGTTTGAAGATCTGGATTCCAATCCCATTCTTTACCTTGTTGTTGAATTTGTTTGTATAGCTCGTCAAGGAGCAATAATTGTTGTTCGATTTTTAGATTCAGTTTTGCTGTACGAAAACTGGTAGTTCCCAACACCCAACAAAAACTTTTGTAGGAAATTTTTGGCTGTTTCATTTGCTCCTCTCCTTTCTTAATAATTAGTAATTAAAACTTCTACTGAAACGGAGTTTTTTTCTTTACGCTGGTAATTACTGTTAGCATAAGTCTTATTAAGATAGTGGCAGGTATAATCCCGTTCTTTGAGCCACTCTATCAATAGAGTATTTTCTTTATTCTTTGCTATTAGTGCGTTAGATAAAGCAAAGCGTAAACCTTTTTTATTGCACTTGTCTAGAAAATCCAGTAAATCCTGTTCATCCTTTAATGTCCATCCATTTTGCTCGTTATAACCTGCTAGAGTTATTAAATAAGGAGGGTCGCAATAAATTAAAGTCTCTTTTGATAGCATATCTAAATCAATTTGGCGAAAGTCCTTAGATGTAAAGGAAGCATCAATCTGCTTAAGTCTTTCTGAAAATTGTTTCAGCTTGTGCTGCATTTTTAAATTAAAGTCTCTTTTACCAACAGGCAGATTAAATTCCCCCTTTTGATTAAAGCGAATTTGATTGTTAAATGAAAATATTACTAATATATATAATAAAGCAATGTCTTTACTTAAATTATAGGCTTCGCGCAACTTTAAGAAGGCATTTTTGTTATAGCCTCCCAACCCCTTACTACTTTCGCAATCATAAAATCTATATCCGTTTTTTGTTGAATCAGATAATTTAAATTTTTTAACAATTTCTTGTGTTTTAAGTAAGATATTCAGAGAGGAGTTATTGTGAATATATTTAAATAAACGAATTAATTCGGCATTTTTATCATTAAAAATGACCTTACTAGATTTTGCATTAATACCAACATTCCCACCACCACAAAACAAATCTAAGAAAC
This sequence comes from Neisseria subflava, assembly GCF_005221305.1. NCBI lineage: Bacteria > Pseudomonadati > Pseudomonadota > Betaproteobacteria > Neisseriales > Neisseriaceae > Neisseria > Neisseria subflava. The sequence continues at coordinate 1,863,317 of NZ_CP039887.1, forward strand.
ATTCAGATGGAGGTAACAGAGGCATAATTTGATTTAATAGTTTATGTTTTCCTCCAGTATAATTGAAGGGGCTAGCAACAAAAGGTAATTTTTCCTCTTTATCAAAAACTTTACATAGAAATAGCCGTTCAGAATTGTCGCTTAAATCTGATTTCCCAGTTGAAAATGCTTTATGTGATTGTTCAAAAACATGAACCTCCCCTTTTTTTTCTAAGATTTCAAGAATATCTTCATCAGATATTCTTGCATTAGATCGATCATTACCTTTGTTGGCCATATTGTTATACGACAATAAAATATATTTGGTTTCAGCGTTTTCAATTAGATTGCGAAATGCTTCTGTCGCATCTTTTGTACAGTAATTGCTTTTCAGGCAACTTCTATCCATTTTTCGGGCAATACCAGACACTTCAGGTTTCTCCCATCTCGCAATATTTTCAAGCAAATGATAAGCATCACAATATTGACGAGAGTTATATGGGGGGTCTAAATATAATAAGTCGCATTTAATTTCTTTAATTAACTTATTGGAATCAGTATTGAAACATTGATTATTTAGATTAAGATTCTTGTTAGGTAGAATAACTGGTAACTCAAGAGGTTTGCTATTTTTTGCATTTTTACGGTATGCATCATAATGCCCAACTGTATTTGCAATACTATCCATTGCATACAGAAGTTCGGTAATTAAAATTGTATATTCTTTGAAATTAATTTGTTTTTTCAGATGGAGCTTTTCTATGTCTTCTCTAATAAAACCAATTTTGCTGCAATTATCGGCAGAAAAAAAAGTATCGGCAAAATTCCTACGAACATAATTGTTTTCATTGGTTGAAATTTGGTTATATTGGCTCGTTATCTCAATAATTTTTTCTTCATCATAGTTTTCAAAAGCAAACCATGTGTAATGAATGATATAGTTAAAATACAATAAATCATTTGTTATCAACATTTTATCTGAAAATGCATTTGCTATAGCACCTGTTCCACTAAAAATATCAGCAACTATATTGATTGATGAGCAATGTTCATCAACAATACCACGGATAAAATCTGATAACTTATATTTATTTCCAAGATACCGCCGGTTATTGATGCTTGCTAGTTTTAGGCCTTTTTGTTGAATTAATTGTTGCCAATGATCTTCTTTTTTTTGAGTGTTATGAAGATTTAATGCATTTCTTACCGCTTCTACCGCCTCTTTATTCCAAATGAAATGGCCAGAAGTATTTTTTTGAACAGCAATGTCATGTTTACTAATTATTTTATAAAGATAGGAACGCGAGATTCCCAGTTCATTAATAAGATTCTTTGAGCTGATAGTTTTCATATTTTTCTCACGGTTTGGAACTTTAATGTGCATTTTACATGATAAATCGACCTTTTTAACTGTGACTATACCAAAAAATGGATGCTAAAAGCATCATAGATGGAAGGGTTAGTCGGGTTTTAGGATGTGTTTCAGGTGGTTTGATGAAAAAGGCCAAGAGCTTTGCAAAATTCTCTAAGTATCTTGGTAGAAGTTTAGGGGATTTTCCATGAGCACCTTCTTTCAACAAACCGCCCAAGCCATGATTGCCAAACACATCGACCGCTTCCCACTATTGAAGTTGGATCAAGTGATTGATTGGCAACCGATCGAACAGTACCTGAATCGTCAAAGAACCCGTTACGTCCGAGACCACCGCGGCCGTCCCGCCTATCCCCTGTTGTCCATGTTTAAAGCTATCCTGCCCGGACAATGGCACAGCCTCTCCGATCCCGAACTCGAACACAGCCTCATCACCCGCATCGACTTCAACCTATTTTGCCGTTTTGACGAACTGAGCAACCCCGATTACAGCACCTTATGCCGCTACCGCAACTGGCTGGCGCAAGACGACACCTTAGCTGAATTGCTGGAACTGATTAACCGCCAACTGACTGAAAAAGGTTTAAAAGTAGAGAAAGCATCCGCCGCCGTCATTGACGCCACTATTATTCAAACCGCCGGCAGCAAACAGCGTCAGACCATAGAAGTTGATGAGAAAGGACAAGTCAGCGGCCAAACCACACCGGGTAAAGACAGCGATGCCCGTTGGATAAAGAAAAACGGCTTATACAGACTCGGTTACAAATAACATACCCGTACCGATGAGGAAGGCTATATCGAGAAACTGCACATCACCCCCGCCAATACCCATGAGTGCAAACACCTGTCGCCTTTGTTGGAAGGACTATCCAAAGGCACGACCGTCTATGCCGACAAAGGCTATGACAGTGAGGAAAACCGATAACATCTAGAAGAGCGTCGGCTGCAGGACGGCATTATGCGCAAAGCCCACCGCAACTGTCCGCTGACGGAAGCGCAAACCAAACGTAACCGGTATTTGTCGAAGACCCATTATGTGGTCGAACAAAGCTTCGGTACACTACACCGTAAATTCCGCTATGCCCGGGCAGCCTATTTCGGGCTGATTAAAGTGAGCGCACAAAGCCATCTGAAGGCGATGTGTTTGAACCTGTTGAAAGCCGCAATAGGCTAAGTGCACCTGTTGCTGCCTAAAAGGTGGCCCGGATGCCTGATTATCGGGTATCCAAGGGGGATTAAGGGGGTATTTGAGTAGAATCATTGGATATTTGAAACAAAAACAGCCGAAAATCTTTATTTAGATTTCGGCTGTCGGGGAAAAAGGAATTTTGCAAAGGTCTCGGCCTTTTTAAACCGGTTAATTACTTACTCAACCGTTACTGATTTAGCCAAGTTGCGCGGTTTGTCCACGTCTGTACCGCGTGCAAGGGCGGCATGGTAAGACAGGAGTTGCACGGGGATGGTATGCACAATCGGCGAGAGTACGCCGACGTGGCGTGGGGCGCGGATAACGTGCACGCCTTCGGTGGCGTTGAAGTTGCTGTCGAGGTCGGCGAAGACAAAGAGTTCGCCGCCGCGTGCGCCGACTTCCTGCATATTGGCTTTTACTTTGTCCAACAGGCTGTCGTTCGGGGCAATCACGACAACAGGCATGTTCTCGTCCACCAAGGCCAACGGGCCGTGTTTCAATTCACCCGCAGGATACGCTTCGGCGTGGATATAGGTAATCTCTTTCAGCTTCAATGCGCCTTCAAGGGCGATTGGGAAGTGGATGCCGCGGCCCAAGAAGAGTGCGCTGGTTTTCTTGGCAAATTTTTGCGCCCAAGCGGCGATTTGCGGCTCAAGATTGAGAACGTGCTGAATGCTGCCCGGCAGTTGGCGCAATTCTTCGACGTATTCACGCGATTGTTCGTCGGAAACCAGACCGCGCTGTTTGCCCAAGGTAACGGCCAGGCCGAACAGGACAACCAGTTGGGTCGTGAACGCTTTGGTAGAGGCAACACCGATTTCTGCGCCGGCGCGTGTGTACAATACCAATTCGCTTTCACGCGGCAGGGCGGATTCCATCACGTTACAAATAGACAGGCTGTGTTTGTGTCCCAAGGATTGCGCGTATTTCAGGGCTTCCATGGTATCCAAGGTTTCGCCGGATTGGGAAATGGTGATGACCAATTGTTTCGGATCGGCAATCACGTCGCGGTAGCGGTATTCGCTGGCGATTTCCACATCGGTCGGCACTTTGGCGATGGCTTCGAGCCAGTATTTGGCGGTCAGCGCGGCATAGTAGGACGTACCGCAAGCAAGGATTTTGATGCTGCGGATGTCGTCGAACACTTCGCGTGCGTTCGCACCGAAGTTTTCGGGTTCGAAGCCGCCGTCCAGGAAGACTTCGGCGGTATCGGCGATGGCGCGCGGTTGTTCGTGGATTTCTTTCTGCATGAAGTGGCTGTAAGGGCCCAACTCCAGTGAAGCGAGCGACAACTCGGATACTTTGACTTTGCGTTGGGTATCGGCACCGGTTTTGTCGATCAGTTTTTCAATACCGTTCGCGCTCAATACGGCGATGTCGCCGTCTTCCAAATAGGCGATGCGGCGGGTAAAGGCGATGACGGCGGATACGTCGGAGGCGATGAAGGTTTCTTGATCGCCCAATGCCACCAGCAGCGGGCAGCCCATACGCGCGACCACCATTTCTTCGGGTTTGTCCTGCGCCATCACGGCGATGGCGTATGCACCGTGGAAACGGGCGGTGGCTGCGCGGACGGCTTCAAACAGTTTACCGCCGTTTTGGGTGTATTCGTGATTGACGCTGTGGGCGATGACTTCGGTGTCGGTTTGCGATTCGAAGGTGTAACCCAAGGATTGGAGGCGTTCGCGTTCGGCTTCGAAGTTTTCGATAATGCCGTTGTGGACGACGGCAATCATGCCGCCGGAAATGTGGGGGTGGGCGTTAGGCTCGGTTACACCGCCGTGGGTTGCCCAACGAGTATGGCCGATGCCGATATGGCCGAACACGCCTTTTTCGCGTGCGGCGTCTTCCATCAGTTGCACACGGCCGACGCGGCGCACGCGTTTGATTTTGCCGTCTGTGTTCACGGCGATACCCGACGAGTCATAGCCCCGATATTCAAGGCGTTTGAGACCGTCGGTCAGAAAATCGACTACATTGTGATTGGCGCGGATGGCGCCGACGATACCGCACATATAAGTTCCTTAGTATCAAAAGATTAACGAAATAACTGCCGTTCCGGCTCCCGGAGGCGGCAGCGGTAAAAAGCCGTTTTACATTATCCGAACGGCGCGGATTTGGGTTTCAGACGGCCTTTTGGTTTTGAAGGCCGTCTGAAAAAGATAGAAACCGGCCGAACCTTATTTCTTATCGCCATTTTCGGGGCGCACCCAGCCTTCGATGATGGTTTGGCGGGCGCGGGCGAGGGCGAGTTTGTTGTCTTCGACGTTTTTGGTAATCGTGCTGCCTGCGCCTGTCGTGACTTTGTTGCCGAGTTTGACGGGGGCGACTAGGACGCAGTTGGAGCCGATGCGGACTTCGTCGCCGATGATGGTTTTGTATTTGTTCACGCCGTCGTAGTTGGCAATAATCGTGCCTGCGCCGAAGTTGGTTTTGCTGCCGACTTCGGCGTCGCCGATGTAGGTGAGGTGGTTGGCTTTGGTGCCTTTGCCGATGGCGGCGTTTTTGATTTCGACGAAGTTGCCGACGTGTACGTCGTCTGAAAGGCGGGCTTGCGGACGCAGGCGGGCGTAGGGGCCGATTTGGTTGTTTTGTCCGACTTCGCAGTCTTCGAGGTGGGAGAAGGGGGCGATTTTGCTGTTTGCGCCGATTTTGGCGTTTTTGATGACGCAGTTTGCGCCGATTTCGACGTTGTCGCCGATTTCGATGTCGCCTTCGAGGACGACGTTGACGTCAATCACGACGTCTTGTCCGTGTTTCAGACGACCTCTTAAGTCGAAGCGGGCGGGGTCGCGCAGGGTGACGCCTGCTTTGAGCAATTCTTGCGCTTGTTCGGTTTGGAAGATGCGTTCGAGTTCGGCAAGCTGGAGTTTGTTGTTCACGCCGGCGGCGAGGTGGGAGGCGCGCACTTGGACGGGATGGACTTTGATGCCGTCGGCAACAGCTTTGGCGATGAGGTCGGTCAGGTAGTATTCGCCTTGGGCGTTGTTGCTGGAAAGGCTGTTCAGCCAGTTTTCGAGTTTGGCGTTGGGCAGGACGAGGATGCCTGTGTTGATTTCGCGGATGGCTTTTTGGGCGGCGTCGGCGTCTTTTTCTTCGACGATGGCGGTTACGCTGCCTTGGCTGTCGCGGATGATGCGGCCCAAGCCTGTCGGGTCGGCGGGAACGTCGGTCAACAGGCCGACTTCGCTGTCGGCGGCTTCGAGCAGGGTTTCGAGGGTGGCGGTGTCAATCAGGGGGACGTCGCCGTACAGCACCAGCGTGCGGCCTTCGGCGGAAAGGTGGGGCAGGGCGGTTTTAACGGCGTGTCCGGTGCCGAGTTGTTCGGTTTGTTCGACCCAGACGACGTCACGTTTGACGGTGTCCAAGACTTGGTCTTTGCCGTGTCCGATGACGACGCAGATGTTTTGGGGATTCAGGGCGGCGGCGGTGTCGATAACGCGCTCGACCATGGGCTTGCCGCCGATTCGGTGCAGCACTTTGGGCATTTTGGAATACATGCGCGTGCCTTTGCCGGCGGCGAGGATGACGATATTTAAAGCTGTCTGAGCCATGATACGGTTTCCGTTGTCGTTGTTTGAGGCCGTCTGAAAAGTGTGGCAACAAATGTTGATTGTTTTTCACTCCGTTTCAGACGGCCTTGGGGATATTGTTATTCGGTTGCTGGCTGTTGGTTGGCAAATTGCGGTTTTTGCCAGTGTTGGCCGCGTTCGCCGTGTTCGGCATGATCCGCTTGATTGGATTGGACGGCGCGGCGCTCAGGGCGGAATTGGTTGTAATTCATGTTTTTAGAATAAGTACCGTCCTGATAAACGATAGGTGTGCCGGTAGCATATTTTTGGCGTACGGCGGTACGGCCGGATTCGTTGGTGTAGGTTTCCCAAGAGCAACCGGCCAAAACAGCGGCGGCGGTCAGAATTAAAGCGAGTTTACGCATGATGTTGTCCTTGTTTTTAAATGTCGGCAATACCGTGTATTGTACTTGTTTTTGCAAAACTTCACGGCAGTTTTGTGCAAACTTCAAGCAAACCCTGCATATCTTTCGCTATGCCGTCGGCAAATGGCAACGGTTGGGCTTTTTCGCCGTACCAAACGGTCTTCATGCCCAAGGCTTTGGCTTGGTGCAGATTATCGGCGCTGTCGTCCACCATAATGCACTGTTCGGGTTTGACGCCCAACAGGCGGCAGACGTTGAGATAGGCTTGGGGATTGGGTTTGTAGAGCAGGCCGAAGTCGTCCGTGCCGAACAAGCCGTCAAAATGCGCTTCCAAGCCCAACGCCTCAACCAATGCGCGGACATAAAACGACGGCCCATTGGAAAATACGGCTTTTCGCCCTTTCAGACGGCCTAAAACGTCATCAGTTCCATCCATACCCTCCACCTTTGCCAAAATTTGCTTAAGCGGGTGACTTTCACGCAAAAATTCATCGATATCGACTTCAGGATGGTGGATTTGCAAACCGGCAAGCGTCGCGCCGTATCGGTGCCAATAATCTTGGCGCAGGTGGGATGCGGCTTCTTCGGAAAGTTTCAGACGGCCTGCTATGTATTCGGTCATGGCGCGGTTGATAATGTAGAAAATGCCGGCTTCGGCATTGTGCAAAGTGTTGTCGAGGTCAAACAGCCAAACGGGAGAATGATTCATATCGTGCCTTGATATGCAGATTTTGTTATGATATTTCGTATTTTACTCGTACAAAGGAAAGAGAATGAAACTGAAATTGTCCGCCGTGGCTCTGTTGCTGGCTTCGGCAAACCTGTACGCCCAAACCGAAGTGCGTTTGGCCGTGCACAAATCCTTCAGCCTACCCCAATCCGTCATCGCGCAATTTGAAAAAGCCAACGATGCCAAAGTGTCCGTTATCAAGGCAGGCAGCGGCAACGAAATGCTCAACAAGCTGATTTTGAGCAAGGCCAACCCGATTGCCGATGCGGTTTACGGTTTGGACAACGCCAACATCGGCAAAGCCAAAGCCGCCGGCATCCTCGCCGCCAACCAACCCAAATCCGCACCCGTAACCGCCTCCCTGCCCGATGCGCTGGCCGTCGATTACGCCTATGTCACCATCAACTACGACAAAAAATGGTTTGAACAGAAAAAACTGCCCCTGCCGCAAACCCTGCAAGATTTGACCAAACCGGAATATAAAAACCTTCTGGTGACCCCGTCTCCCGCCACATCCTCGCCCGGCCTCTCCTTCCTCTTGGCCAACATCGGCGGCATGGGTGAAGAAGGCGCGTTCAAATGGTGGGCACAAATGCGCCAAAACGGTGTGAAAGTTGCCAAAGGCTGGAGCGAAGCCTACTACACCGACTTTACCCAAAACGGCGGCGCCTATCCCCTCGTGGTCAGCTATGCCACCAGCCCGGCTGCCGAAGTCCACTACTCCAAAGGCAAATACAGCACCCCGCCCACCGGCAACCTCTTCCTCAAAGGCGGCACATTCCGCCAAGTTGAAGGCGCGGCCGTTTTGAAAGGCGCAAAACAGCCCGAGCTGGCGGCCAAACTGGTGAGCTGGCTGCAAAGCGGCGAAGTGCAACAAGCCCTGCCTGCCGAAATGTGGGTCTATCCGGCTGCCAAAAACACGCCGCTGCCCAAAGTATTCGAGTTTGCCCAAACCCCGAAACACAGCGATTCCCCCAACCGCACCGACATCAACACCAAACAAAAACAATGGGTGAGCCGTTGGAGCAAAACCGTTTTACGTTAAGCTGAAAAAGATTTAAGAAAGATTAAAGGCCGTCTGAAAAACCAAATCATTAGTTTTTCAGACGGCCTTGTTTTACAATGTCCTTTTAAACAACTTCACACGCACACAATTATGAATTTCGATCTTCAATCCCTCTCCCCCTTCTCCGGTTGGGAACAACTCGCCCAAACCGGCATGTCTTTCGGCACGAACCTGCTGGCCGCCTTGGCCATCTTCTTTATCGGCCGCTGGGTCACCACGCGCGTGGTGACACTGATGAAAGCCGCGCTGACGCGCGCCAAAGTCGATAAAACACTGGTCAGCTTCCTCGGCAACGTCGCCAACATCGGCCTACTGATCCTCATCATCATCGCCGCACTGGGTAAACTCGGCATTCCGACCACTTCCGTGACCGCCTTGATCGGTGGCGCAGGCTTGGCCGTGGCTTTGTCTTTGAAAGACCAACTGTCCAACTTCGCCGCCGGCGTGCTGATTATCCTGTTCCGCCCGTTTAAAGTCGGTGACTTTATCCGCGTCAACGGTTTTGAAGGCATCGTCCGCGAAATCAAAATGGTGCAGACCTCTTTGAGTACGCCGGACAACGAAGAAGTCGTCCTGCCCAACAGCGTGGTCATGACCAATAGCATCACCAACCGCTCCTCCCTACCCCTGTGCCGCGCCCAAGTCGTTGTCGGCGTCGATTACGCCTGCGACTTGAAAGCCGCCAAAGCCGCCGTATTGAGAGCGGCAACCGAGCATCCATTGTGTGTTCAAACCAAAGAACGACCTGCCGTCGTATACATTACCAACCTCGCCGCCAGCGCCATCGAAATCACGCTTTGGGCATGGACGAACGAAGCGGATTTGGCCTTATTCCGATTCGGTTTGAACGAGCAGGTCGTCGAAAACCTGCGCGAAGCCAACATCAACATCCCATTCCCACAATGTGATGTCCACCTCATTCAGCCGAAAGACTGATTTCAGCTTTCAGGCCGTCTGAAACACGGCGGGTCAAACGCCCGCCCCATTCCACCCTTTTCCATAAGGAGCCGCCATGTCCCATCTGCAAACCATCGCCGAACACCTGACCAGCCGCCGTCAAACCGTTACCTGCGCCGAGTCCTGCACCGGCGGTCTGCTTGCAGGTGCGCTGACCTCCCTCTCCGGCAGCTCGCAATGGTTTCATCAAAGCTTCGTCACATACAGCAACCAAGCCAAGCAAGAGCGTCTCGGCGTCATGCCCGATACCTTGCTGAAACACGGCGCGGTCAGCCGCAAGACCGTCTATGAAATGGCACGCGGCGCAAAGGCCGTCGCGCAGGCGGATTACGCCTTGAGTATTTCCGGCATCGCCGGCCCTAGCGGCGGCAGCGCGGCCAAACCGGTCGGTACAGTCTGGTTCGGCCTGGCCACGCCCGAAGGTTCGTTTGAACAAACTGCACTATTCACAGGCAACCGCGAAGCAGTAAGGACGCAAGCCGTCGAATACGCATTGGCTTTCTTGGCGGAACATTTGGTTTGATAGAAAAAACACAGGCCGTCTGAAATCTGGAAATCAGGTTTCAGACGGCCTTTTTATCTATTCAAACCATCGGCGGATTTATACGCCCAAAAGCTCTTTGCCGAGGAAGCTGCCTTTTTCAACACCCGGCAGGATGAAGAAATAGCCGCCACCAAACGGGCTGATGTATTCCTCCAGCGGCTCGCCGTTGAGCAGGTTTTGCACGAAGATGAAGCCGTCGGCAAGGTTGGCCTGATAGCAGATGAATATCAAGCCGACATCGAGTTGGCCGTTGGCGGCGAGGCCGCGCGAGTAGTTGAAGGCGCGGCGGTAGAGCAGGTGTTTTTTCATAAACTCGGGATCGCGCGGATTGGCAAGGCGCATATGGCTGTCTTTGGGCGTGATTTTGCCGTCGGGGTCTTTGGCAAAATCGGCGGTGTCGCCCTCTTTTTTACCGTCCATGGGCGCACCGCTGTATTTGCGCCGGCCGAAAATATCGGTTTGTTCCTGCATCGGGGTGCGGTCCCAAAACTCGACAAAGTGGCGGATGAGGCGGACGGCCTGATAACTGCCGTTTTTCGCCCATGCCGGTTCGTCCAAGCTGTTGGCGGCAACGCCTGTCCACAGGACTTGATCGGCGACTTTGGGATCTTCGACTTTGGGATTGCCGGAGCCGTCGCGGAAACCTAAAAGGTTGCGCGCGGCAATGGCGCCGGGTTCGGCTTTAGGGAGCCAACCGTCTATGCTCCAGCGGATCACGGCAAACTGGGCGGTGTTTTTGATGATGTCGCGCAGGGCGGCTTGGCAGGTTTCGGGGGAGAATGCGCAAATTTGCAGGCTGAGGTCGCCGTCGCACCACGATTTTTGGAGTTTGTCGTTGGGGAAGTCGCGCATTTCCTGCAAGTGTTTCGGCTTTTTGTCTTTGAGGCCGAAGCGGTCGTCAAAGAGGCTGCTGCCGACGCCGACGGTAACCGTCAGTCCGTCGGGGCGGAATTGTTTGCCGAGGATGCCGCTGCCCGCAGGCGGAAGTTTGTCGTCGCCGTCTTGGTATTCGCCGCCTTGGGTGAGGAATTCGATGCGGGCGGTCAGGACGCGGAATAGGTTTTCAAGTTGTTTGGCGTCTTTGGCGGTAACGTCAAAGGCACACATAATGCCGAAGAGCTGGTGTGGCGTAACGATGCCTGCCTGATGCTCGCCATAACACGGATAGGCCAGCTCGGAATGTTGATTGTTTTGGGTTTCGGCGGCGGCTTCGCCTTGTTTTTTACCGGCAAAATAACCGGCAACGCCGATGGCACCGGCAGCAAGGGCAGTTTTGAAAAGGGTTCGTTTTTCGGGTTGTGCCGGTTGTTTGTTTTGGCTCATGGTCTGCTCCTTGGCAGGGAACGGAAAGATTGCAATCGTGTGAAGTAAGGTCGGTTTTCAAGCATATTTGTGTGGGCGACAATAAGATTCAGACGGCCTTTCAATATCCAAAGGCCGTCTGAAAACGCGTTATCTTATTTCAAACCCAAAATGCCGCGCAGTTTGGCCAAGTCTTCTGCCAAGGCATTAATCGGCGCCTGCAGGGCTTTGCGGTCTTCTTCGCTCAGTTTGTCGTACAGCTCGAAGCCGTCTTGTTTTTTGTATTTCGCCAAAATGTCTTCAACCTGTTTGAAGTTGGCATCGGTTTTTTCCAACAATGCTTTGTCTTTGGCTTCGATCAGCGGACGGAACAAATCAACGATTTTTTTGGAGCCTTCCACATTGGCTTGGAAGTCGCTCAAATCGGTATGACTGTAACGGTCTTCTTCGCCGCTGATTTTGCTGCCGGCCACTTCTTCAATCAAAACAGCCGCGCCGCCAACCACTTTGCTTGGCGGGAAGGAAAGGGCGTCGATTTCTTTTTGCAGGGATTCAACGTCTTTCATCAGTTTGTCGGCAGTCTCTTTCACGCCGGATACGTCTTTTTTCACCCACAGGGCATGTTCGATGCGGTGGAAGCCGGTAAAGGCCGCGTCGTTTGCGCCGTCTTTGAAGTCGTCTTCACGCGCGTCGATGGCGGGGTCGAGTTCGTTGAAGAGTTCGGCAATCGGCTCGATGCGTTCGTAGTGGAAGCGGGTGGCGGCAAACAGGGATTTCGCTTTTTCGATGTCGCCGGCTTTGACGGCTTCGGTAAAGGCTTTAGTTTTAGCGACCAACTCTTTGGCTTCCGCCTGAACATAAGCTTTATAGTCGGCCAGAGGTTGCGCCAGTTTTTCCAAATCGGCTTCGTTGGCCGTGTCTTTGAAGCCGCTGTCGGTAACAATCAGCTTACCGCGCGGATTGGTCAACAGGCCGCAAGTCATTTCATATTCGCCCGGCAGCAGGGTAACGGTCATTTTGTCGGATAAACCCGGGGCGATGTTTTCACGCTCGTCCACCACCATCACGCCTTTCAGAATTTCCCATTCCAGCTTGCGGCCGCTGTCGTTTTTAATGTTGAACACGACTTGGCCGCTGGGGACGGTCAATTCCATTGGTTCACAAGCAGTATCGTTCACGCCGATATTGACCGAACCGTCGGCATTGGCGGCAGCGGATGCGCCTGAAGCGGCAGGCGCGGCTTTTTCGGCTTCAGGCGGCTGACACGCGGTCAAACCCAGAGCCAACATTACGGACAAAGCAGTTAGATTGAATTTTTTCATTTTCATTCCTTTTTATTTAGTTAACGTTTTTGCCGGCGCACTGCCGCGCAAAAACCAAATCATGACGGGAACCAGATACAGCAGCCAAATCAGGACTTCTCCTTCGGTCGGGTGGTCGGTATAACCGAAGAAACCGCCGAGCAGCACGCCTAAAGGGCTGTCTTCATGCAAATATTTCGATGTGTCGAAAGCAATATCCTGCATCACATTCCATACGCCGGCCTCATGCAGCGCGCGAAATGAACCGGCCAGCAGACCGGCCGCCACTACAATCAAAAACGCGCCCGTCCAACGGAAAAATTTCGCCAAGTTCAGGCGCATACCGCCCTGATAAATCAGCGTACCGATGACAACCGCCACCAACAGCCCCAACACCGCGCCTATCGGCATAGACCACGTCGGACTTTGCTGGAACACGGCCAGCAGGAAAAACACGCTCTCCAAACCTTCGCGCGCCACAGCCAAAAATGCCATGCCGACCAAGGCCCAACCCTGGCTGCTGCCGCGGTTCAAGGCCGACTGAACAGAATCCTGAAGATGCTGTTTCATCGAACGTGCGGCCTTTTTCATCCACAAAATCATGTACGTCAACATCGCCACAGCCACCAGGCCGATAACGCCGACCACCAATTCCTGTTCTTTTTGCGGAATCTCGCCCGTAACGGAATGAATGCCGTAACCGATACCCAAACACATGGCCGCAGCCAAAAACACGCCCAGCCAAACCTTCGGCATCAGCTCGCTGTGTCCCGACTGTTTCAAAAAACTGGCAACAATGCCGACGATCAGGGCAGCTTCGATGCCCTCGCGTAGCATAATCAATAAAGCAATCAGCATAAAAAACTCTAAAGTGAAACGTTCATTTATTAACGCATTTATAACGCTTTATGTTTAATAATGCAAATTATTTTTATTTTTTAATAACCCTATATTTATTAAGATTTTTTAAAAGAAAATAACGAACGTAATCAATAAAAACTAAAAGGCCGTCTGAATTTTATTTTTTCAGACGGCCTTAAAAACAGTAACTAATTGTAAATAAATAATAAAAAAGTTCTATAGTATAAATTTCCCTATCGGTGATATTTTCAAAATTTATCAAATTTAAAAGGTTGATTTACAACAAAAATTAAAACCGCCTTATCTTTTATAGTTGGCATATTGCTGGTGCAATCAGCAATCCATGACATAACAAACGCATAACAAAGGAACCCTCCTATGCCACGTTTAAAACTCCACCAAATCGCTTTGGCTTTGGCCGTTTCTGCCGCGCTGACCGCCTGCGGCGAGAAAACGGCTCAAACAACCGAAACCCCTCAAGCAGCTTCTGCCGCGAGCGCTGCCGATGCTGCCGCAAGCACCGCCGCCGTTTCAGCCCCTCAAAATTCCGCCGATGTTTCTGACGAAGACAAAGCCCTGTTAGAACGCGCGCAAGCTACGTTCAAACCTTTGCCTGACTTAGCCGAAATGCAAAAAGTCCGTCCGTTTACCGAAGAACAGGTCAAACTCGGCCAACAACTTTGGTACGAAAACCGCCTGTCCAAAGGCAACACCGTCAGCTGTAACTCTTGCCACAACTTGGCAACTGCCGGCGTAGACAACATGCCGACCAGCGCGGGCCACAAAAGCCAATTCGGCGGCCGCAACTCCCCAACTGCTCTGAATGCCGCCTTGTTGGGCAGCCAATTCTGGGACGGCCGTGCAGCCGATGTGGAAGAACAAGCCGGCGGCCCATTGCTCAACCCTGTTGAAATGGCCAACGCGACCGAAGCCGATGCCGCCGCCAAAATCGCAGGTATCCCTGAATACCAAGAAAAATTCAAAGCCGCATTCCCTGAGGACGGCGCGGTTTCCATCAAAAACATCACCACCGCATTGGGGGCGTTTGAACGTACCCTGCTGACTCCGACCCGTTGGGACGACTACCTGAAAGGCAACGTATCTGCCCTGAGCGAACAAGAACGCAAAGGCGTACGCGCATTTATGGACAACGGCTGTATCGCTTGTCACAACGGCGTCAACTTGGGCGGTGCCATGTTCCAAAAATTCGGTTTGGTGGATGGTCCTTACTGGAAACACATCGACGATCCTAAACACGACAAAGGCCGTGCGGATGTAACCAAAAAAGCCGAAGACGAATTCTTCTTCCGTGTTCCCGGCTTGAGAAACGTTGAACGCACCTATCCATACTTCCACAACGGCAGCGTTTGGGAATTGGATAAAGCCGTCAACATCATGGCGAAAGCCCAATTGGGTAAAACCCTGGCTCCGGAAGACACTGAAAACATCGTTGCCTTCTTGAAAGCCCTCTCCGGCAATGTTCCTGAATCTGCCCGAACCATGCCTGAGCTGCCTGTATCCACCGATGTCAAATCCCGACCTGACAACAAATAAGGTTTAGCGCAAAACAAAGGCCGTCTGAAAATCCGTTTCAGACGGCCTTTTTGTTGCCGGCCATATGGGCGGCTTTGTTTCACGATTCCACACAATATGGTAATCTTGAGCCGATTTTCACCATACATCCGAAAGGAACATCATGAGCCTGATTATTGAAGACTTGCAAGAAGGCCACGGCAAAGAAGCCGTCAAAGGCAAAGAAATCACCGTACATTACACCGGCTGGTTGGAAGACGGTACCAAATTCGACTCCAGCCTCGACCGCCGTCAACCGCTGACCATCACTCTGGGCGTCGGCCAAGTGATTAAAGGTTGGGACGAAGGCTTCGGCGGCATGAAAGAAGGCGGCAAACGCAAGCTGACCATTCCTTCCGAAATGGGCTACGGCGAACGCGGTGCAGGCGGCGTGATTCCTCCGCACGCGACCTTGATTTTTGAAGTCGAGCTGCTGAAAGTGTACGAATAAGCATTTGACGCTTCAAAAGACCGAGGCCGTCTGAAACCCGAAGTTTGGTTTTTCAGACGGCCTGTTTTTATCAAGATTCGGTATAATGCCCTCTTTTACAAGCAAACCATTTCCCAAGGAACCCCCATGCTTTTACCCGAACAAGTCAA
Source organism: Neisseria subflava (assembly GCF_005221305.1). Taxonomy (NCBI): domain Bacteria; kingdom Pseudomonadati; phylum Pseudomonadota; class Betaproteobacteria; order Neisseriales; family Neisseriaceae; genus Neisseria; species Neisseria subflava. The sequence continues at coordinate 1,878,727 of NZ_CP039887.1, forward strand.
AACCCTGATTGAAGGCGTTACCCCTTGCGAACACGTCGAAGTCGAAGGCGACGGCCATCACTTCTTCGCCGTAATCGTTTCCTCCTCATTTGAAGGCAAAGCCCGCCTCGCCCGCCACCGCCTAATTAAAGACGGCCTCAAGCCGCAACTCGAAAGCAACGAATTGCACGCGCTGTCTATTTCCGTTGCCGCCACTCCGGCCGAATGGGCTGCCAAACAGGCTTAATTCGGAATCAAATAAAAGGCCGTCTGAAAAGTTTTCAGACGGCCTTTTTCATACATATCAAACAGCGCAGGCAATCGATACAAACGCCAAACCGCATTCGACAACACGCAATCGCTGTGTAAACCCTACCGGCAAACCGCCAAACTAGCCCTGCCGTTTCGGGAAAAACTGCACCACATTCTCCCCTTGCGGCAACACCAATTTCTTCACGGCATGGCCGTACACGGTTTCAAGCGTGATGTTCAGACAGCCTTCGTCGGCAAAAATCTTATCCACACATTCCTTTGCCGCTTGCGGATTGCTGAACTTCAACGCGTTCCACAATCCCAAGGTTTCCATATCCTGCCAAAACGTCCCGGCTTTTTTATAGCTCAGCTCAAGCTTGGCCGTGTCGGTTACCGGATCGTAAAAGCCGTTGTCGGCGAGCATATCGCCCAAGTCGTGCATATCAATCAGCGTGGGTGCTTCGCATTCGATGCCTTCATGGTTCAGACGGCCTGTCAGCTCGCTCAGGCTGTCGCGGCCAAAGTGCGTGAAAAACAATAATCCGTCCGTTTTCAAAGCAGCGGCCCAGTTTTTCAATACCGGCAAAATATCGTCGGCGCGGCTGAGGCTGAGGTTGGCCCACAACATATCGGCGGATGCTTCGGGCAACGGCGCGGTCAGGGCTTGGCAATGCTGCGGAATGGTTTTGCCGGTCAGCTTCTGCCAGAAACCGCCTTTGCGCGCGACGGCGGCGGTTTTTAAAAAATCGGCATTCGGATCGTATTCTTCAAACACGGCGTCGGGATAACGCGCGGCCAGCAGGCTGCGGCTGATGTCGGCATCGGCACCAATCAGCATGATGCGTTTGGGTGCATTGCGGACCAGCTGCAGGCGCTCGTCGGTGTCTTGGGCGAGATGGCTGTGAATCTGCCAACGTTTGTCTTGTTCGGTCATGGTGGGTCGTGTCAGCGGGCTTTGCCCGACAATGTTTTTATGGTTTAAGGCTGTTTCAGACGGCCTTTTCGACAAAATTGCGGTAGGTTTCGGCAAATTCGTCGGCATGGCTTAAAAAGGGCGCGTGCGCGGCTTTGTCGATAAGGACCAGCTCGCTGTCGCTCAAATGGCGGTGTAAATATTCACCCATGCGCGGCGGCGTGATGGCATCTTTCTGTCCAAACACCAGCAATGACGGCGTTTGAATAAGCGGCAGTAACGGACGCGCATCGGCATGGTTGACCGCTTCAAGCGCGGCCTGTAAGGCGGAAGGCGTGCCGCAGCGCGCCAAATCGGGCAATACGCGGTTTAAGATTTCGCCTGAATGGGGCGTGTGCAACAGTTGCAGTTGTAGAAACTGTTTAATATGTTTGGCATAATCCTGCTGGAATGCGCCGACCATCTTGCCCAAGGCAGGTTGTGCCAAGCCTTCGGGATAATCCGTGTCGGCAGTCAATCGGGCAAAACTTGCCGTCAGGCAGAGCGATTGGATTTTGTCGGGATAAAGCGCGGTCAGATACAGGGCAACCAGTCCGCCCAGCGACCAGCCGAGAATGTGTGCCGGCGTGTCGATTTGTCCGGCGAAGGCTTCGGCAACGGCGGCAATATCAAACGGTTCGGCAAAAGGCGCATCGCCGTGTCCGGGCAAATCAAGCGCGCGGACGTCCCAATCGACAGGCAGGCGCGGTATCAAATCGTCGAATACATGGCGGTTCGCCGCCCAACCGTGTATCAGATAAACTTTTTTGGCGGAGTGTGGCATGAATGTTCTTTCTTGGTGGCGCAGTTTGAAACAACTCAATGCGCGACGTTGCGTATTATGCCACGATTCCGTTTCAGACGGCCTTTGCCGAGGCTGCGCAAACGATTTGACGGAATATTTTATCGACGCGGCACAAAGCTGCCCTTTGTGTTTCCGCCATATCGCGGGCGGGGCAGTGTGCGGCAGTTGTCAGAAAAAGCCGCCTGCATTTGATAGAATGTGGGCCTCGCTGTACTACGAACCGCCCGTCAGCAGCATGATACGCGAGCTGAAACACTTGGCCGATTTGGGTATGAGCCGGCCGTTGGCTGATTTAATGTGCCAAAACGCACCGGACTGGCTGGCGACGGAACACTTCGATTTCGTCCTGCCCATGCCTTTGAGCAAAGAGCGGCGGCTCAAGCGCGGATTCAACCAAAGCGAGGTATTGACGGATATTTTGGCAAAACGCTACGGCTGGACGCTGCTGCCGCGCCACGCGGTTTTCAGACGGCATGGCGAGCCGCAAAGTACGCTGAAAAGCGGCGAACGTCTGCGAAATATCAAGAATGCATTTAAAATCAAAGCCGAATTACCGAAGGCGTGTAATATTCTGTTAATTGATGATGTCTTTACCACCGGCTCGACTTTAAACGAATTGGCGAAAACGCTGAAAAAATCAGGCGCAGGTAAGATTTTTTGCTGGAGTTTGGCACGGCCGCCAATGAAAAAATAGCTTAAAGTTTTTGACACCCATGGAACATTTCGGCATTATGCCACTCTATAAGTGATTGATTTATATGTTTACCATAGTTTTGTACCAACCCGAAATCCCGCCCAATACGGGCAATATCATCCGCCTGTGCGCCAATACCGGTGCTGATTTGCACTTGGTCAAGCCGCTTGGTTTCCCTCTGGATTCGTCCAAAATGAAACGCGCGGGTTTGGATTATCACGAGTTTGCCAAACTGACGGTACATGAGAATTTCGAAGACTGCCTCAAGGCACTCGAAGGTCGCCGCATTTTCGCGCTGACCACCAAAGGCTCCACCCGCCCCGACGAAGTTTCCTTCCGTGAAGGCGATGTGTTGCTGTTTGGTCCCGAAACACGCGGTCTGCCTGCCGAAGTTCTCGACAGCCTGCCTGCCGGACAAAAAATCCGCCTGCCGATGATGCCCGACAGCAGGAGCATGAATCTTTCCAATACCGTCGCCGTCATTCTGTTTGAAGCATGGCGACAAAACGGTTTTGCCGGCGGCGTATAACAGGCCGTCTGAAACCGCTGCGTTATCAACTCAAGAACGGAACCCGTTTTGACTTTTACTAAAAAAACCCTCCTTTCCTTAGCCGCCGCTACCATCGGCGTCCTTTCCATCAATACCGCCGTCGCCGACAGTGTGGTCCGAGTCGAAAAACTGCATCCTTCTGCCAATCGCAGTTACAAAGTTGCCGGCAAACGCTACACGCCGCTGACCAAAGTTTCCTCTTTCAGCCAAACCGGCAAAGCCTCATGGTACGGCAACCAATTCCACGGCCGTAAAACTTCCAGCGGCGAGCGTTACAATATGAACGCCCTCTCCGCCGCCCACAAAACCCTCCCTATTCCCAGCTACGCACGCGTGACCAATATGCAAAACGGCAAAAGCGTCATCGTCCGTGTCAACGACCGCGGCCCTTTCCACGGCAACCGCGTCATCGATGTTTCCAAAGCCGCCGCCCAACAATTAGGTTTCATCAACCAAGGCTCGGCCAACGTCAAAGTTGAACAAATCATCCCCGGCCAAACCGCCGCTCAAACCATTATTTCCCCAAACAACAAAGAATTTTTTGTTGATTTGAAATCCTTCGGTACCCAACGCGAAGCGCAGGCTTATTTGAACCAAACCGCACAAAACCTACCATCCGACAGCAAAATCATGCTTGAAAAACGCAACTACGAATACGTTGTCAAAATGGGTCCGTTCAGCAGCCAAGAACGTGCCGCCGAAGCAGGCGAACGCGCCCGTCATCTGAACCTGGCATCCGCCATCTGATTTCGTCCGCGTTACCGCTGAAGTTTGATACAATACAAGGCCGTCTGAAACCCGATTGCAAGGTTTCAGACGGCCTTTTTTAATCACAGGGGAACACCATGATCAGCAGGCTTACAGGCAAATTGATTGAGAAAAATCCGCCGCAGGTCGTTATCGACGTCAACGGCGTCGGTTATGAAGCCGACGTTTCCATGCAGACTTTCTACAACCTGCCCTCCGTTGGTGAAGCCGTCCATCTCTACACCCAGCTGGTCGTCCGCGAAGACGCGCATTTGCTGTTTGGTTTCGCCTCAGCCGAGGAACGCGCCACCTTCCGCCAACTGGTCAAAGTCAGCGGCATTGGTGCCAAAACCGCATTGGGCATTTTGTCGGCCATGAATGCCGACGAGCTGGCGCAAGCCATTGCCGAAGAAGACGTCAAACGCCTCTCCTCCGCCCCCGGCATCGGCAAGAAAACCGCCGAACGCATGGTGTTGGAACTGCGCGGCAAACTTGTATCCCATACCGTTTCAGACGGCCTGTTTGCCCCTGCTGCCGTTGCCGACGAAAGCCAAGACATCATCAACACCCTGCTTGCCCTCGGATACAACGAACGCGAAGCCAAAGCCGCCACCAAAGGCATTCCCAAAGGTACGGAAGTCGGCGAAGGCGTGCGCCTGGCCTTGAAAAACCTGCTCAAATAAGGCCGTCTGAAACATGAAGGCATTGGCACTGAGCGTCACCCTCTTGCTGAGCGCGTGCGTCTATACCGAGACTCCGTATGGGCGCACCGCCGTCTTGGACCTGCCCGTCCACTCGCAAACCACCATCAACAAAACCGTAACCATCAACGCCCCGCCGGGAACGACCGTCATTTACCAAGACAGCCAGCCCGTTCACAACCATCCGGCTTATCCCGTCTATCCGCGCCGGGTTTATCATTATCGATAAACAACGCTGACCGTTTGAAACCATATGTTCAGACAGCCTGTTGAGAGACCAACCATGAAATACATCCTTCCCCTGCTTTTATTCCTAAGCGCCTGCACACCGGACACCAAGACCACAGATGCCGCATCCTCCCCAAAAACACACGGCTTTGCACACCGCCTGACCGAAGGCGAAAAACTACTGACCCAAGCCTTCATCAAACAAGACCTCGCCGCCTACTTCAAACACGAAACCGGCGGCGCATTTGCCGAACAAGCCCCCTTATTCTCGGCCCAACAACTTGCCGAACAGAAAAACATCCCCCAAAACGATGCCATCGGCGTTTACGGCAAAATCATCAAAACCCAAGGCCGCACCGCCTGGCTGCAAACCGACAAGCAAACCCTCAAACTCGATTTGGCCGAACCGCTGCAAGAAGCTCAAGGCGAAGTTACCCTTGTCTGCCAACACGAAAACACCGCATTCCAAGACTGCCAAACAGAAGAAAACTTCGCCCGACGCTTTACCGAACAAATTTTCTCGGCGGTCGAGTCCGGACGCGTATCCGCCCAAACAGACGCACCGGCCGAAGAAATCATGGCCGGCCGCCTTATCCCGTTTTTGAGTGCCGCCAGCGACTTTACCGGCAACTTCAAAGCCTGCGCCACCACCATGACCGAATACTGCACCAGCCGCCTGGCACGCGAAATGCCCGAATCCGCAGTCCGCAAAAAAGCACAGGAATTGGGTTTAACCGAGATAGCATTTAAAAAGAAAAAATAAATATCAGGCCGTCTGAACCTTATGGCGACTGTGCTATAATCCGCGACTCATACAGGTCGGACAGACAGTCGCCGCGTATCGCGTAAGGCATACGGGGAGGAAAGTCCGGGCTCCATAGAGCAGAATGCCGGCTAACGGCCGGGCGCGGCAACGCGACGGAAAGTGGAACAGAAAGCAATACCGCCGATGATTGCCTTCGGGCAAAACAGGTAAGGGTGAAAAGGTGCGGTAAGAGCGCACCGTGCATTTGGTAACAAAGCGCAGCAGGCTAAACCCCATTCGGAGCAAGACCAAACAGAACGCGATGACGCTGCTCGCCGAGCGTTCGGGTAGGTTGCTTGAGCACACCAGCAATGATGTGCCTAGAGGAATGACTGTCCGCGACAGAACCCGGCTTACCGTCCGAGCTGTATGCCCCCATACCGCGGCAGGTTTTAAAAACCTACCGCATTTTTATAGAAATAAAAAGGCCGTCTGAAACCTGAATCTTGGTTTCAGACGGCCTTTTTTTTAAACCGCTGTTTATGGACGGTATTCCGGTTTCATGCCGTTGGGCAGAAGCTGCCATACATAGCCGGTGGTTTTCATTTTGCCGGCCACTTCGCCTGCTTCGTCGCCATATCCCCAGAAATAATCCACACGGACCGCGCCTTTAATCGCGCTGCCGGTATCTTGCGCCATAATCAGGCGGTTGAGGGCTTTTTTAGTGGTCGGGTGGGCAGTGGCGACAAATAATGGTGCGCCAAGCGTGATGTAGTGACGGTCGATGGCACCGGCGTATTCGCCCATCAATGGCGTACCCAATGCGCCCACCGGGCCGGAATCACTGCTGCCGGTCAGCTCGCGGAAGAAGACGTAGCTTGGGTTTTGTCCCAAAACTTCGGCAAGGCGGCCGGGGTTTTGCTTCATATAGGCCTTGATGCCCTGCATGCTGGTCTGACCCAGCGGCAGATAGCCTTTGTCCGCCATATAGCGGCCAATGGAAACATACGGATGTTCGTTTTTATCGGCAAATCCGACACGGATGTATTTACCGGACGGCGTTTTCAGACGACCTGAACCTTGAATGTGCATAAAGAAAAGTTCGACCGGATCATCTGCGTAACCCAAAATCAGCGCTTTGCCGTTAAGCGCGCCGCCGTTGATTTGGCTGCGGGTGTAGTAAGGAACGAAACGGCTGCCTTCAAAACGGCCTTTCAACGCAGTGCTGCGTGCTGTAATCGGGAATCTGGACAAATCGGCCGTGTATGTGCCGCTATTGTCGATGACGCCGCTGTTTTGACCGGTTTGGCGGATGCGGACGGTGGCTTTGCTGCCTCTCAAGTTTGTAGCCAGCGGAACAGAAACAAAATCGTTCGGAATGCCGTAAATAGGGAAACGGGATTGGCTTGTGGATTTGTCGTCGCCGTGCAGGACCGGTTCGTAATAGCCGGTAATGGTGCCGGCAGGATTACCGCCATTGTCAACGCGCCATGCGGTGAAATAGCGTTCAAAGAAGTGCTTGGCTTGGAAATGGTGCGCCGGCGTTTGCATGGCTTGGATACAAACGTCCTGCCAGCCTTGGCGGTTTTTGAGTTTTTCACAGCCTAAGCGGAAAGATTGCAGGCTTTGGGCGAAGTGTTGGGTGTTCCAGTGTGGCAGTTCGTTGTAGGAAACAACGGTGTAGTTTGCTCCTCCTCCGCTCACAGTCGTACCGATGGGATCAGGCGTACCGGTGGGGCGGTCAGGGCCTTTGATAACGCTGGTGCCGGTTTCGGGAAGGTTTTTAATGCTTTTGCTCGGACAGGCAGCAAGAATGGCTGCGGCAATGCTGACGAGCGTAATGCGGTACAGGTGTTTTTTCATGGAATCAATAACGTGTCGAAAGGCCGTCTGAAAGCTATTTTTCAGACGGCCTATGTTGGAAAGTGCTGATTTTAACACAAAAAAGCCATTTATCGGCGCGGCGGCAATTTGACGACAACCGTATCGGCCAGCATATCGTAGAGCGTACGGCGGTCGCGTTTGACGGAAAAGAGCATGATGAAGTTGATCAGTAAAATCAGTAGGGAACAAATTAAAATGTTTACTTTTAATACAAAGTATGCAGAAATCAAGATGACAAGTACAATCAAGCCCCATGCTAATTCTCGTACTAACACCGTACCAAGAAAACCCGGATTGCTGCCATTGCTTTTCAATACTCGAATACGCATGATCTTTTTACCCAAGGATTGACCATAGCGGCTCATATAATAAAGCTGAACAATACCGACAATTAAATATACGATAGAGGTCAATCCTAGCATCTGTGTCATATCGGCCCGCTCGCTGACACTTATTATAAGCTCTTGTGTAAAAGCAATATTTTTCTGCTTGGCAATTGCTGCTGTCTCAGTATATAAAATATAATAATAGGGTAAAAAAATAATTACATTAAATAAATAATTCAACAAATATGCCGCGACCCGTGACCATACTGAAGCAATATGGACATCCACTATTTCCGTTTTAGGCAAATCCGACAAATTGATTTCGCTCATTTAATCTTCCTCTGTGCTATTTAATGAGATGCAATTTCATTGCCATCTTAACCTATTTTTCCATCATTCTAAAAAATTTCGATAAAAACCTTTACATTTTCCGCAGACGGCGTTAAAACACTTGTTTTCCCCTTTGTTATAGTGGGTTAACAAAAATCTGAACAAAGCGGCAGGCGATACCATTCCGATTTTTGTTAATGCACTATAAAACTTATCAGGATTTTCTTCTCAAGGAGTAGCACATGAAAGTAGGTTTCGTCGGCTGGCGCGGTATGGTCGGCTCTGTTTTAATGCAGCGTATGAAAGAAGAAAACGACTTCGCCCACATTCCCGAAGCGTTTTTCTTTACCACTTCCAACGTCGGCGGCGCGGCCCCTGATTTCGGTCAGGCAGCCAAAACATTGTTGGATGCCAACGATGTTGCCGAATTGGCAAAAATGGACATCATCGTTACCTGTCAGGGTGGCGATTACACCAAATCCGTCTTCCAACCCCTGCGTGACAGCAGCTGGAACGGCTACTGGGTTGACGCGGCTTCTTCCCTGCGCATGAAAGACGATGCGATTATCGTCCTCGACCCTGTCAACCGCAACGTCATCGACAATGGTCTCAAAAACGGCGTGAAAAACTACATCGGCGGCAACTGTACCGTTTCCCTGATGCTGATGGCTTTGGGCGGTTTGTTCCAAAACGATTTGGTCGAATGGGCAACCAGCATGACCTATCAAGCCGCTTCCGGCGCGGGTGCGAAAAACATGCGCGAACTCATCAGCGGCATGGGCGCGATTCACGCCAAAGTGGCAGACGAGCTTGCCGATCCTTCCAGCGCGATTCTCGACATCGACCGCAAAGTGTCCGATTTCCTGCGCAGCGAAGACTATCCGAAAGCCAACTTCGGCGTACCGCTCGCCGGCAGCCTGATTCCGTGGATTGACGTGGACTTGGGCAACGGCCAGTCCAAAGAAGAATGGAAGGGTGGTGTGGAAACCAACAAAATCCTCGGCCGCAGCGACAATCCGACCGTAATCGACGGCTTGTGCGTGCGCATCGGCTCTATGCGCTGCCACAGCCAAGCCCTCACCCTGAAGCTGAAAAAAGACCTGCCTGTTTCTGAAATCGAAGCCATCTTGGCAGGTGCAAACGATTGGGTGAAAGTCATCCCTAACGAAAAAGAAGCCAGCATTCACGAGCTGACTCCTGCCAAAGTTACCGGCACGCTGTCTGTTCCTGTCGGCCGTATCCGCAAACTGGAGATGGGCGGCGAATACATCAGCGCATTCACCGTCGGCGACCAACTCTTGTGGGGCGCTGCCGAGCCGTTGCGCCGCGTATTGCGCATTATCTTGGGCAGCCTGTAATTTAGGTTGGCATGAAAAAAGCAACGGTTTGAGCCGTTGCTTTTTTTGTCACAACAAGGCCGTCTGAACCTTTCAGACGGCCTTGTTTCCTATTCTTTCTTACCGGCCAAACCAATTTCTTTGGTGGAGTCGTCAACTTTGATTTGCGCCTTACCGGCAATTTCTTCAGCCTGCGGGCCGAAGAGTTTCAAATCGTAACGGCCGTTTTCGATACCGTTCAAACTGGTTTTACCGCTGATGGCGGCTTTGCCATTGTTATTGGCAATACCTGCGGCAAGCAGGTCGACATTATTGTGGGAAGCCATGCTGCTGATTTTGCCGTAACCTTGTTTTTTATCGAAATCGACGGTGTATTTCAGACGGCCGCTGCGGTCGTCGCCGTTAAACGCAATGCCCGAATACTGATAGCTGCCTTGTTTGGGCAAATTGCGGTAAGCGGTTTCATCGCCTTGGACTTCGCCGACGGTGAATGTGTATGTATCGAGGTTTTGCAGCTTGCCCGCGTCATCGGCTTTTTGTTTGGCGTAACGCGCGGCAACAGCGGAATAATTTTGTTTATACACTTGGAAGTCGCCCGTTTCCAAAGTGATGACTTGGCCTTTTACCTTAATTTTTTGGGCGTAGTCGTAAGAGGACACTTTATCGGTTTTCAAAAAGCCGGTATCGAGTTTGCCGCCTTTTTGCAGGGTTTGCGTTTTACCGTTGGCCGTCAGCTCCAACGTACCGTTTTCAGGGACGGATTCGTTCAATTCAATGGACAACACGCCTTTCGGATGCGGATTGAGCGGTTCGGTCACGGCATTCGACAAGCCGCTTGTTGCGCCGCCGCAGGCAGCCAACATCAAAGACAGGGAAGCAGTCAAAGCAGAAACATGAAAAGTTCTCATCATTTTTTCCTTTCCTTTTTATTTGGTATGATATTTATTATATACCTAAAAAAATGAACAATAAATGATTTTTGTCAAAATTAAGTATTTTGAATATTGATTTTATAAATATTGAAACATTTTTAAAACAACGGATATTCCGTTAATCCAGTATCCATTCCGCTATAATCATTTTATTTTGCAAACGGATTTCATCATGCCGAAAATCACCCTTATCGCCGCCTACGCCACCCGCCGCTGTATCGGCATCAACAACACCATGCCTTGGCATTTGCCCGAGGATTTTGCCTTTTTCAAATCCTACACCACCGGCAAACCCGTCATTATGGGCCGCAAAACATGGGAGTCGCTGCCGCGCAAGCCGCTGCCCGGCCGTCAAAATATCGTCATTACCCGCCAAGATTATCAAGCCGAAGGCGCGCAAACGGCGGCTTCTTTGGAAGATGCGCTGGCTTTGTGTCAGGGGGCTGAAGAAGTCATCATCATGGGCGGCGCGCAAATTTATGCACAAGCCCTGCTGATTGCCACGGATTTGCGTTTGACCGAAGTCGGTTTGGATGTGGACGGCGATGCGTTTTTTCCTGAGTTTTCCACAGAAACATGGCAAGAAACCTCTCGGGAAAACCATGTTTCCGCCAAAGGCATCGAATACGCGTTTGTGCATTATGTGAAGGCATAATCCGACAACGCAAAGGCCGTCTGAAACCCTGTTTTTCAGGTTTCAGACGGCCTTTTTATTTCATTTGTTTACGGCATTCCGTTTAAGCCGTTTTGTTTTTCAAAGGCAGCTTGATATGCGGTTTGGCCGGCTTGGGCGCTTCTTTCAGTCCAAGTTCGATTTGCTGCTCTTCACTCAACAAATTGCTCCAGTCGCCTTTTTTATACCAGTCGCGGCCGTCCAACTCGATTGGATGTTGGATGCGTTCGCAACCGTTGCCGCATTGCAAATCGTCTTCTTTGCAGTATTTGTCGCAACCCCAGCAGATACGCTCGGGATTTTTCGGGAAAATGGGAAATTTCTTGGCCATGGTGTTCTTCTTTTGTTTGTGTGCGGTATGGGCAGAATTATAAGTGATTTGAATGGGGCTGGCGGCGAGTTTATCGTGTTTTACGCTGATTTTTTAAGATGTGTTAACCTTTCAGACGGCCTATACTGTGAAAACTATCCCTATGCGGTACAACAAGAGGACCTGATATGAACATATGCCGTCTGAAGCCTGAATTTGTCGAGCCTTTAGCCCTCGCGCTGTTTGAGGAATGGCACGATTTTGAGCCGTGGTCGTCTCTGGACAAAATCCGTGCGTATTACGCGCAGTGCCTCGATGGGGATAACTTGCCGCTGGCGTTTGCGGCTGTGGATAACGAAGGGCGGCTGATGGGTTCGGCGGCATTGAAGCGGTTTGATATGGCATGTTTTCCCGAATACGAATATTGGCTGGGCGATGTATTCGTTTTGCCGCAGTTTCGCGGTTTGGGCGTAGGCAGGCAGCTGGTTTCGTTTTGCCTGGATAAAGCATGCGAACTGGGTTTGCCGCATCTGTTTCTCTATACGCCGGATATGCAGGCCGTGTATGAAAAGTTCGGCTGGAAAGAAATCACGCAGACTTGGCACAACGGGGAAACCGTATCCGTCATGAAATTGGATTTATAGCTTGAATAAAAGGCCGTCTGAACATTTGGTTTCAGACGGCCTTTGCCTTTTGAACAATCCACAACTACCCTATCCGCTTAAACGGCGGCAAACAGGCCAATAATTGCTGGCCGTAGCGTTGCGTTTTGACGCGGTTGTCGAGAATGGTCACGCGGCCGTAATCCTGTTCGGTACGGATAAGGCGGCCGACGGCTTGGATTAATTTGATGCTGGCTTCAGGCACCGTAATTTCGATAAAAGGATTGCCGCCGCGTTGTTCAATCCAACGGTTTTGGGTTTTCTCGATGGGATTATCCGGCATGGCAAACGGTAGCTTGGCAATGATAACTTGCACGCAGGCCGTGCCGGGCAGATCGAGGCCTTCGGCAAAACTGTCGAGGCCAAAAATAATGCTGGCTTTGCCTTCGGCAATGGCTTGATGGTGCCTTTGCAACAGGACAGTCTTGGGCAACTCGCCTTGTACAAGCAGAAGCGGCAAGTATTCGTCAGGCAGTCGTAAGGCGACATCCTGCATTTGCTTGCGCGAGGAAAACAGCACCAGCGTACCGATGGCTTCAACCGGCGAAACCAGCTTCGGCAACCATTCGACAATGGCGGCCGTATGCGCATCAGGGTCTTTGGGGCTGGCATGAACCGGCGGAATATACAGCTCGCCTTGCGTATCGAAATTAAACGGACTTTCCAATGCAAGCGTGGTGGTTTCGGGCAGCCACAGCAGGCCGGTTTGGCGCAAAATCAGGTTGAAGCTGCCGAGCGATTGCAGGGTGGCCGAAGTCAACACCGCGCCTGCCGCACGCCGCCACAGGCTGTTGGCAAGGTGGGATGCGCTGCTGATGGGGCTGGCGTTGAAAATGTAGTCGTTTTTGTCGTCGGCACGGCGGGTTATCCATTTCGCCAACGGCTCTTCGCCTTCAATGGGAACGGTGGAGAGCAAATCCCAAACCGCGCTGATTTGTTCGATACGGGCGATAAAAAGGCCGAACTCGCTGGTCAGGCGGTCGAGGAGCGCGCCGTCCTGCTCTTTTTCGCGGCGCGCGGCGGAAAGCGCATCGTTCAGCCCGACAACGTGTTTGAGCAGGCTGCGTGCAGCAATGGCCGTATTGGAAACTGTGGTTTCCAGGTCTTCGGGGATTTTGCCGTCTTCCCACAACCAAGTCGGTTCGTTGTGTTTCCGCCTGTCATTTTCAGACGACCCCAGACTTAAAGACGGCTCTTCCGCCAAATGGAACTGCCATTCGTGCAAACTGTCGAGCAAAGATGTGGCAGCTTCGTCGGCAAGGTTGGCAAGTTCGGCTTTATCGGTAAGCGCGGCAATTTTGCCGGTCAGCTGCGGCAGTTTTTCCAGCGTCCAAACGGCAATATTCCATGAATGTTCGGCGGCAAAGCGGCTGAGAGCTTTTTTGGGCAGGTGGTGCGCTTCGTCTATGCAATAGAAACTGTTTTCGGGCGCAGGCAGAATCACGCCGCCGCCCATGCTGATGTCGGCAAGCAGAAGATCGTGGTTGGCAACGACGACATCGACGGTTTCCAAGACATCGCGCGCCAGGTAAAACGGACATTCCGCACGGTTGGGACAGGCGGATTTCAGGCAGCCGTGGCGGTCGTTGGTAACTTTGAGCCAAATCGCGTCATCGATTTTTTCCGGCCAAGCATCGCGGTCGCCATTAAAACGGCGGGCGGAAAATTCATCGGCAATGTCGCGCAGCAGGTTCAATTCTTCCGGCTTGGGTTTGCTGTCCCACAACACTTCCGGCGCTTCAAAACCAAGCAGGTTTTGCTGGGCGTTGTTTTGCGTCAGTTGATAGAGTTTGTAGGGGCAAAGATAACGGCCGCGCCCTTTGGCAAGCGCAAAGGTCAGCTCCAAACCGCTTTTTTCGACCAGAAACGGCAAATCGCGGTCAACCAACTGCTCCTGCAAAGCCACCGTTGCGCTGCTGACAATCAACCGTTTGCCGCGCGTTTGCGCCATGATGCCGCCGGCTAAAAGGTAGGCCAACGATTTACCCACGCCGGTCGGCCCTTCAATTACAGCAATGCTCTCGCCCTCGCGTTTAGGCGCTTCTTCACCTTCTTCACGCGTCAACGTCCGCGAAAAAGCGTTGGCAATCGCCGCAATCATTTCCCGCTGCGAAGCGCGCGGACGGAAACCGGGCAGGTTTTTGCCGATGTTTTGGTAATGGTCGCGGATGGCGTTTTTTTCTAAATCGGTGAGCATTGAGGCCGTCTGAATGGGTTTGCAAGAATAGCGTATTTTAGCATTTTTACCTTCATGAAGCCTTCGTAAAGTCTTACTCTATTTTAGGGTTTGGCATTTTTATGGTGATGGACGAGCCGCAAAAGCATAATCGGTTTTAATCAAGCAAAAGGCCGTCTGAAACTTTAGCCGCACTGATGCAGAGGCACCCACAACTTTTGCTTGTCGGATTTGTTTTTCTCGTAGCGGTTCCACGCTTTCTCATGAAAATAAAAGACAACGGTATTGACGATGGGTTCAACCAAAGCCACCGCGCTGGAAACGCCGATACTGCCGGTCAGAATATAGGCGACACTAAATGCGACGCTGAAATGCAAAATAGCAAATGTAATGGTTTTAATCATGCTGTTTTCCTGATACATTGATGTTTTAATCGCTACATAATAATTATTATCAACTAACGCGTATATTTTAAATCCTTTATCCTGATTTAGATTTTATAAATCGATATTTTATTTCTGATAGGAATTTTATGAACCCGCTCCATATTGTCGTCCTCGACCGCGATACCCTCGTCAACCGCCCGTTTGACTTTGATTTTCCACATACATTGAGCAGCTACGGCACAACCGAAGCGCACGAAACACTGGAGCGTATCCGCGGCGCAGACATTGTGATTACCAACAAAGTCGTGATTTCCGCCCAAGCATTTGCCGAAAATCCACAACTCAAGCTGGTTGCCGTTACGGCGACAGGCGTCAACAATGTGGACGTTGAGGCTGCCAAACAAAACGGCACGGCAGTGTGCAATATCCGCGCTTACGGCAATGAATCCGTGGCGGAACACGCGTTTATGATGATGATTACCCTGATGCGCAACCTGCCTGCCTATCAGCGCGACGTTGCGGCAGGCTTGTGGGAAAACTCGCCGTTTTTCTGCCACCTCGGCGCACCGATGCGTGATTTAAACGGCAAAACGCTGGCGATTTTCGGTCGCGGCAATATCGGTAAAACGCTGGCAACTTATGCTCAGGCTTTCAAAATGAATGTCGTGTTCGCCGAACATAAAAATGCCCAAAGCGTCCGCGACGACTATGTTTCCTTTGACGAAGCCATCCGCTCCGCCGATGTCGTATCGCTTAATTGCCCACTCACGCCGCAAACGGCCAATATGATAGGCGAAGCCGAATTGCAGCAAATGAAACCCGGCGCCATCCTCATCAACTGCGGACGCGGCGGCTTGGTTGATGAAGCCGCTTTGGTTGCAGCGTTGAAATACGGCCAAATCGGCGGGGCAGGTTTTGACGTGTTAACACAAGAGCCGCCGCGCGACGGCAACCCTCTGCTGAAAGCCCGACTGCCCAACCTCATCGTCACGCCACACATTGCATGGGCAAGCCAAGAGGCCGCCAACCGCCTGTTTGACATCCTTTTGGACAACATCAACCGCTTCGTGGCCGGCAATCCGCAAAATCTGGTTTAACCTATGGAAAACCTGTTGATAAGGTTGTGAACAATTTTAAAGGCCGTCTGAAATATTCAGACGGCCTTTATTAATCCTTATTTATTTCATAAAGTTATCTATCAAATGCTTTAAATCGTTTCATTCTTCATTGTGGATAACCCTATAAAAAGGCCGTCTGAAATACTCAGACGGCCTTTTGTTTGCCCGGGCAAATTAGATATCGTATGTGGTTGAAGCGGTATCGCCGCCCTTACCTGTCCAGTTGGTATGGAAGAACTCGCCGCGCGGTTTGTCGGTACGCTCGTAAGTGTGCGCGCCGAAGTAGTCGCGTTGTGCTTGCAGCAGGTTGGCCGGCAGACGCTCGGAAGTGTAGCCGTCAAGGAAGGTAATGGCGGAAGCCATACAAGGCATCGGAATACCGCACTCGATCGCTTTGGCCACCACTTTACGCCATGCAGGCAGACAGGTTTCCAACACGCCTTTGAAATAAGGATCGGAACCCAAGAAGACCAAATCAGGATTGGCTTCGTATGCGTCGCGGATGTTGCCCAAGAATGCGCTGCGGATGATGCAGCCTTCGCGCCACAGAAGGGCGGTGTTGCCGTAGTTCAATGCCCAATCGTTGTTTTCGCTGGCTTCGCGGATGAGCATGAAGCCTTGTGCGTAGGAGATGATTTTGGATGCCAACAGGGCTTGGCGCAAAGCATCCACCCATGCGGCTTTATCGCCTTCAATCGGGGTAATGGTTTTGCCAAACAGGCTGTTTGCTTGGGTGCGTTGGTCTTTAAACGCGGACACGCAACGTGCAAATACGGCTTCGGAAATCAGGGTCAACGGAATACCCAAATCGAGGGCATTGATGCCAGTCCATTTGCCTGTACCTTTTTGACCTGCGGTATCGAGGATTTTTTCAACCAAAGGTTCGCCGTTTTTATCTCTGTAACCCAAAATCGCGGCGGTAATTTCGACCAGATAAGAATCCAGTTCGGTTTTGTTCCACTCGTTGAAGATTTGGTGCATTTCATCATAAGACAGGCCCAAACCATCTTTCATAAATTGGTACGCTTCACAAATCAACTGCATGTCGCCGTATTCGATGCCGTTGTGCACCATTTTGACGAAGTGGCCCGCGCCGTCGCGGCCGACCCAGTCGCAGCAAGGCTCGCCTTGAGGAGTTTTGGCGGAGATGGCTTGGAAAATCGGTTTAACGGCAGGCCATGCAGCTTCGTCGCCGCCGGGCATGATAGAAGGGCCGTGACGCGCGCCTTCTTCGCCACCGGAAACGCCCGCGCCGATGAAGCGGATGCCTTTTGCCGCCAGCTCGTGTGTACGGCGGGTGGAATCAGGATAGTTGGCATTGCCGCCGTCAATAATAATGTCGCCTTGTTCCAAAAGCGGGACAAGTTGCTCGATAAAGTCGTCAACGACAGAACCTGCGCGTACCATCATCATGATTTTGCGCGGTTTTTCCAATTTATCCACTAAATCTTGCAATGAATAGGCACCGATAATGTTGGTGCCTTTGGCTGCGCCGTTGAGAAAATCGTCTACTTTAGCGGTGGTCCGGTTGTACGCCACGACTTTGAAACCGCGATCGTTCATATTCAAAATCAAGTTTTGACCCATAACAGCCAAGCCGATGACGCCGATATCGCCTTTCATTGATGGAAGCTCCATTATTAATTTAATTTATCAGCCGTAACTCTAGCTGATTTACAACTTTTTAACAATCCTTAACTTTTTAATTTTTTGAAAAGATGCCTTTACGTTTCAGACGGCCTTTTCCTTTGGGAAAACAAACTATAAATTAGATTTTAAATAATAAATAGAAGATGATATTGAGTGCTGCTCCAGATTGTTGATAACTTTGATTACAAAAAATTTTCAAATACTTAGCTGATATTTTTTGATGAGGATAAAGTAAAGTCGGCCTTGTTTGCAGATGTGGATAAAATTTTCCTGCTGCTTTATCCTGTGGGTAACTTTTTGCCTGTGCACAATCTTAGCTTGTTTTATACTTCTCCAATTGGAACTGATTGACTAGAGAAATAGTCAAATGGTTTTTTATTTCAAGCTATTTTCATATTTCCTTTTGTTTAAGTTGGAAAAAGGCCGTCTGAAAATATTTTAATAAGGGTGTGTATATGAAGTTTTCCTTTAGTATTAATTTGTTATCCGTTTTGATTTTGGCCGCTTGTGCACAACAGCCGATTCAAAAGCCTCAAGTTGCCCTGCCCTCCATATCTATGGATAACCATGCGCCGGAGCAAGGAACAGGGCTGACGGAGCAGAAGTTAATCCGCGCCAAGCATTATATGGCGGCGTCTGCCAATCCGCTGGCAACTGAAGCCGGTTATGAAATTTTGAAGCGAGGCGGCAGCGCGATAGATGCGATGATTGCCATGCAAACAACTTTGGGACTGGTTGAGCCGCAGTCTTCCGGATTGGGCGGCGGTGCGTTTTTGGTGTATTGGGACAATAAGGCGAAAAAGCTGACAACGTTTGATGCCCGTGAAACAGCGCCGAAAGCGGCAACACCGGAACTTTTCTTGGACGAAAACGGCAAACCGATGGGCTTTATGAACGCAGTGGTCGGCGGTCGTTCGGTCGGTGTGCCGGGGATTCCGAAGCTGCTGGAAGATGTCCACAAGCGTTACGGCAAATTGCCTTGGGCAAGCCTGTTTGACAAACCGATTGCTTTGGCGGAACAAGGCTTTACCGTTTCACCGCGCATGGCGAAATCCATCGAGCAAAATTTGGAGCCTTTGAAACGCTATCCGCAAACCGCCGCGTATTTTCTGCCCGACGGCAAGCCTTTGGCAGCGGGAACGGTGTTGAAAAACCCTGAATTTGCCCGCTCCGTTCGCCTGTTGGCGGAAAAAGGCAGCGCGCCGTTTTATCAGGGCGTGCAGGCGCAGAATATTGTCCGTGCCGTTACCAGCGCTGTGGATAACCCTGGCAAAATCAGTTTGTCTGATTTGAAAAACTACCGCGTCGTCGAGCGTCAACCGGTTTGTGCGCCTTATCGTGAATACGAAGTTTGCGGCATGGGCGCACCAAGTTCAGGCGCGATTGCTTTGGGCGAGATTTTGGGCGTATTGCAAAATCAGGATATGAAGGCGTTGGGTGCGGAAAATATCCACAGTTGGCGCTGGATAGGCGATGCGTCGCGGATTGCTTTTGCCGACCGCGATTATTATGTCGGCGATCCCAAGTTTGTGAACGTTCCGACCCGCGCCATGATTTCTCAGGCTTATTTGAAACCACGTGCCGAAGAAATCCGCAAAGCTGACAAGGCGTTGGAAACTATTCAGGCAGGCAAGTTCGGCAAGGAATACGCGCAAGGCATGGCGGTCGAGCTACCGTCCACCAGCCATTTGGTGGTTGGGGATAAAGACGGCAACGTTGTATCGATGACGACTTCGATTGAAAATGCGTTCGGTTCGGGGCTGATGGCAAACGGCTATCTGCTCAACAATGAATTGACCGATTTTGCTTTCAACCCTGTCGGAGAAGACGGTAAAACGGTGGCAAACAGCGTTGCCGGTGGAAAACGTCCGCGTTCTTCGATGGCGCCGACCATTGTGATGAAAGACGGAAAACCTTATATGGCGGTCGGTTCGCCGAGCGGCAGCCGCATTATCGGTTTCGTTGCCAAAACGCTGGTGGCGCATATCGACTGGGGCATGGATATTCAGGCGGCAATCTCTCTGCCGAATATGCTCAATCGTGGCAGTCAGTATGAAATCGAGGAAAAAACCGCAGCGGCAGACAAAGCGGCAGCCTTGGAAAAATTGGGCTACAAAGTCCAAATCCGCGATTTGAATTCCGGCGTACAAGGGATTTTAATCGGCAAAGACGGTTTGCTCGGTGGCGCCGACCCACGCCGTGAAGGCAAAGTTATGGGCGATTGATTTTATCGGTTTTACATGCAAAGGCCGTCTGAAACCTAGTTGTTCAGACGGCCTTTTAGTTTGGGAAAATATATGGATAAGATGTGTATAAGAATGGAGTTAAATTTTAATATTTTTATTTTTCAATAAGATAAAATAGATGAATATGTGGATAATTATTTGTGGAAAACGACATAATTTAGGCCGTCTGAAAGGTTCAGACGGCCTTTTTCATTGGACTGCGTTATCTATTTTCTATCAGGCTGCCGGCAGCTCGTGAAAAGCGGTGGGCAAGTCTTCGTCATCGGCAAACTCAACCCATTCGTAAGCGGTTTCATCTGCCAAAACGGCACGCAACAGCGCATTATTGATGGCATGACCTGATTTGTAACCTTCAAATGCGCCGATAATCGGATGGCCGACAATGTACAAATCGCCAATTGCATCAAGAATTTTGTGGCGGACAAATTCATCGGGATAGCGCAAACCTTCCGGATTCAAAACATCCATGTCGTCAATCACGATGGCATTGTTCAAATTGCCGCCCAGTCCGAGATTGTGGGCGCGCATCATTTCCACTTCGTGCATAAAGCCGAAGGTACGGGCGCGGGCAATCTCATCGATATAGGATTTTCCTGCAAAATCAATCTCGAAAGTAGGTGCGCTGCGGTTGAATACGGGATGGTCAAATTCGATGGTTAAATTAACTTTAAAGCCGTCATAAGGCGTAAAGCGCACCCATTTTCCGGTTTCTTTGATTTCAACGGGTTTGAGGATTCTCAAAAAACGTTTTTGGGCTTTTTGATCTACCACGCCTGCATCTTGTAAAAGGTAAATAAACGGCAGGCTGGAGCCGTCCATAATCGGAATTTCAGGCGCGTTCAATTCAATCAAGGCATTGTCGATGCCATAGGCAGACAGAGCCGACATAATGTGTTCAATTGTGCCGATGCGCACACCTTTATCGGTAACGATAGTGGACGACAGGCGCGTATCGTTGATGAGGTAAGGCGTAAGTTTGATGGTTTCGCCCATTTCGCCGTCCAAATCGGTACGGCGGAAGGAAATCCCACTGTTTTCAGGCGCGGGGTGCAGGGTCAGCGCGACCCGTTCGCCCGAATGCAATCCGACGCCGGTTACGCTGATGGATTTTGCCAAAGTTCGTTGCAGCATAAACCGTCTCCTTAGTAATCATTGGTTTGATGTTTGGATAATACGATAAAAAGGAAAAAATAATCCATTATTTTTAATAGTATTTGCTAATGTAGGCGTTTCAGAACCATAGATTTTTCAGACGACCTTTTGTACCGGTAAGATTATCCACAATATGCCGTGTAATCCGAGTGGAAAAATCTGATTTTATCCACAGAAATATTCAAACGATTACAGATTATCCGACTTTGTTCTCACACAAAACAAAACTTGAACGCAGCCTTTAAATGAATACAACAATTTGATTATACAATCAGTAATCAGGTTATTCACAAAATAGGGACGTACTCATCATAATCACCATTTTTTTAAATAATTACATATTAATTTTGAAAACAGGCCGGAATTTATCCCCAAATATGGGAGCAAACCGTACCAATCTGTATTTTCAGACGACCTATTTCACGGTTTTTTTATTTAAATCAAACATTTTAAAAGTAGCGTCGTGTAATTCTAGGTAGTAGTTTTATTTCAGGATACAATAGCCCTTATTGAAATTTATCCCTTTCCCTACTGACAGGAGTAGCAAAATGAGTATTAAAGTAGCGATTAATGGTTTTGGCCGCATCGGTCGTCTGGCATTGCGTCAAATTGAAAAAGCCCAAGGTATCGAAGTCGTTGCTGTTAACGACTTGACTCCTGCCGATATGCTGCTACACCTCTTTAAATACGACAGTACTCAAGGCCGCTTTGAAGGCTCTGCCGAATTGAAAGATGATGCGATTGTTGTTAACGGCAAAGAAATCAAAGTATTTGCCAATCCTAATCCTGAAGAATTGCCTTGGGGCGAGCTGGGTGTGGACGTTGTCCTCGAATGTACCGGTTTCTTTACCAATAAAACTAAAGCTGAGGCCCATATCCGTGCCGGTGCGCGCAAAGTTGTGATTTCTGCCCCTGGCGGCAATGATGTGAAAACAGTTGTATATGGCGTAAACCAAGATATTTTGGACGGCAGCGAAACCGTTATTTCAGCCGCTTCTTGTACGACTAACTGTCTGGCCCCTATGGCTGCGGTATTGCAAAAAGAGTTCGGCATTGTTGAAGGCCTGATGACCACCATTCACGCTTATACCGGCGACCAAAACACCCTTGACGCGCCACACCGTAAAGGCGACTTCCGTCGCGCCCGTGCCGCTGCCTTGAATATCGTACCGAACAGTACCGGTGCCGCTAAAGCCATCGGCTTGGTTATCCCTGAGTTGAACGACAAACTTGATGGCTCTGCCCAACGTGTTCCCGTAGCCACCGGCTCTTTGACCGAACTGGTTTCTATTCTCGAACGCCCTGTTACCAAAGAAGAAATCAATGCAGCTATGAAAGCTGCCGCCAACGATACTTTAGGCTACACTGAAGATCAAATCGTTTCTTCCGACGTTATCGGTATCGAATACGGCTCACTCTTCGATGCGACTCAAACCCGCGTGATGACAGTTGGCGACAAACAATTGGTGAAAACTGTTGCTTGGTACGACAATGAAATGTCTTACACTTGCCAATTGGTTCGTACCTTGGAATTCTTTGCCAGCAAAATCTAAAAAATAACGGGCTGAATCAATCAGTCTGTGGATAATTAAAAGGCCGTCTGAACATTTCAGACGGCCTTTTGTGTGTAGAGAGATTTAATTTGCAATCAGATTGTGGATAGTTTAATCACTGTGGCACATTTGTTTTCTATCCTAAACTGCACTTCATAATCCGCAATATTCATCACATAAATCCGTTCGGGAATATCTTGATAGGCAGGGCGAGGATCTTGGGCGATGCTTTGCTCAATGAGATGTTTTTCTTCTGTGGATAAATGTTCCGCAAGCGTACTTTCTGCCCAGACAACGTTCAATTCTTCAGGTTTGCCGCTGACAAAGCCTGATGATGCGTCAGGTTTGGCCTCGACAAACGGGATGTAGGGTTTGATATCCACTACAGGAGTACCGTCCAATAGGTCTGCACCGCTGCAATAGATGCGGACAGGTTTGCCTGTTTCGATGCGTTCGAGTTTTAAGAGTGATAGTCCGAGATGATTGGGGCGGTGCGGGCTGCGCGTGGCAAATACGCCCATTTTTTGTTTGCCTCCGAGCCGTGGCGGACGCACCATTTGCGCCCAACCTTCATTCAATACGCCGTGAAAAATAAAATTTATCCACACATAATCGAAGTGTTCCAAGCCCCGAACGCTGTCTGCGGTAAATTCAGGAGTGAGTTCAATGCAAATTTCTGCTGCAGGAACCAAACCGGGTTGGCGGGCAATGCCGAATTTTTGTTTGTAGGGGGAATGAACGGTTGCAATAGGCGTAATCGAATAGGACATAATTTGTGGATAAATATTCTGTGCAAACTCTCATCATATCACAGATGTTTTCCCACATTTTGCGGTAGTAATTTGTTATAATGCAAAGCATTTATTCCAAATGTCCGTACATTGGTAATAAATGCTCAATTTAAATAATATAAAATAAAATCAATAGGTTAAATTAATACATGATTGTTTCTATCGATGTAGATGCACAAAAAACGTTTACGCCTTTGTGCCCGAAAGAATTGCCTGTTGCCGAAGGTCATCTGATTGCGGATGAACTCAATGCCCAAGCTGCATTGGCGGATTTA
This sequence comes from Neisseria subflava, assembly GCF_005221305.1. Lineage (NCBI taxonomy): Bacteria > Pseudomonadati > Pseudomonadota > Betaproteobacteria > Neisseriales > Neisseriaceae > Neisseria > Neisseria subflava. The sequence goes on from NZ_CP039887.1 coordinate 1,902,181, forward strand.
CGCGTTATGACGAAAGATGCGCATCATGCCGCGGCAAAATGGCTTGTGGATAATCCTGTTGATATGTTGAAACCGACGGGTTTGCTCGATGCGGATTTGACTTGGGTGTCGCATGCGATGATTGGAACATATGGCTATGAGTTGTTAGATGGCCTGCCTTCAGCCAAAGAATACGATTATTGTGTTTGGAAAGGCGTCGATCCTGAGTTACATCCTTACGGCGCATGTTTTCACGATATTGAAGAAAAGCTCAGTACAGGCTTGATCGAATGGTTGCGCTGTCAAAATGCAGATACAGTCATTGTTGGCGGTTTGGCAACGGATTATTGTGTGAAAACAACGGTTTTACAGTTGCTTAAAGGCGGGGCTTGGAAAGTCATCGTCAATCAGGCGGCTTGTCGCGGCATTGCTCCGGAAACGGTTGAATCTGCATGGCAGGAAATGCATTCTGCCGGGGCAGTTATTTTAGAAAACGCCGAAGAAATAAAAAAATATATTAATAATCAATAAATTATATTTAAAATTTTGTTGTTTCACGTGAAACATTTTTCAAAATATGAAGATTTTACTTGTCCGCTTGTCCAGTATGGGCGATTTAATTCATACGTTGCCCGCAGTTGAAGATTTGGCGCGACAATGTCCTGAGGTGGAGCTCCATTGGTTGTGTGAGGCAGGGTTTGCAGATATTGCCCGCTTGCATCCTTTTGTCAAAAAAGTTCATGTAATGAAATGGCGGCAATGGCGCAAACACCTTTTTCAGGCTGAAACGTGGCGTGAAATAGGCCGTCTGAAAACGGATTTACAGGCTGAATCTTTTGATTTTGTTTTAGATAGCCAAGGACTGATTAAAAGTGCATGCTTTGCCAAAATGGCAAAATCCTCTATTTACGGCTTGGATAAACACAGCGCGCGTGAAAGTTTGGCTGCCCTTGCGTACAGTAAAACATTTGCCGTACCGAAAGGCAAAAATGCGGTCTGGCGAAACCGTGAATTATTCGCTCAAGTATTTGGTTATACAATGCCTGAGACGCAGGTATTTGGTTTGTCGGTTCCTGAATCAGGCCGTCTGAAAAATTTGCAATTCCCTTATTACGTTGCTTTGCATGCGACCAGTCGCGACAGTAAATTATGGCCGGTAGAACACTGGCGTGCATTATTGAGAAAGTTGAATGAAGAACAACAATGCAATGTGTATCTGCCGTGGGGAAATGAAACCGAAAAAATGCGTGCCGAACAGATTTCAAGCGATTTACCGTTTGCTTCGGTTTGCGACAAAATGAATTTATTACAGGCTGCATTTTTATTGAAAAACGCAGAGGGTATTATTGGCGTAGATACTGGACTGTTGCATCTTGCCAATGCGTTGGAAAAGCCTGTTGTAGGAATTTATACAGATACAGATCCGGCCAAGACCGGCGTTCAAGTTTCGGCTTATGCAAAAAATTTAGGCGGTATTGCTCAAATCCCAAATGTTGACGAGGTTTATCAAACCTTGATGGATTGTGTTGCAGCATATGGTAAATAATTGCTGGGGGAGTCGGATTTATTTTCTGAGTAAATGCTTTAGAAATGATATAATTCCGCTCTATTTGCCAAGATTTATATAAATTTGGTTTTATCATGTTGGTGAAAACCGAATTGGATTTTATATAAAGAATGTATTATCAAAAGCAGTATGCTTGATTTAATGGACATTCTTTTTAGGAGAATTGAATGAAAGCACTGGTCGCAGTAAAGCGCGTAGTGGACTACAACGTCAAAGTTCGTGTGAAAGCCGATGGTTCCGATGTGGATATCGGTAATGTCAAAATGTCGATGAACCCGTTTGATGAAATTGCGGTAGAAGAAGCTGTCCGTTTAAAAGAAGCTGGAAAAGTAAGCGAGATTGTTGCTGTTTCTCTTGGCGAGAAAAAATGTGAAGAGACGTTGCGTACTGCTTTGGCGATGGGTGCCGACCGTGCGGTTCATGTTGAGACTGATGCGAAGTTGGAGCCTTTGGTCGTTGCGAAATTGCTGAAAGCTGTTGCGGATAAAGAAAATCCGCAAATTTTACTGCTGGGTAAACAGGCAATTGACGATGACGCCAACCAAGTTGCCCAAATGCTGGCGGCGTTGTTGAATGCGGCTCAAGGTACTTTTGCATCAAAAGTGCAAATTGAAGGCGAAGAAGCACTGGTAACTCGTGAAATTGACGGCGGCGAAGAGACTGTTGCATTGAAACTGCCTGCGGTCATCAGTGCAGATTTGCGTTTGAACGAACCACGCTTTGTCAAACTTCCTAATATCATGGCGGCAAAGAAAAAGCCTTTGGAAAAATTAAGCCCTGCCGATTTGGCTGTGGATATTTCTCCGCGTTTGAATACCGTGAAATTTGCCGAACCTAAAGCACGTCAAGCCGGTGTGAAAGTGGCTGATGTTGCCGGGTTGGTTGAAAAGTTGAAAAACGAAGCCAAAGTGATCTAAGGAGTATGAAATGAGCGTATTGATTATTGCGGAACATAATAACCAACATTTGAATCCTGCCACTTTGCATGCGGTCACGGCTGCCGCTAAATTGGGTAATGTAGATTTATTGGTTGCCGGCAGCAATGTTGCTGCGGTGGTTGAAGAGGCGAAACAGGTTGCAGGCGTAGCGAAAGTTTTGGTAGTCGATGCACCCTATTACGCTGAAGGTTTGGCAGAAGAATTGGCGCCTTTGGTTGTTAAATTGGCTGCGGATTACCGCTATGTGGCTGCGACTGCAACTGCGTTTGGTAAAAATCTTCTGCCCCGAGTAGCTGCCCTATTGGATGTGCCACAAGTTTCGGATTTAACCGAAGTTGTGGATAACTCGACATTTGTCCGTCCGATTTATGCCGGTAATGCTTTTGAAACCGTTCAATCCAATTCTGAAAAACTGGTGCTGACTTTCCGTGCAACCGCATTTGATGCTGCCGGACAAGGCGGTAATGCAGAAGTGGTCAATGTTGAGGCAACACCTGCTCAAAGACTGAGCCGTTTCGTAAACCGTCAACTTTCCCAGTCTGACCGCCCTGAATTGACTCAGGCAAAAGTGATTGTTTCTGGTGGCCGTGCATTGGGCAGTGCTGAAAAATTCAATGAAGTGTTGACTCCATTGGCGGATGTTTTGGGTGCCGCGATTGGTGCTTCCCGTGCGGCAGTGGATGCCGAGTATGCACCAAACGATGCCCAAGTCGGTCAAACCGGTAAAGTGGTTGCGCCACAACTGTACTTTGCTATCGGTATTTCCGGAGCCATCCAACACGTTGCCGGTATGCAGGACAGTAAAGTAATTGTTGCCATCAACAAAGATGCTGACGCTCCGATTTTCAATGTGGCAGATTACGGCTTGGTTGGTGATTTGTTTGAAGTTGTGCCTCAACTGACTGAAGCACTGAAAAACTAATGTTTCACGTGAAACGTTCAGACGGCCTTTTATAACAAAGGCCGTCTGAAAATATTTTGGCATGATTACGACCTATAAAACCATTACCACACCGACACAGGCTGAATTTAAAGATAAAGGCAGCCGCTTCATCGCGTACGCCTATCCGATTCGCACTTTGGCCGATGTGAAGAAGTATCTCGACCCATTAAAGGAAGAACATCACAAGGCACGACATTGGTGCTATGCCTATCGATTGGGTGTGGATGGAATGCAGTTTCGCGCAAACGATGATGGAGAACCGTCCGGAAGTGCAGGCCGCCCTATTCTGGGACAGATTGATTCTGTCGGCGTAACGGATGTGTTGGTTGTGGTTGTACGCTATTTTGGCGGTACGCTATTAGGTGTTCCCGGTCTGATTCATGCTTATAAGGAATCGACAGCTCAGGCATTGGCGATAGCAGAAGTTGTTGAAAAGAATGTCGAAAAGACAGTTTGGTTGAAATGTGAATATCCTGTTTTGAATGAGGCTATACGGATTGCCAAACAATATCAGGCCGATATTGTGGAACAGGATTTGCAGCTGGATTGTAAGTTGACAGTGAAAATAGCATTGGCTGATTATGAAGCTTGTATTGCTGCTTGGAAAAATACGCGCCAAATTGAAGTAGATACTGATAAGCCGTTTGAATAAAAGGTCGTCTGAACATATTTGAGAAATCAAAAGTTTCAGACGGCCTTTGATGTTTTAGCCTTGGTATCTGTCTAAAGCATTTACGCTTGAGCGCAGATGTTCCCAAGCCAGTTGATGAAATTCCCCCAGTGCGTTCCATAGGGCATCTTCGCTCATAATGCTGTATTCGCCCTGTGTGCGCAAATCAACATCTGCCACTTCTTCAATGGCTTGATGGCATGCTTGGTATTCGTTGGTATAGAAGTCATCCATGTCTTGCATGAGGCTTGCGGCATGTTTCCAGCGGGCAATATCTGCTTCCAGTTGCGGCAGTAATTCGCACCATTCGCGGTATTTGCTTTGAATTTCGTCAATACGTTTTTGCATGATTTTCCTTTAGTTGTTTGAAATTAGAGTATGGTTGTCTTGGTGCAATATTATTCTTAATTTGAAACATCTATACAAGATGGAACAATATTCCATAAATTGAATTTTATTTACAACATCTATTCTTCAAGGAGATGGTATGAAATTGCTCGTTATTGGTAATGGTGGACGTGAACACGCACTGGCTTGGAAATTGGCGCAGTCGTCTAAAGTTGAAACTGTCTTTGTTGCACCTGGTAATGCCGGAACGGCAATTGAGCCTAAACTGCAGAATATAGCGTTGACGGCGCATCAAGATTTGATTGATTTTTGCCGTAATGAAAATATTGCCTTTACCGTAGTCGGTCCTGAAGCTCCTTTGGCTGCCGGTGTGGTGAATGATTTCCGTGCTGCCGGATTGAAGATTTTTGGCCCGACTCAATACGCGGCCCAACTGGAGAGTTCAAAAGATTTTGCTAAAGCATTTATGGCAAAATATAAGATTCCGACTGCGCAATACCAAACCTTTGAAAATGCCGATGCAGCACATGATTACGTCAACCAAAAAGGTGCGCCGATTGTAATTAAAGCGGATGGTTTGGCTGCCGGTAAGGGCGTGATTGTCGCCATGACTTTGGATGAAGCTCATGCTGCTATCGACGATATGTTGTTGGGCAACAAAATGGGTAATGCAGGCGCGCGAGTCGTAATTGAAGATTTCCTGCAAGGCGAGGAAGCGAGCTTTATCGTTATGGTGGACGGCAATCATGTTTTGCCGATGGCAACCAGTCAAGACCATAAACGCCTGTTGGATGACGACAAAGGCCCTAATACCGGCGGTATGGGTGCATACAGCCCTGCTCCAGTGGTAACGCCTGATGTTTACGAGCGCGCTATGAATGAAATTATTTTGCCGACTGTGGCCGGTATGAAAGCAGAAGGTCATGAATTTACCGGTTTTTTATACGCGGGCTTGATGATTGATAAAACTGGTGCGCCTTATACCATCGAATTTAACTGCCGTTTCGGCGACCCTGAAACCCAGCCGATTATGAGCCGTTTGGATAGCGATTTGGTGGATTTGGTTGAGGCGGCAATCGACGGCAAACTGGATAGTGTTACTGCCGAATGGAATCCGCAGACTGCGGTAGGCGTAGTGTTGGCCGCACAAAACTATCCTGATTCTCCGAAAAAAGGCGATGTGATCTTTGGCTTGGATAAGGCCAATCAAATCGGTAAAGTTTTCCATGCCGGTACTGCAACGAATGAAAAAGGCGAAGTGGTAACCAACGGCGGCCGTGTGTTGTGTGTAGTCGGTTTGGGCGATGATGTTGCCCAAGCTAAAAGCAAGGCTTATGAGGCATTGGAAACAATCCGTTTTGACGGTATGCAATACCGTAAAGACATTGCCGATAAAGCCATCAACCGTTAATAATGAATAGAAACAGGCCGTCTGAACACAGATTGTCCGACAATCGTAGTTTCAGACGGCCTTGGTATATGATGATGTTCCCCAGAATTTTATCGGCTGCAGCCCAACGCAGGCTGCAGGCGCATCTTAAAAAAGGCGGTTTGATTGCCTATCCTACCGAGTCTTGTTATGGCTTGGGCTGTGTCCCTACTTTGTCCAAAGCGCTCAATCAACTGATTCATCTGAAAAAACGACCGCAACACAAAGGCATGATTGTCATTGGCCATAGCTTGGAACAGTTGCAACCTTTGCTGCAAAGGCCGTCTGAAAATATCCAAACCATGCTTCATGAAGCATGGCCGGCTCCGAAAACTTTCTTATTGCCGGCCAGCAAAAAAGTATTGCCTTCATTGCGGGGAAAAGGACGCAGTAAATTGGCTGTCAGGGTTCCTGCGCACGCAGGTGCAAGACGTTTGTGTCAGGTTTTGGAAACACCTTTAGTCTCTACTTCATGCAATCGTGCAGGCAAACGGGCATGTAAAACGGAAAGGGAAGTCAGAAGACAGTTTGGCAGGAAAGTCTGGGTTGTAGGCGGATTGATAGGTAAGCAGAAAACGCCTAGCCAGATTATTGACGGAGAAACAGGAGCAAGGCTGCGTTAAAGAAGGGCTGTATCGTCAAAGGAAAGGTATTTATTTTGAGAAGCAAATTTTTTCCAAAAGATTGGAATACCTGTGTGAAAAGCATTGAGTGCAGATCCAGTTTGATGCATAGCAGTCTGTAAATACAGATCGATTGAGCAGATAGTAAGTCAGTAAATAGAGTAGAAAGCAGTATTTTGTGAAATGCTCTTACAAAGAATGAAGCAAATTTTGAGCGTAGATGAATCGCTGTAATAAATTATTTTTGAATAAACAAAATTTGTGGATAAATTTGAAGATAAATTTCCATCAAAACATAAAAAGGCCGTCTGAAACTTGATATTTAAAGCATTCAGACGGCCTTTTAAATATTTAAACTGTGGATAACTTTGTGAATAAGTGTGGATTAAAGCTTATGTCCACACACAGTTTCGTATTGTTTTTCAGTAATCGTGCCGCTCATGACGCTCATTGGGCGGATGCTGGTCGGCGTATAGCTTTGGTTGGAAATTACCCGGCCGTGTTCGTCCATCAGTTGCAGCGCTGCCAGACGATAGGTTTTGTTTGAGCAATGAATTTCCCAGTTGCCGATGGCTGTTTTATAGGCCGGCGTATTGACGAAACGTTCCTCTTTCAGTTTGGAAACGGTTTTTTTATCGCGGAAAGTAACCAGTGCGCCATTTCTTTTAATGCTGCTCCTATCAATGGCCACTTTGATATTGCCTTCAGAGATGGTGCCGATATTGGTCCAGCTGCCGCCGCTGCTCGAAGTGGTAGTTGTTTCACAGGCACTCAACATCAAAGCCGCAAATACGGTTGCAGCTAGGGAAAAACGTTTGATATTCATAAAACCTCATTATTTACAGAAAGTCAGCCGATATTATCCGTGAAGATGGCATATATCGTAAATCGATTTTGCAAAGTTGAACCTCTGAAAAGAATTTTATGAAAAATACGCCTAAAAGGCCGTCTGAAACCTGTCTTTCAGACGGCCTTGAAGTGTAAAATCATGTATAATTGCAAACAATTTGGTTTTCATCCCATAGGAAGATCCGACATGATTAACCCTATCGCTGCACTTTCCCCGTTAGATGGCCGCTACGCTAAATCCGTTGAAGCATTGCGTCCGATTTTCTCCGAATACGGCCTGATGCGTGCGCGTGTCAAAGTTGAATTAAACTGGCTCAAAGCCCTTGCCGCCGAGCCCAAGATTGTAGAAGTTCCTGCTTTCAGCGATTTTACGCTTGCCGAAATCGACAAAGTGATCGAAAACTTCTCGCTTGAAGATGCCGCCGCCGTCAAAGCCATTGAAGCGACCACCAATCACGATGTCAAAGCCATCGAATATTGGCTTAAAGAACGCTTCTCCGGCGTGCCTGAAGTGGCTGCCGCCAGCGAGTTCATCCACTTTGCCTGCACCAGCGAAGACATCAACAACCTGTCCCACGCTTTAATGCTGCAAGAAGCGCGTGAGGTTGTTTTGCTGCCGAAACTGGCTGAAATCATCGAAAAACTGACCGGCATGGCGCATGAGTTGGCTGCCGTCCCTATGATGAGCCGCACGCATGGCCAGCCTGCTACACCAAGCACACTGGGTAAAGAAATCGCCAATGTCGTGTACCGCCTGCAACGTCAGTTTAAAAACCTGCAAGCGCAAGAGTTCCTCGGCAAAATCAATGGCGCAGTCGGCAATTACAACGCCCATATGGTCGCTTATCCTGATGTGGATTGGGAAACCCATTGCCGCAACTTCGTTGAAATCAGCCTCGGCCTGACCTTCAACCCCTACACTATTCAAATTGAGCCGCATGACTATATGGCGGAATTCTTCCAAGCCATCAGCCGTGTCAACACGATTCTGATCGACTTTAACCGCGATGTTTGGGGCTATATTTCTTTGGGTTACTTCAAACAAAAAGTCAAAGCAGGCGAAGTCGGCTCTTCCACCATGCCGCACAAAGTCAATCCGATCGACTTTGAAAACTCCGAAGGCAACCTCGGTATGGCCAATGCCGTATTGGGCTTTTTGTCTGAAAAACTGCCGATTTCCCGTTGGCAGCGCGACCTGACCGACAGCACCGTATTGCGCAATATGGGTGTAGGCGTGGGCTATACCGTATTGGGCTTTGCCGCCCATCTGCGCGGTCTGAACAAGCTTGAGCCGAATCCTGCCGCCCTTGCTGCCGATTTGGACGCTACTTGGGAGCTGCTGGCCGAACCGATCCAAACCGTAATGCGTCGTTACGGCGTGGCCAATCCTTACGAGAAGCTGAAAGACCTGACACGCGGTAAAGACGGCATTACGCCTGAAGTGTTGAAACTCTTTATCGAATCGTTGGAAATTCCGGCAGAAGCCAAAGCCAAATTGCTTGAGTTGACCCCTGCGTTGTATGTGGGTAAAGCCGAAGAGTTGGCAAAACGAATTTAAAAGGTTTTTGCAGGGCGCACTTTCTTAGTTATTGGGATTTTTTTGATAGATAAGAAACCAACCCTCTACATCCGACAAATTAAAAAGGCCGTCTGAAATCTCTTTCAGACGGCCTTTTTCGATTCAAACCGTTATTTCACTTTGTCTTTCAACGCGCCGTAGCCGGCCGCGTCCATTTCTTCCAAAGGAATGAATTTCAAACTTGCGCCGTTGATGCAGTAGCGCAGGCCGCCTTTGTCTTTCGGGCCGTCGGGGAAAACGTGTCCCAAGTGTGAGTCGGCGGCATGGCTGCGCACTTCGGTGCGGCGCATGTTGTAGCTGAAATCGTCGTGTTCGGTAACAGCAGAGGCGTTAATCGGGTGAGTGAAGCTCGGCCAGCCGCAGCCGGAATCGAATTTGTCGGCGGAGCTGAACAGGGGTTCGCCGCTGACGACGTCCACATAAATGCCGGGTTTGAACAGATGGTCGTATTCGTGGCTGAAGGCGTATTCGGTCGCGCTTTTTTGGGTCACTTGGTATTGCTCTTCGGTCAGGATGCGTTTGAGTTCGGCATCACTGGGTTTTTTATACGTTGCCGCGTCGAAGCCTTTGCCTTGCTGGGCGGCTTTGCTTTTGCCCGGCAGCGATTCGTCGGCTTTGCGGATGTCGATGTGGCAGTAGCCGTTGGGATTTTTAATCAGGTAGTCCTGATGGTATTCCTCGGCGTCGTAGAAGTTTTTCAGCGGCTCGTTTTCGACGACGAGGGGCTGTTGGTATTTTTGCTGCTCGCGTTTGAGGGCGGCGGCGATGACGGCTTTTTCGGCGGGATCGGTGTAGTACACGCCGCTGCGGTATTGCGTGCCGGTGTCGTTGCCTTGTTTGTTGAGGCTGGTCGGGTCAACGACGCGGAAATAGTATTGCAGGATGTCGTCAAGGCTGAGTTTGTCGGCATCGTAAGTCACTTTGACGGTCTCGGCATGACCCGTGTCGCGGTAGGACACGTCTTCGTAGCTCGGATTTTTCGTTTTGCCGTTGGCGTAACCGGATACGGCGTCAACCACGCCGTCTATGCGTTGGAAATAAGCTTCCAAGCCCCAGAAGCAGCCGCCTGCGAGGTAGATGGTGCGCGTGTTCATGATTTTTGAATCCTTTTTCTGTGTGTCGGGTTTGTAGAACGCGTTTTTCAGACGGCCTAAATCGGCATTCGGATCGCTGATTAACGCCAACGCCTGCGCTTCGTTGATGCTGCCTTTGACGATGCGCTGTACGTCGCCGTCTTTACCGATTAACGCCCACGAGGGGTAAACGCTGATATTCAGGCTTTGGGCGATGGTGCCGCCGTTGTCGGTCACGACGGGCAGCTTGGGATAGTTCAAACCGGCATACCATTTCTGGAAGTCGCCGTCTTTTTTCTCGTGTAGAAAACCGGGCGAGGCAACGGTAATCAGGTTGGCAGAACCGAATTTTGTATCTTGCGCCCATTTTTCGGTTTGTCCCAATTCAGACAAACACAAAGGACACCAACTTGCCCAAAATTTAATCAGGGTGGGTTTGTCTTTTTTCAGAAAAACACTGGCAGGGCGGTTGTCAGGGGTTTTCAACGAGGACAATGCCTGCGGTACGGTGGCGGCTTCGGTATCCATCATTTTGGATGAGCAGGCGCCAAGCGCAAGCAGGCAGCCGAACTTGGTGCAAAGTGAAAATAATGTGCGGGGATTCATCTCTATGTTTCCTGTATAGATGGTTTGTATCATTAGACGTTGAAGATGCCAAAACCTTACAGCCTGGATTTTCAGACGACCTTGCCACGTAAAATACGCTACAATACTCCCTATTTCAAGTTTCTAAAATTAAAAGGAAAATTTAATGTTCAGCTTCTTCCGTCGCAAGAAAAAACAGGAAACTCCGGCTCCTGAGGAGGCTCAAGTTCAGGAAACCGCAGCAAAAGTAGAATCTGAAGTTGCTCAAGTAGTTGAAAATATTAAAGAAGATGCCGAATCTTTAGCAGAAAGCGTCAAAGGGCATGTTGAATCAGTTGTCGAATCGGCTGTTGAAACTGCCAGTGAAACCGTCGAACAGGTTCGGGAAGCTTTGACCGAAACGCCGTCTGAAACAGTCGAAAAAATAGAAGAACACGTTGAAGCGGCAAAAGAAGCGGCTGTTGAAACCGTTAGCGAGACTGTTGAACAGGTTCAAGAAACCGTTGCCGAGATGCCGTCTGAATTAGCCGAGGCTGCTGAGGAAGCAGCAGAACAGGCCGAAGCAGTAAAAGAAGCGGCCGTTGAAACCGTCAGTGAGGCTGTTGCACAGGTTCAAGAAACCGTTGCCGAGATGCCGTCTGAAATAGCCGAGGCTGATGAGGAAGCAGCAGAACAGGCCGAAGCGGTCAAAGAAGCAGCTGTTGAGGCAGTTAGCGAAGCTGTCGAGCAAGTTCAAGAAGCCGTTGCGGAAACACCGGCTGAAGCCTCTGCTCCGGTAGAAGAACACAAGCTCAGTTGGGCTGCGCGTTTGAAACAAGGCTTGACCAAATCACGCGACAAAATGGCAAAATCGTTGGCCGGCGTGTTTGGCGGCGGACAGATCGACGAGGATTTGTACGAAGAGCTGGAAACCGTGCTGATTACCAGCGATATGGGCATGGAAGCCACCGAATACTTGATGAAAGATGTGCGCGACCGTGTCAGCCTCAAAGGCCTCAAAGACGGCAACGAATTGCGCGGTGCGCTGAAAGATGCGCTGTACGACTTGATTAAGCCTCTGGAGAAGCCTTTGGTCTTGCCGGAAACCAAGGAGCCTTTCGTGATTATGCTTGCCGGTATCAACGGCGCAGGCAAAACCACATCTATCGGCAAATTGGCCAAATACTTCCAAGCACAGGGCAAATCCGTGTTGTTGGCGGCAGGCGATACCTTCCGTGCCGCCGCGCGTGAGCAGCTTCAGGCTTGGGGCGAACGCAACAATGTGACCGTGATTTCGCAAACTACGGGCGATTCCGCAGCCGTTTGCTTCGATGCCGTCCAAGCCGCGAAAGCGCGCGGGATCGACATCGTGCTTGCCGATACAGCCGGCCGTCTGCCGACGCAGCTTCATTTGATGGAAGAAATCAAAAAAGTGAAGCGCGTGTTGCAAAAAGCCATGCCTGATGCGCCACATGAAATCATCGTCGTGCTTGATGCCAACATCGGGCAAAACGCCGTCAACCAAGTGAAAGCCTTTGACGAAGCGCTGGGTCTGACCGGCCTGATCGTGACCAAGCTAGACGGTACGGCCAAAGGCGGTATCCTTGCCGCACTTGCTTCCGACCGCCCAGTTCCTGTCCGCTACATCGGCGTAGGCGAAGGCATCGACGATTTGCGTCCGTTTAATGCCAAAGCGTTCGTAGATGCCCTATTGGATTAAACAGACAGGCTGAGGCTTGTAAACGCAGTTTGCGGGGGTTTCTGAGCCGTATTTTGCAAAGATCTCGCCTTGCAAGAAGCGGGCGTGAAAATCATAGCGCAAGAGTAGCGGAAAATAACGGAAGGCCGTCTGAAAACCCTATTTCAGGTTTTCAGACGGCCTTTCTTTGAGTCTTACGGCTCGTCTGAATCAAACAGGCCTCGGCACGCATACAGCAGCCCTCCCGCCAATACGGCCAGACCCACCGCCGCCCAATACGCATCGGCATAGCCGACCGCCTTTGCCAGCCGCAGGGCGGCGAAACCGGCCGCGTAACTGCCGAGCAGAACCACGGAGAATTGCAGGCTGCTGTCGAGTGCGGCGGTGGCGCGGTCGGATTTGTCCATTACCAACGCCAGTATTACCGGCAGCAGCAGCGTGTAGCTCAGGCTCAGGGTGATGATTTGCGCGGGCGGCAGCCAAGGATGGACGCGGGCGAGCGCGTCGATGGCGGTCATGGACGCCAACAGCGGCAGTTGCAGCGCGTAGAGCAGGAACACGAGTTTGCGGCGCGGATAATTGCGCGAAAACCAGCCCGATAGCGGCGTAACAATCAGGCAGGCAACGGGAATACCCACCGCCAGAATCCCGCCCGTCTGCTTCGGGGTGAAGCCCGAATCCGCCAGCTTGGGCACAAAAGTCGCCGCCGCAAACGCATACGGTGCGGCAACGGCAAACAGCAAAACCAGCCACCGCCAGCCCGTTTCAGGCTGTCGCCAAAAGGAGACCAGCCGCGCCGCCAACGCCGTCAAACCGCCTTGCGCCGTCGGGCTGTCCGGCTCGCGGTAGCACAAGAGTTGCAGTAGCATCAGCAGGGTGAACGCCAGCATAAAGCCCGCCGCCGCCGTCTGCCCGTATTCCTGATACAGCCACAACACCAGCGCGCCGCCTATCATCTTGCCGCCGCGCGCCGCCATCGTTTGAATCACGCCGCCGAAACCGCGTTCGCGGTGCGGCAGAACGATACACGACAAGCCCAGCATCGCGCAGCCGTACACCGCCGACATTGCCGAGAGCAAAACGCAGCAGGCCAGAAGCAGCAGGAAATTCCGTGTCATGTCGGTGCAGGCCATCAGCCCGAACACCGCCGAAAGCCCCAGCGTCGCCGCCAGCAGCCAGCCGCGAAACCGCCCGAACCGCCCCGCCGGCCGCCGCTCCATCAGCGCGGCAAACAACACCTTCGCCGCTTCGATACCGCCGATTAAATGTATCCAGCTCAGTTGGTTCAGGCTGTAACCGTGGTTCTTCAAAATAGTGACCAGCGCGACCAGATAAAAACCGGTCAGCGTGAATTTGTAGGTGCTGCCGCCGATAAGCAGCAGCCAGTCGCGCAGGGCGGGGGAAGCGGGGGTTTGCGGCATGGGTTGGTTTTCCTTGGGGCGGAGCGTGTGAAGGTAAAGGCCGTCTGAAAATAAAAAAATCAAGCGTGTGCAGCCGATTTGCGGCCGAAAACCGCTATCGGTGTTTGCAGTCTTTTCAGACGGCCTTTAACGCTTCTTCCGCCCGCAGCAGGGCGGTTTGCTCGTCGGCTTCGACGATATAGTTCACGCCCAGCGCGGGGGCGAGTTTGGACGATTGTTCGCGGAAGAATTGCAGTTGCGCCGCATCGGGTTCGATGAGGAGCATGGCGGCGCAGCGGTCGGCGAGTTGCGGCCGGTGTGCCTTTATCCATTCGATGTAGGTTTTGCGATCGGCAATGCGCTGTTCGTCGCTCACCTGCCGCCGCATCGGGGTGCAGACGGTGGCGAAGCGGCGGTTTTGGTCTAACAGGGTTTCGAATTCTGCCAGCCAGTCGGAAAAGTCGGCGACGTGGGTTAGGTCGGTCAGGTAGATGGTGCCTTCGGGCAGGGTTTTGGCGGGGGTGAAGTAGATCATGGGGTTCCTTTGGGTGTTTTTGGGGAGCAGGCGCAGGTTAGATATTGATGATTAGACTTCTTGTGCCGTCATTAGCTAACGCAAGTCCGCTTCGCTACCCCCGTGCAGGCAGGAATCCAAATCTATCCGTATAGAAACTTATCGGATAAAGAAGTACCTTCGAGGCTTCATTCTGGATTCCCGCCTGCGCGGGAATGACGATAATCGGTTGTTACGGCCGTTTCAGACGACCTTCGTTATTCCAGTAACCGTAGGTAGGGCATTGATGCCCGACCTACGATAGTTTCAGACGGCTTCCATTATTTCAGCCCCGCCTAAAACTTCCATTCCGCGCTCACGCCTACGCTTCTGGGGCGTTGGTAGAGCGCGTCTTGGCGGTCGGCGCCGGAAATGAATATGGGTCGGCGGCGGTTGAACACGTTGTCGGCGTAGAGCGAGACACGGCCTTGTTTGAAGTTGTAGGCGGTGTAGAGGTTGACTTGGTTGTATGCGCCGATTTTGCCCGATTCGGCATTGTTGGCGGCGGAGTAGTAGCCGCCGTAGAAGCGCACGTCGCCGCCGGCTTCCCAGCCTTTGTCGTTCAGGTATTTCACGCCGATGTTGGCGGTGTATTTGGGCGCGCGGCCGAGTTTGTTGCCTTCGATGCCAGTGTTGGGATAGCTTTTAATTTTGGTGTTGAGCAGCCCCAGTCCGGTGGTGAGTTTCAGGCTGTCGGTCGCCTGCCAGTCGGCGGCGAGTTCTGCACCGTAGGTGTGGACTCTTTTGGCGTTGCGGATGACGACGGAGTTGATGTCGAGATTGAAGGGAAGCTGCATGTCGCGGTAGTGGTTCAGGAACAGGTTGCCGGAGAGTTGCAGGCGGCGGTCTGCGCTGCGCCAGCGGGTGTACCACTCGTAGTTGTTCACATATTCGGGTTCATAAGTGTAGGTTACGACGAGGCGGCCGAAGGTGATGCCCGCGCCGCCCGGGTTGTAGCCGCGCGCGGCTTTGATGCCGCTGACCCATTGGTCGGTGGGTTTGAAGGCGATGTCGATTTTGGGCAGGAACACGGTCTGGCCTTTGTCTAAATCAAGGTGCAGTGCGCCGCTGCCGCCGCTTCGTTTGTGCGTTTCTTTTTCAATGCGGGCGGCGGCTGTGATGTCCCATTTTTCGCCGGGGCTGTATGTGGTTTCGGCAAACAGGGCGCGCACGCTGTTGCGGTCGTCAAAGGTGTTGCGGCCGCCGACGCTGCGGATATCCACCCATTCGTCTTGTTTGCTGCGGAAGTAGTGCAGTCCGGCAAGGCCTTTCAGACGGCCTTTGTTTGAAAAATGCAATACCGGCTCCCATTGCAGTTCGCGGCCTTTGAGTTCGGCGGGCACGCCTTGCGGGCTGACGGTCATCGGCAGGTGCAGCCGCTCGTTGTGGTAGCGGCCGTAAACCAGTTTGTTTTCCAGTTTCAGATAGTCGTTAAGCTGCCACGATACGTCCCAGATGCCTGATGTCGAGCCGGTTACGAACACGGGCTTTTCTTTTAAAAAACGGCGGCTGGCGGTGTTGCCCATGATTTCGTTTTGCGGTGCGCGCGAACGGATGTGGTTCAGCGTCAGGCGGCTGTAAAAATCGGGATGGTTTTCGGGCGTGAGCAGGAGTTTGAAGCGCACGTTGGTGTTTTCCACGCGTCGCGGGTTGCCGGTCGGTTCGTAGGACACGAACGGTTCGTAGCTTTCGCGTTGCTGCCGCTCCGCACTCAAGCGGAAGGCAAGGTTGTTTTTCACAATCGGGCCGGACACTACGCCGGCGATGTTGCGTGTTTTTTGGTTGCCTAAACCCAAGCGCAGCGCGCCTTCCCATTCGTCGGTCGGATCTTTGGAACGCATCACCACCGCGCCCGCTACCGCGTTCTGCCCGCGCACATGGCTTTGCGGCCCGCGCAAGACTTCCACCTGCTGCATGTCCCACAGCGACTGCGTGCCGAAGGCGTATTCGTTGTAAGTGGCGGAGCGGCCGTCTATAGAGAGGTTCAGGCGCGGCCGCGTGCCCGCGAAAAACGCCACCGCGCCGGTGGCGGGGCCGGAGCCGTCCACGCCGCGCACGGTCGGCAAATCGTTGCCGCTGCCCAAGTCCACCGTGTTCACAGTCTGTTTGAGCAGATCAGTCGCAGAAAGATTGTGGCCGCTGCGGTCGATGTTCGGCGTGGTGAAAACGCGGTTGGACGTGGCGGTTTCAAAGCCGCTGCGGTTGGTGCGTTCGCCGGTGACGACGACTTCTTCCAACTGCACTTGTTCCGCGTTTTGCGCCGCATCGGCGGCATAAATCCATTCGGAGGCGAAAGCGGCGGCAAGCAGCAGCGGCAGGCGGCGGAGGGTGGGTTTCTGCATTTCCTTATCCTTTCAGACGGCATACACCGGGGCGGATTGAACATCAGGCAATCCAACCGATCCGGCAGTATGCAAATATTTGTTGTTTACACATTTACATAAAACAAACTATTAATGTAAAGTATAAGAAACAAAAAACAGGAATGCAAGTATTTATCATTCACTTTACATCCCCCCTTTTTATAGTGAACCATCTAAAAAACAATTCCCTCTCCCGTTCGGCGGGAGAAGGTTGGGGGAGGGCGATTCTGCGGCCTTTATGAATTTGGCTTGCTAAGCATCCGACAGCCCCCTGTCCGCAGGGCGGAGCGGCAGGATAAGGAAAGAGGTAGTCTGAAACGCCGCCGTATTGCCATTGTCGTCGTGGGGAAATATGATGAGTATCCGACTTGCGGATAACTTTAATGAAAACCCTTTATGAACAAAATCAAAACCTTCCTACCGTCATGACCGCCAGCAAACAACAAACCATCACCGACACCGCCCGCCGCCTGTTCCGCGAACACGGCTTTTCCGCCGTATCCGTAGGCGGAATCTGTGCCGAGGCCGCCGTCAGCCGCGTTACCTTTTACAAATATTACAGCGGCAAAAACGCGCTCTTGCAGGAAATCGTTACCGAACAGAAAAACCGCGTCCGTGCCGAATTTGAGGCGCTGCTTGCACGGCAATGCAACCTGCGCGAAGCCGCCGAAGCCGTGTTTGTCCTACAAAAACAATCGTTTGAAGAACTCTATTCCGCCGCCTTCCTGCGTGACATCGAAGAAAACACCGATTTGGAGCTGGAGCGGTTTTTCCATGAGTTGAACGAAGAAAAATACGCCTTTATGCGCAGCTTCTTCCACACTCTGCAACAACGCCGCCTGATTCAGCCCGATTTGCCGGTGGAACTCATCGACCTGTTCATCCGTCAGGCGGATATATTGATGCGCCATCCGCAACTGGCCGCGCTTTATGCCGCTGCGCCGCAAAAACTGCCGCAGGACGTATTAGGATTACTGCTGCACGGTTTGGCAGGGGAGGAAGGTACGGGTGAGGAGATTGATTTTTTGGGGAAGATGAAAGGGATTTGCTGAATTTCTCATAAAACGTCGTCTGAAAACGAATTGTCGATTTTCAGACGACGTTTTAATCCTGTCTGAACTGCTGGAACTGATTAACCACCAACTGACCGAAAAAGGCCTAAAAGTAGAGAAAGCATCCGCCGCCGTCATTGACGCCACCATTATTCAGACTGCCGGCAGCAAACAGCGTCAGGCCATAGAAGTCGATGAAGAAGGACAAGTCAGCGGCCAAACCACACCGAGTAAGGACAAAGATGCCCGTTGGACAAAGAAAAACGGTTTATACAGACTCGGTTACAAACAACATACCCGCACCGATGCGGAAGACTATATCGAGAAACTGCACATCACCCTCGCCAATACCCATGAGTGCAAACACCTGTCGCCTTTGTTGGAAGGACTATCCAAAGGTACGACCGTCTATGCCGACAAAGGCTATGACAGTGCGGAAAACCGACAACATCTGAAAGAATACCAGTTGCTGGACGGCATTATGCAAAGCCCACCGCAACCGTCCGCTGACGGAAGCACAAACCAAACGTAACCGCTATTTGTCGAAAACCCGTTATGTGGTCGAACAGAGCTTCGGTACGCTGCACCGTAAATTCCGCTATGCGCGGGCAGCCTATTTCGGGCTGATTAAAGTGAGTGCGCAAAGCCATCTGAAGGCAATGTGTTTAAACCTGTTGAAAGCGGCTAACAGGCTAAGTGCGCCTGTTAGCGCCTAAAAGGCGGCTCGGATGCCTGATTAATCAGGTATACAAGGATAATTAAGGGGGTATTTGAGTAGAATCAGTGGATATTTGAAACAAAAACAGCCGAAAACCTGTGTTTGGATTTCGGCTGTTGGAGGAAAGGCTTTTTTGCAAAGGTCTCAGGCTGTTAAAAAGGCCGTCTGAAACCCAAAATCAGGTTTCAGACGGCCTTTATTTATTTTCAGGTTTAGTTTTTCCGTGCGGTAACAAACTCGGCCAGTTGGCGCAGGCGCAGGGCTTTGTCGCCGAATGGCTCGATCAGGGCAACGGCTTCTGCAATCAGCGTTTCTGCGTAAGTACGCGCGGTCTGCAGGCCCATCAGTTTGACGTAGGTCGGTTTGTCGTTGTCCGAGTCTTTGCCGGCGGTTTTGCCCAAGGTGGCGGTATCGGCTTCGCAGTCCAATACATCGTCGATCACTTGGAAAGCCAGGCCCAATTTGGCGGCGTAGTGGTCTAAGGTTTGGATTTGAGCCGGTGTTAAGTCCGGGCAGGAAAGTGCACCTAAGGCTACGGCCGCGCGGATGAGTGCGCCGGTTTTGAGGCTGTGCATCTGTTCCAATTCGGCCTGATTCATGGCTTTGCCGACATTGGCAAGGTCGATGGCTTGTCCGCCCGCCATGCCGAGGCTGCCGGATGCTTGGGCCAGCGTGGACAACATGGCAAGCTGACGTTCGGCAGGCAGGCCTGTCGGACGGCTCAGTACATCAAAGGCTTGGGTTTGCAGTGCATCGCCGACCAAAAGGGCGGTTGCTTCATCGTATTGCACATGGCAGGTCGGTTTGCCGCGGCGCAGGCTGTCGTTGTCCATCGCCGGCATATCGTCGTGAACCAGCGAATAGACGTGCACCATTTCGATGGCCGCCATCGCCTGCTCGACGGCGTTTTGGTTTGCTTCGCCCAATTCAGACGCAGCAAGCACCAAGAGCGGGCGCAGCCGTTTGCCGCCGCCGAGGGTAACGTAACGCATGGCTTCGTGCAGCGTGTGCGGCACTTGGCTTTCAGACGGCAAAAAATGTGCCAGCAGCAATTCAGTTTGTGCTTGGGCTTTTTGCTGCCATGTTTTGAGTTCATTCGCCGGGTTCAAGGTTCAACTCCTTCAGTTCGCCAGCATCCAATACTTGCAGTTTCTGCTCGACTTCCGCTAATTTGGTTTGGCAGTATCTGACCAATTCGTTGCCTTCCTGATAGGCGGCCAAAGCGTCTTCCAGCGGCATTTCGCTGCTTTGCATGGCCTGGGTCAGGGTTTCGAGGCGGGATAAGGCTTCTTCAAAGGATTGGGGGGCGTTTTTTTTCATGGTTTGAAATGATGGGCAGAAAAGGGGAATTGTAGCATTTTTAGATGATTAAGGCCGTCTGAACAGGGATGAAAACGAAATCAAAGATTTCTGTTTCTTTGTTCAGACGGCCTTTTTTCAAACGGAATAACGTTATCAGCCCGGTAAAACGGCTTTTTGATAGTTGAGCGCGATAAACTGCTTCTCGGCATCCAATTCAGTGATTTTGAACAATGCCTGCGATTTAGGCAGCGCGTCAAACGGAATACCGGTCGCGCGCGTTACCAGCGGCAGGCCTTCAATGCGGACGAGGTCTTCTTTGAGGATGGTGGCCGTCAGCTCGCTCGTGCCTTGCTGTTGCAGATAGACGAGGCTCCAGTAGGCTTCCATTTGGCGTTGGAAGTCGGCGTAGGCTGTATAGGCGGCATCAAAGTCGCGCAGCGCGGCGAAAAGCTCGGCATCGCTGTTTTGATACAGCGGCTCGGCAGTATCATCTATCAGGCTGATCAGCTGTTTTTGGTTGATGTAGTCGGCGGCGCGGCGCAGCGGCGAGGTAAACCAGCCATAATGCTGCACACCCATGCCGATGTGTGGCTCGGATTTGGTGCTCATGCGCACTTTGCCTGCCGGTTGGACGCGGAAAAGGCCGGGCAGCTCGTTTTCGTCCAGCATTTGCGCCCAAGTGCTGTTGGCAAGAATCATCATTTCGCTGACCAGCGTATCGATGGGCGAACCGCGTTCGCGGCGGACGACGGATACGTTGCCTTCCTCATCCAATTCGATGCTGTAATCGTATTGCGGCGCACGGTCGGGTTCGTATTTGCCGCGTGCTTTTTGCAGGGCGATGGCAAATTGATAGAACCAAATCAGGTCTTGATGGTGGGCGAACATCATTTCGCCCGCTTCGTCCAAGCCGGTTTCGGCGTTGAAATGCGGCTCGATGGTTTGAATGCGCAGGTTTTCAGCGATGTTGACCGCTTCGATTTTGCAGGTTGGCGCGCCGACGTTGAACTCGCTGTCCACATCGAAATAAATGCTGATGGAAGGGCGGTATGCACCCGCATCAAGGCTGAACGCGGCAATCCAGTTTTCAGGCAGCATGGTGATTTTGCCGCCGGGAAAATAGACCGTACTCAAGCGTTCCATGATGTTTTTTTCCATTTTGTCGCCTGGTTTAATGGCAAGCGACGGCGCGGCGATGTGGATGCCGACGCGCTTCTTGCCGTTGCCCAAGTCGGTCAGGCTCAAGGCATCGTCCACTTCGGTGGTCGATTCGTCGTCAATGGAAAAGGCGGTAACGTCAGCCTTGGGCAAGTCGGGCATTTCAGGAAGCGGAAGGTCGGGGAAGCCTGTTCCTTTGGGGAAGTATTTGATTTCAAACCCGTCTTGTAGGTATTGGGGAATGGACGTAATGCCGCCCGTTTTTTTCGCCAGTTCGTAGGCGGAGATTTTCAGCTCGTCGGCGGCTTTGGTAAAGGCTTTGTAAGTCAGTGACTGCTTGTCGGGCGCGTGTAAGATGGTTTTCAAATCCGCCGCGATTTCAGACGGCATCTCGCCGTGTTTCAAGGCTTCCGCCCAAGCGTCGATTTGCGCGTCTTGCTGTTTTTTGCGTTTGATGGCGGCAAGCGCCTGTTTCAAAGTTTCTTCGGGCGCGGCTTTGAACACGCCTTTGGCTTTTTTGTAGAAATACATCGGCGCGGCGTAAAGCGCAATTAAAGTTGCCGCCAGCTCGGTTTTGGTCGGCGCATGGCCGTAATATTCTTCGGCGATGGCTTCGGCGGTAAATTCTTCTTCGCCGCATACTTCCCACAATAAATCGGTGTCGATGTCCGCCGCCTGTGCTTGCGCGTTCTCCAAAAATGCCGCCATATCGCCGTCAAACTCGGCAAAGACATTGTTTGCCTTCACTTTGGTGCGCTTGCCGTGTTGGGTATCGACTTGGTAGGTAGCGTCGTTTTTTTGGACGATGGAGGCAACTTTGAATTGGCCGGACTCTTCGTAAAAGATATTCATTTTTTTAGGATTTTATGATTTGTAGGAAACGCGTGATTTTAGCAGATTTGCACAAGAAAGGCCGTCTGAAAAACATACTTTCAGACGGCCTGTTCAAACGGCGGATGATTAATACTGGTATGCCGCCAGTTTGCGTTTGATTTCAGGCAGGGCGGCGCGTGCGGCCTGTTCACCCAGTTGGATGGCGCGTTGTTTTTGGTCGAAACCGCCAACCGAACCCAGCTCCAAAACCTGCGGTTTGATGACCACATTGGCTTGTCCCAATTCTTGGCGCAACGCAGTTTGACTCATTACGTTGAAGGTTTGGTCAAGATAGGAGAACATGCCTTGGCTGACATTTTTGGCCGGACGGGCGGAAATATCGACGGCAATGATGAAGTTTGCGCCCATTTTTTTCGCCGCGCTGACCGGTACGGGCTGCGACAGGCCGCCGTCTACATATTTGCGGTTGCCGATAACGACAGGCTGGAACACGTTCGGAATCGACGCAGAAGCGCGGACGGCCTGTCCGGCATTGCCAACGTTGAACACCACCGGTTTGCCGCTTTCAAAATTGGTCGCAACGGCGGCAAATTTGATGGGGAACTGCTGCATCGGGCGGTTGCCGACTTTGCGGTTGATGTAGTTTTGCAGTTTTTCGCCTTTGATGAAGCCGCTGGTGGACAAGGTCAAATCCACCAAATCGGTTTTACCCAAAATTTCCGCTTCCAATTCGAGGCGGTCGGGCGACATTCCCGAAGCGTACATACTGCCGACAATCGAGCCGGCGGATGTACCGGTAACGATTTTGACCGGAATATTGTTTTCTTTCAAAACCTTAATAATACCGATATGGGCAAAGCCTTTGGACGCACCGCCGCCCAAAGCCAGCGCAACCGTGGCTTTCGGTTTGGGTGCAGTATGTGAAACCGTATTTTGACCCTGCGTAGAAGGTTTGGATTGCGGCGCGTTGCCGCTTGGACAGGCAGCCAATACCAAGACGGACGAAGCGGCTAAAAACGTTTTGAATGTGGAAAAAAGTTTATTCATGTTCAGACAGCCTTTAATATGTCGAAAGGGTTATTCTACTCTTAAATTAAGTCGAAAGGCCGTCTGAAATCAGATTTCAGACGGCCTTTTAAATCAAGCTTAAGCCAATTCGAGCTGTTTTTCCAAGCTTTCGACTAGCTGGTCGTCCAAATTCAAAGCTTGGGACAAACGGCTCAGGAATACGATTTCCTTGCGCGACAAGTCTGCGCAGACCAATCGGGCCGCCAGATAAGTTTCGGCTGCCAAAGCCTCGTCGCTGCCGACTGAAGCGGCAATTTGCTCGATGGAGGCCGGTTGCGCATATTCAGCCTGCAGCCATGCCGCCATTTCCGCATCGTTGCCGCTTTCACGCTCAATGGCCGCGCGTTCCGCATCGTCAATCAGGCCGTCTGAAGCCGCCGCCGCAATCATCGTTTGCAAAATCACACGGCTGTGGTTTTCACCAATCAGACCGGCAGGTTGGAACGCACTTTGCGGCAATTCTTCCTGCTGGCGGTTTTGTTTCCAGTTTTGATAGCCTTTATAAGCCAGAAAACCCAAAGCAGCGACCGAGCCGGCCTTGACCAGCTTCTTCGTGTTTTTCTTTTTCAACAGCATCGATGCCAAAGCACCCGTCAGCGCGCCGCCGCCGAAAGAATTGAGCGGACTGTCCGCCACCGCTTTGCTACCTTTTTGAGCCGCACCCAAAACCTGATTGAGCAACTGACTGAAATCCATAAAAAAATCTCCTGAAAACAAATACATTGCAAATATAGGGCAGAAACACCAAAAAACCAAGCCAAAGAAAGTTAAAAGGTGCAAACAAGTTTTCAGACGGCCATAGCCGACTTTCGGTACAATCACACCATTCCAAACAATAAACCCCATCATGACCGATACCGCCCAAATCATTACCAGCTATGGCCGCCGTTATATCGTCCGCACCCCCGACGGCCAAACATATGACGCCACCACCCGCAAAAAACGCGTCGATTTCGCCTGCGGCGACCAAGTCCGCATCAGCCCCATCAACGGCGAACAAGTCGTGATTGAAGACTACCTTCCGCGTGAAAGCCTGCTCTACCGCCAAGACGCGTGGAAAACCAAACTGATTGCCGCCAACGTTACCCAACTGCTCATCGTAACCGCCGCCAGCCCCTCACCCAGCGAAGCCCTGTTGCAACGCGCCCTCCTCGCGGCAGAAGCGGCCGGCATCGACGCCGTCATTGTCCTCAACAAAGCCGACCTCCCCGAAACCGCCCAATGGCGCGAGAAACTCAAATTCTACGAAACACTCGGCTATTTAGTGGTCGAAACCAACGCATTGGAAAACGCCGACATCCTGCGTCCCATTTTAGAAGGGCAAACCAACATCCTGCTCGGACAAAGCGGCATGGGCAAGTCCACCCTGACCAACGCCCTACTCGGCAACCAAGCCGCCCGAACCGGCGACATTTCCACCGCGCTCGATTCCGGCAAACACACCACCACCCACGCCCAACTATACGATTTAAACGCAGAAACCCGACTCATCGACTCCCCCGGCCTGCAAGAATTCGGCCTGCATCATCTCCAAGCCGCCGATTTACTGCAATATTTCCCCGACCTGCGCCACCTTATCGGCCAGTGCCGTTTCCACAACTGCACCCACCGCGCCGAACCCGGCTGCGCCGTCAAAGCCGCTGCCGAATCAGGCGAAGCCAAACCCGAGCGTATCGAGTTTCTGCAACGCGTTACCGATGAATTGTTAAGATAAAGATTGAACGGAAACTAAGCGTTTGGATAAATAAAAAGGCCGTCTGAAACTTTCAGACGGCCTTTTGTTGAAGCATAACCAAATTTACCTTTCAACCAGCACTGCTACCTTAGCGGGAAAGAGAAGGTGCTTTTCGCGGCGGATTGATCATGAGAAGAACGGCTTCTTCAATTTTCTTGTCCTCCCGATCATGGAGCTCTACCGGAAACTTCAGACGCAACACTGCAACAATAGCGCCAACTGATAAGCCTGCATCATGAAGCAACTCAATTTCTTTAAGTACCGGTGCGGAAAGGTTTAACATGGTTTCTCCTTAAGATTTGATACTTAGCCCACTTTATCCCCAGGCTGTGTGCCTGCGTCGACATCGAGGAGCCTCAGTTTGCCCTCGGCGGTGGCGGCGGAGAGGATCATGCCTTCGGATACGCCGAATTTTGCCATTTTGCGCGGGGCGAAGTTGGCGACGGCGATGACCATGCGGCCGTTCAATTCGACGGGGTTGGGATAAGACGCGGCGATGCCGGAGAAGATGATGCGTTTTTCAAAACCGAAATCGAGGTCGAATTTCAGAAGTTTGGTGCTGCCTTCGACGGCTTCGCAGTTCAATACTTTGGCGACGCGCATGTCGATTTTCATGAAGTCGTCGAAGCTCGCTTGTTCGGCGACTTTTTCGTATTTGCTCTCTTCAGCGGCAGGCGCGGCTGCGGCGGCAATGCTTTGTTTGTTGGCTTCGATTAAATCGTCCACTTGTTTTTGCTCCACTCGTTGCATTAAATGTTCGTATTTGTTGATGGCGTGTTCGCCTAGGGTTTCGCGCGTGTTCGCCCAGGTAATCGCGTCCAGATTGAGGAAGCGCGCGGCGTTGGCGGCGGTTTGCGGCAATACGGGGGCGAGGTAGGCGGTCAGCATGGTGAAGGCGTTGATGAGTTCGCTGCATACTTCGTGCAGGTGTTCGTCTTGACCTTCCTGTTTGGCGAGTTCCCAAGGTTTGTTGGCATCGACGTATTCGTTGACAATGTCCGCCAAGGCCATGATGTCGCGCAGGGCGCGTGCGTATTCGCGGTTCTCGTATTGCTCGGCGATGGTGTCGCTTTCGGCGGCGAGTTTTGCCAGCAATGCGCTGCCTGAAACGTCTTTCAGACGACCTTCAAAGCGTTTGGCGATGAAACCTGACGCGCGGGCGGCGATGTTGACGTATTTGCCGACGAGGTCGCTGTTTACGCGGCTGATAAAGTCTTGCAGGTTCAAATCGATGTCTTCGATTTTGCTGTTGAGTTTGGCGGCGATGTAGTAGCGCATCCACTCGGGGTTCAGGCCTTGTTCCAGATAGGATTTGGCGGTGATGAATGTGCCGCGCGATTTGGACATTTTTTGTCCGTCCACGGTCAAAAAGCCGTGTGCGTACACGCCGGTCGGGGCGCGGTGGCCGGAGAAATGCAGCATGGCGGGCCAGAACAGGGCGTGGAAATAGAGGATATCTTTGCCGATGAAGTGGTACATCTCGGTTTGGCTGTCGGCTTTGAAGTATTCGTCGAAATCGATGCCGATGCGGTCGCACAGGTTTTTAAACGACGCCATGTAGCCGACGGGCGCGTCCAGCCAGACGTAGAAGTATTTGCCCGGCGCGTCGGGGATTTCGAAACCGAAATACGGCGCGTCGCGGGAGATGTCCCAGTCGGACAGGGTGGTTTCTTCGCCTTCGCCCAGCCATTCTTTCATTTTGTTGAGGGCTTCGGGTTGAAGATGGGGCTTGCCGTCGTGCGGGTTGTTGCCGGAAGTCCATGATTTCAGGAAGTCGGCACATTCACCCAGTTTGAAGAAGAAGTGTTCGGATTCGCGCAATTCGGGTTTGGCACCGGAAACGGCGGAATACGGGTTAATCAGTTCGGTTGGGGAATAGGTCGTGCCGCAGACTTCGCAGTTGTCGCCGTATTGGTCTTGGGCGTGGCATTTGGGGCATTCGCCTTTAACGAAGCGGTCGGGCAGGAACATTTGTTTTTCGGGGTCGAAAAGCTGCTCGATGACGCGGCTCTCAATCTTGCCGTTGGCTTTCAGCGCGCGGTAAATGTCTTGGGAAAACTGTTTGTTTTCAGGGGAATGGGTGCTGTAATAATTGTCGTAGCCGATGAAAAAGCCGGTGAAGTCGGCGAGGTGCTCTTCGCGCACTTTGGCAATCATGTCTTCGGGCGCGATGCCTTGTTTTTGCGCGGCCAGCATCACGGGCGTGCCGTGGGTGTCGTCGGCGCAGCAGTAGTGGCACTCGTGGCCGCGCAGTTTTTGAAAGCGCACCCAAACGTCGGTTTGGATGTGTTCGACCATGTGGCCGAGGTGGATGCTGCCGTTGGCATACGGCAGTGCGGAAGTGACAAGGATTTTGCGTGTCATGGTTTGTGCTTTTAAAAACAATGGATAAAGATGTCGGGAATTATACCGCAAAACAATACGCAAAGGCCGTCTGAAACCCGATTGCCGGTGTTTCAGACGGCCTTTTATTTATCGGCTGCGTATGGAATCAACCGCGTACGCGTTCGATTTTTGCGCCTACGCCGCCGAGTTTTTTCTCGATGTATTCATAGCCGCGGTCGAGGTGGTAGATGCGTTCGACGATGGTTTCGCCATCTGCGACCAAGCCTGCCATAACGAGGCTGGCGGAGGCACGCAGGTCGGTTGCCATCACGACGGCGCCGGAGAGTTTTTCCACGCCTTTGATGTAGGCGGTGTTGCCTTCGGTGGTGATGTCTGCGCCCATGCGGTTGAGTTCGGGAACGTGCATGAAGCGGTTTTCAAAAATGGTTTCCACCACGCGGCTGCTGCCTTCGGCAATGGCGTTCATGGCCATAAACTGCGCCTGCATGTCGGTTGGGAAGCCCGGGTGGACGACGGTGCGGATGTCCACGGCTTTGGGGCGTTGTTGCATGTCGATGGAAATCCAGTTGTCGCCTGCTTCGATGATGGCGCCGGCTTCGGTCAGTTTGTCCAATACGACTTCCATGGTTTTTGGGGCGGCATTGCGCAGGACGACTTTGCCGCCGGTCATGGCGACGGCGCAGAGGAAGGTACCGGCTTCGATACGGTCGGGAACGACGCTGTGTTCGCAGCCGTGAAGCTCTTTTACGCCTTCGATGGTCATGGTTGCTGTACCGATGCCGCTGATTTTTGCGCCCATTTTGACGAGGCATTCGGCCAAATCGACGACTTCGGGTTCGATGGCGCAGTTTTCGAGGATGGTGGTGCCTTCTGCAAGCGTGGCCGCCATCAGCAGGTTTTCGGTACCGCCTACGGTTACGACATCCATGGTAACGCGCGTGCCTTTCAGACGGCCTTTGGCTTTGACGTAACCGTGTTCGATGGTGATTTCCGCACCCATGGTTTCGAGGCCTTTGAGGTGTTGGTCAACCGGGCGTGAGCCGATGGCGCAGCCGCCGGGCAGGCTGACTTGGGCTTCGCCGAAGCGGGCGAGGGTCGGGCCCAAAACCAAGATGGATGCGCGCATGGTTTTTACCAGCTCGTAAGGTGCGCAGGTGTTGTTGACGGTGCCGCCGTTGATTTCAAATTCGGAGATATTGTCGGTCAAAACGCGTGCGCCCATGCCTTGCAGCAGTTTTTGGGTGGTTTTGACGTCGGCGAGCATGGGTACGTTTTTCAAGCGTAAAGTGCCGGAAGTCAGCAGACCGGCACACATCAGCGGCAGGGCGGCATTTTTTGCGCCGGATACGATGATTTCGCCGTTGAGGGGGCCGTTGGCAGAGATTTTGAGTTTGTCCACAGGATGTCTTTCGTTATTTGTCTGCACGGCTTATGCCGCACAAATGAAATGAGATGGATAATAAGCCATCAATTATAAGGGATTATGCCCTTGCTGTTAGATTTGGCAGTATTAAATTTTCACAAGGTTTGTTTAAGTTGCGAAAGGATAAGATTTCAGGCCGTCTGAATGGTTCAGACGGCCTGTTTGCCAAGGCTTATTTTTTGGCTTTGAAGCCTAAGAGGTGTTGCGTGGTGGCCAGCCATGCGCCGAATACGCCCAGCGCGATGACGAAGCCGAATACCAGCGACACTTCGCTAAATGTGAAGAAACGCCAGCCGATGTTCAGACCGTAGGGTTTGAAAATCGCGTCCACCAGCGGCCGTACTTCGGCCAGCAGCCAAGCCGACAAACCCAAGCTGACGGCGGCGGAGAAAATACTCTGCCACATTGCCTGATAAAGGAAAGGACGGCGGATGAAGGAAGCGGGCGCACCCAACAGCTTGGTGATTTCCAACTCTTCCTTGCGGCTGAGGATTTGCAGGCGGATGGTGTTGTGTGCCACCAAGACAAAGGCCATGCCCAAAGTCAGTGAGAGGAACCACAAAATCTTGCGGATAAATTCGTTAATACGATAAAGGGTTTGTACCCATTCCGTATCCATGGTTGCCGATTCGACGCGTGGGAGTTTGGTAATGTCTTTATAGATGGCCTGCATCTGATCCGGAGAAGTGGCAGGGTCGGGCGTAACGATAAAGACATCGGGCAACGGATTGCCATCGAGCATGGAAACGAGGTTTTGGTCGAGATTGGTCTGCAATTCTTCCAAACCTTCCTGCTTGCTGATAAAGCGGACTTTATCGATACGGCTGTCGCGTTGGAGCAGATTTTTCACCGTGTCAGCATCAGAACCTGCTGCATCGGTGTCCATATAAACCGTAATTTGCGGCGACTCGTTGAGTTTACCCAATACGCTTTGACCGCTTTGGATACCCAAATACATAAACAGCGGCAAGGTCATGGCAACGGCAAGCATGAGCAGGGTCAGCAGCGTGCCGATGGGTTGGCGCAGAAGCTCTTTGAGCGCGGCGCGCGCCGATTCGACGTGTAACGAGATGTAATGAATCATACTCATGCGAGACGTCCTTTCTGCAGGCGCAAGACGCGGTGGCCGTAATCCGCCATCAGCGTTTCATCATGCGCCGCAACAATCACAGTCGTGCCTGCTTCATGGAAGGTTTTGAACAATTCCATAATATCCAGCGCATAGGCGCGGTCGAGGCTGGCGGACGGCTCGTCGGCGATCAGCAGGCTGGGTTGGTGAACCACTGCGCGCGCGATGCACAAACGTTGTTGTTCGCCGCCGGACAAAGTGATGGGCATATCGTTTTCGCGGCCTTTCAAGCCGACTTTCTCAATCGCAATACGCGCGCGCTCTTCAGCTTTGCGCGGCTGGTAGCCGCTGATCCGCAAAGGCAGGATAACGTTTTGCAAGACATTGCGGTCGTAGAGGATTTTGTGGTCTTGGAAGACAATGCCGATATGTTGGCGCATAAAGCCGATCTGATTGTCGCTCAAGGTGCCGAGGTCTTGATTGTTGAACCAAACCTTGCCTTTGGTAGGCTTGGTAATGCCTGAAATCAGCTTCAAAATGGTGGATTTGCCCGAACCCGAATGGCCGGCGATAAAAATCATCTCACCTTTGTTAATCTGGAAACTGACATTTTTCAGGGCTTCGAAACCGCCGGGATAGGTTTTGGAAACTTGTTCGAAACGGATCATGGGTTTTCCTGAAAATAGGGAGTCAGACGGCCGGCGTCATCGATAGGGCAACATGCCGTCTGAAAAAATGGGGATATTCACAGATTATAAATATTTCGGCTGCTTTTTGATAGTGAAACCTCGGTTCTGCCTGTGGAGACACTGCCGGTTTGCAACACAAAGCAATATGGTTTGAAAAAGGGCCGTCTGAACGATTGGGTTTCAGACGGCCTCAGTATCAGCGTAGGTTAAGCACCTTATCCGCTGTTTTATTTACATTTGGTTTTGGCCAAATTCACGGCGGCGGTCAGGCTTTTTTCGTTGACTTCGCCGGTGATGGTTTGTTTGTAGCCGCATTTCGGCGCTTCGACGACAGTGAAGGGCAATACGCCGACGTTGTTGCCGTGGGCTTTCATGAAGTTGCGGCTGTTGGCGCCGGTGTAACGCCAAATCGGATAGCTGACCGGCGTTTGTTTCAGGAACTTGCCGATGTTGTCGGTCGTATCCAGCGCGATGCCGACCATATCGACGCTGCCTTTTTTCTGAGCTTTGTACCATGCCGACATGGCGGGCATTTCTTTACGGCAGGGGCCGCACCAGGTTGCCCAAAGGTTGACCACGCGCACGGGGGCTTTGAGCGATTCCAGGCTTTGCGGTTTGTTGTCCTGCCAACCTGCTGTTTCATCGGCGGCAAAGGCCGGCGCAGCGGTAAAAACGGTGGCGGACAAGAGAAGGGCGGTTAAGGCTTTCATGGTTGTATCCTTGAGGTTGCCAATCGAAATTGTGTTTATTGTAAAACGGTTTGGTGGGTATGCCTACCGATTCATATCAAGATATCAGGTAAAAAGTTTGAGTAAAAATCAGTTGCAGACGATAATAACCGCCATCATTGAATGATTTTGCAATAATACGGAGACTTTCATGCCGTCTGAATTCACACTTTATCACAACCCGCGTTGCAGCAAATCGCGTGCCGCGCTGGCTTTGCTCGAAGAAAAAGGCGTTGCCGCCGATGTAGTCAAATATCTGGATACCGCGCCTGATTTGGCGACTTTGCAGGATATGTTTGCCAAACTCGGCATCGAATCGGTGCGCGGCATGATGCGCACGAAAGACGATTTGTACAAAGAATTGGGTTTGGACAATCCCGATTTGGACAATGCCGCCCTGCTTCAGGCAATCGCCGAACACCCTGCCCTGCTTGAGCGTCCCGTTTTGGTAACGCCTACGCGTGCAGCCATCGGCCGTCCGTTGGAAAACATTGCCGCCCTACTCGGCTGACGGGGTTGGATAAGGTCGTCTGAAGATGATTTCCCTGCTTAAAAGCCGCAATGGCCTGCGATATTACCTGTTTCGCGGCCTTGCTTTGAGCGTTCTGCTGGTGTGCGGTATTTTTTTGACCGGCACATGGCAGATTTACCGGACAGGTTTGCAAACCTTGCCGAAGGACGCTCATGCCGATGCGGCGGTGGTGTTGGGTGCGGCGGCGTGGGACAAACGCCCGTCGCCGGTATTCCGTGAGCGCATCAACCACGCCATTACGCTCTACCAAAGCCATCGGGTCGGTAAAATCATTTTCACCGGCGGGACACCCAAAAAAGGATTTATGACCGAAGCCGAAGTGGGGCGCCGATACGCGCTCAAGCAGGGCATACCGGCGCACAATATCCTGTTTGAAAACACGTCGCGCAACACTTACGAAAACCTGCGCAATATCGTCCCCATCATGCACGCCAACGGAGTCGGCAGTATTATCGTTGTCAGCGACCCGTATCATTTGGCGCGTGCCGAAGAAATGGCCGCCGATTTGGGCTTGTCAGATGCGCAGTTCTCCGCCACCCCGACCACGCGCTTTGATGAGCGCAGCAAGAAAGCCAAGTTTCTGATGCAGGAGAGCTATTCTTTGTTTCTCTACCGTATCGGCAAATGGAGCGATGCCGTTTGGAATTGGATAGGTGGTTGAGCCTTCGGTAATCCATGTAAAAGGCCGTCTGAATCCTTTTAGGTTTCAGACGGCCTAAATGTATGCTTACTTATTGATATTGATTTGCAGCTATACTGCCAAAAATGACTACAGCCAGCACCAGATAAATTGCCATTACGATGGCAAACAGAATCAAGGCAGCCTTGAAATAATTGGCTTTATTCGGATTGGTGTTTGAGCTGAATGCCCACACAAGCATCATGATCAGATTGACCAGCGGAATCATCATAATCAAGTTTGTTAGCAACCATTCTTTGACGCTTACAACAGGAGCCTGCTGATGGCCGATTTGGTTTTGTCCGTTCATACGTACCCAGTAATTTTGTTGAAAGAACAGTAATTATACTCATTAAATCTTTATGGGCATAGCATGCTCAGGCCGTCTGAATCTTCAGACGGCCTGAGCCTATGATTTTTGCAGCCGCTATTTCAATTGGATGTAAAACGTACCGTCCGGCACGACGGGCAGGTATTTGCGGTAGAAGTCCAGATAGGTCTTGTTTGGGTCTATGTCGGCAAACTGCTGCGGATACAGGGTTTTGGCGATAAATTGCGCGCTGGCCAAATCGGCGAGCGAGCGGGAGGCGGTGTGGTAGATGCCGTAAACGCGTTTGTTTTTGACGGCAGGAATGTCTGCCCAGCCTTTGCGTTTGACAAATCCGGCCAGGCGGCGTTGCGCATCGGCCTGGCTGATGCCTATGCCCATCGCCATAATGTCAGGCTTGTCTTTATGGCCGTTTTCCGTCCCCGAAATGACGATGACGTCGGGTTTGGCCGTCAGGAATTTTTCAGGGTTTATCGGTCCCCAGTTTTTAACGTAAGGCGCGGCGATATTGTTGCCGCCTGCTGTGTCGGCAATCGCGCCCCACATATCTTTGCCGAAGGTGTAGCTGTATTCGGACGGGCCTTTGTCGCCGAACTCGATATAGATTTTCGGTTTGGACTGCTTGGCGCGTGCGACGCGTTTTTGGATGTCGGCAATGCCTCGGGCGTATTCGGCGGCAATTTTTTGGGCGCGCGCCTGCGTACCGTTGAGTTCGCCGAAAATTTCCGCACTGCGCGTGTGCCGCGCGACGGTTTCGGCGTTGAAATCGACCACGACGACGGGTATGCCTGCCGCTTTAATGCGCGGCAGATGGGTGGCGATGGCCTTATACTGCCAGTCGGCCAGAATCAATACGTCCGGCTTGAGCGCGAGCGTTTTCTCCAGTGAAAACGTGCCGGTGTTGATGTTGCCGATGTCCGCAATGTTTTGCAGCGTAGGCAGCTTCTGTTTGAACATCGCCCAGCTGCCGGGATTGAATTTCTCCCAAAACTCACGCGAAATGCCGATGACGTTTTTAAATTTGTCCGCGCCCGTTACCGCGATATAGTCGGGATAGTAAAACGCCAAAACCGCGCGTTTGACAGGGACATCGACTTTGACTTCGCGTCCCAATACATCTTTGATAGTTTTGATTTCGGCTTGGGCAAAAAGGGGCAGGAGGGCGAGGGCGGCAAATAAAGCGCGTTTGTTCATGAGCGGATCCTTTAAAAGAAATAATTATCATTATATTTGATTTGTTTTCAGGAGAAAAGTCCCAGACGGTCCTTCTGCGCCAACATTATTTTCAGACGGCCTTACATTGTTTAAACCACGCCGAAAAAGTAAAATACCTGTTTTCAAAGACTTTGGAGCCATCATGACCGTCAAAACCCGTTTCGCCCCCAGCCCCACCGGCTACCTGCACATCGGCGGTGTGCGCACCGCCTTGTTTTCATGGGCGTTTGCCCGTCATCACAAAGGCGAATTCCTATTGCGTATCGAAGACACTGACTTGGCGCGTTCCACCGCCGAATCCGTCAACATCATCCTCGACGGCATGAAATGGGTCGGCCTGAACTACGACAACGCCGACAACGTCGTTTACCAAACTCGCCGTTTCGACCGCTACAAAGAGGTCATTGCCGAACTTTTAGAAAAAGGCCATGCCTACTACTGCTATTGCAGCAAAGAAGAGTTGGAAGGCATGCGCGAGAAAGCCGAAAAAGAAGGCACGGCGACTTACGACCGCCGCTGGCGCCCCGAAGCAGGCAAAACCCTGCCCGAAATCCCTGCCGACGTGCAACCTGTCGTCCGCTTCAAAACGCCTTTGGACGGCGTTACCCAGTGGACGGACTTGGTCAAAGGCGAAATCTCCATTCCCAACGAAGCGCTCGACGACCTGATTATCGCCCGCGCCGACGGCACGCCGACCTACAACTTCTGCGTCGTCGTGGACGACTACGACATGGGCGTTACCCACGTTATCCGCGGCGACGACCATGTGAACAACACTCCGAAACAAATCAACATCTTAAAAGCCATCGGCGCAAACCTGCCCGAATACGGCCATCTGCCGATGATTCTTAACGAACAAGGCAAAAAAATCTCCAAACGCAGCGGTGATACCGTTGCTATTACCGATTTCGGCGCAATGGGCATCCTGCCCGAAGCCATGCTCAACTATCTGGCGCGTTTGGGTTGGGCGCACGGCGACGACGAGTTCTTCACGATGGAACAATTCATCGAATGGTTCGATTTGAAAGACGTTTCCCCGTCTCCCAGCCGTATGGACTTGAAAAAACTCTACTGGATCAACGGCGAACACATCAAAATCACCGCCAACGAAAAACTTGCCGAACTCGTCAAACCCCGCCTCGCCCTGCGCGACATTTACGACACGGCAAAACCTGCGTTGGAAGACGTGTTGGCACTGATCAAAGACCGCGCCCAAGACCTGAACACCCTCGCCGACGAGTGCCTCTACTTCTACGTCAAACAAACGCCTGCCGAAGCAGACGTGCAGAAACACTGGGACGACGAAGCTGCCGCCCGTATGCTGCGCTTTGCCGAACGCCTCGAAGGTTTGGAAGACTGGAATGCCGAAGCCATCCACGACCTGTTCAAACCCTTCTGCGACGAAGAAGGCATCAAAATGGGCAAACTCGGCATGCCCCTGCGCCTCGCCGTCTGCGGCACGGCGAAAACCCCCAGCGTCGATGCCGTGTTGGCATTGATCGGCAAAGAAGAAGTGTTGAAACGGATACGTTCGTAAGGCATGAATAATAAAAGGCCGTCTGAAAACTGGGGATACCAAGTTTTCAGACGGCCTTTTCTAATAAAACCAGAAAATAATGGAATAAGGCAGAGAATAATATGAGAAAATAATAGCGACCTGCCTGCTGCAACAGTTGATTGAATTAACTTTTATCAGCAGCCTGAATGTCCGGATTGGATAAAATAAACCATCAAGAACAAAGACCAACAAGCCTATTATGTACTTGGCGGCTGAAAAATCGGCTCTGCGCTTTACTTTACAAATCAAACAACTTTAAAGGAAAACCCATGAAAAAAACCTTACTTGCCCTGATGATGTTATCCGCCGCCGCCGCGTATGCCGGTGAGGCGGAAGACCGTTTGTTGTCCGTCCAATCAGTTTACCGTGCCGCTTTGCATGAGCAAAACAGCAACGACAGCAAAATCATTTCCCTGCAAAGCGATTTGGAAAGTGCGCAGCGCCGTTTGCAGGCAGCGCAATCTGATATTGACCGTTTGAAAGGCGAAATTCAAACGGCCTTGGCTCAGAAAGAGCAGCAAAATGCCAAGTTGCAACAGGCCGGCCAGATGTTGGACGCGGCTTGGAATGCCGTTTACGGTGCAGGCGGCAGCAAGGCGAAGCAATAATTTAGACATTGTATTATTTGCGTTTTACGCTTCTTTTATCATATTTATAAGGAAACCTCATGTCCCTACCTCCCTGCCCGAAATGCCACTCCGAATATACTTACGAAGACGGCGCTCAATACGTTTGCCCTGAGTGCGCCCATGAGTGGAACGAGGCCGATGCTGCGGCTGCAAGCGATGATGCCTTGGAAGTCAAAGATGCCAACGGCACGGTCTTGCAAGATGGCGATACGGTTGTCTTGATTAAAGATCTGAAAGTCAAAGGCAGCTCTATGGTCATCAAGCAAGGCACCAAAATCAAAGGCATCCGCTTGCAAGAGGGCGACCACAATATCGGTTGTAAAATCGATGGCAGCGCGATGAATTTGAAGTCTGAGTTCGTCAAAAAAGCCTAAAGATTTTATTTTTGAAAAGGCCGTCTGAAATCCGAAGATTAGGATTCAGACGGCCTTTATACATTCCATTCAAAATAAAACAAATCTTTATTTAAAATTAAATAAATTTGATAGATTTGAATTTGAGGTCGTCTGAAAAAGCAGCGGCAAAATGTTCCGCACATACGCGGGTGTAAAACCGTTAAAATAACGCTTTCTCCTATTCTACGGAATCATTATGCCTCAGCCGACCGCCAAACAGATTTTGCACGAAGTATTCGGTTATCCCGAATTTCGTGGCAAGCAGGAGGCTATCGTCAATGCTTTGGCCGGAGGCGAGAGTTTGATGGTGCTGATGCCGACGGGCGGGGGCAAGTCTTTGTGTTACCAGATTCCGGCGCTGATGCGCGAAGGCGTGGCGGTTGTCGTATCGCCGCTGATTGCGTTGATGAACGACCAAGTGGCCAGCCTGCATGTGGCCGGGATTGAAGCGGCGGCAGTCAACAGCAGCACATCGGCAGATGAGGCGCGCGAGATTGCCGACAAGCTTGCCCAAGGCCGTCTGAAACTGCTTTATGTCGCGCCGGAACGCTTGGTTACCGACCGCTTTTTGCGTTTTCTCGACCAACAAACCGTCAGCCTGTTTGCCATTGATGAGGCGCATTGCGTCAGCCAATGGGGACACGATTTCCGCCCCGAATATCAACAGCTCGGCATGCTTGCCGAACGCTATCCGAACATCCCGCGCATCGCCCTGACCGCTACCGCCGATGCGGCCACGCGCGCCGACATCAAGCATTATCTGCACTTGGACAATGCGCCCGAATTTATCTCCAGCTTTGACCGCCCGAATATTTATTATCAGGTTATCGAAAAAAATAATGGCAAAAAACAATTGCTGGATTTCATCCGCAAGCAGATGCATGGGCAAAGCGGCATTGTGTATTGCCTAAGCCGTAAAAAAGTTGAGGATGTGGCGCAGTTTTTGTGTGAAAACGGCTTGGAGGCGATTCCATATCATGCCGGTTTGAGCATGGACGTGCGTGAGGAAAACCAACGCCGCTTTACGCATGAAGACAATATTATTGTGGTGGCGACCGTGGCGTTCGGCATGGGCATAGACAAACCCGACGTGCGCTTTGTCGCCCATCTCGATATGCCCCAGAGTGTCGAACATTTCTATCAGGAATCGGGGCGCGCCGGCCGGGACGGGCTGCCAGCCGTGAGCTGGCTGTGTTACGGCTTGAACGATTGGGTGTTGCTGCGCGAACGGATTGCCGAAGGCAACAGCGACGAGGTGCAAAAGCAAATCGAAATGCAAAAACTCGATGCCATGCTTTCCGTCTGCGAAACCGCCGCCTGCCGCCGCGTACTGTTGCTCAAACATTTCGGCGAAGAATCCGAACCCTGCGGCCATTGCGACAACTGCCTGCATCCGCCCGTGCGGTTTGACGGTAGGGTGTTGGTGCAAAAATTACTCAGCTGCGTGTACCGCGCCGGACAACGCTTTGCCGCCGGTTACATCACCAACCTTTTGCGCGGTAAAAGCGACGATTGGATACAGCGCAACGGCCATGACAAGTTATCCACATTCGGCATCGGCAGCGAACAGACCGACAAGGAGTGGCGCAGTGTCATCCGCCAGTGCATCAGCCTGGGCTATCTCACCGTCAACGTCGAGCAACATCAAGCCTTGCAGCTGACCGAAGCGGCAAAAAAAGTCCTCAAGGGCGAAACCGAAGTCATGCTGCGCCCCCTGCGCCGCGAAAAAACGGCCACCCAAAAGCCGAAAGACGATTGGTTGCGTACCGAGCGCGAAGAGCGTTTGTGGCAGGCATTGCGCCAATGGCGGCAACAACGCGCCCGGGCAGAAGAAGTGCCGGCCTATGTGGTCTGCGGCGACAAAACCCTGCGCGATATTGTCGAAAAAATGCCCCGAAATTTGGAAGATTTACATCAAATCTACGGCTTGGGCGAGGCGAAAATCAATAAATTCGGTTTGGAGGTACTCGACGTTTGCGAAACGGCTGAAGCTGGTACGGTTTCCACAGACAGCGCACAAGTTATCCACAGCTTGGGCGAGCGCGAACAGGCCTTAAAACAGGCTTTGGAAACTTGGCGCGAGCAGCAGGCAAGTGCCGATCAAGTGACGCTGGGGACGGTATTCTCCAACGAAAGCATGGACGACTTGCTGACCAATACGCCTGCCGAACCCATCGACCTTTTGGGCGTGTATAAACTCGGCGAAAAACGTATCGAACAATACGGCGAGGGTATTTTAAACATCTGCAGCCCGTTTTCAGACGGCCTGAGCGAAGAGGACAAACGCAAACGCCGATTGATGCGCCGTTTGCTTCAGTGGAACATCGATACTGCCCGCCATGAAGGCCTCGAAGCCTATCAGATATGCAGTAAAGTCACCTTGCGCGCCATTGCCGCCCGACGGCCGCAAGATTTGGCGGAGCTGGCAGAAATCCACGGCATAAGTGTGGAAAAAACCGATAAATATGGCGCGGAAATTGTCGAATTGTGCAAACAAGCGGATTAATTGACCGCGTTTATTGTCAAAGGCCGTCTGAAACCCAATCAAGTATGGTGTTTCAGACGGCCTTTTTGAATTTTTAATTTTTATAAAACAATAAATAAGAAAATATTTGTATTGAATGTGTCAGTTTTTTGAGGCCGTCACGTCTAAACAGGCATGAAATATGGGATGGTGCCGATTGATTTTTCGTCCCATCCTATTCAACACACATCAATAAGGAAAATAAATGAACACCTCATCCAACCCCTCTTGGCAGGCTGCTTTCGGCTTGTTGACGCTCAGGCTTTTTGCCGCGTATGAATTTCTTGAGTCCGGCCTGGAAAAATGGAACGGGGAAAACTGGTTTGCAGATATCAACAGTCAATTTACCTTTCCGTTCAATTTGTTGCCGGATACGGTCAACTGGAATTTGGCCATGTGGGCGGAACTGGTTTTGCCTGCGCTACTCATCGTCGGCTTGGCAACGCGGCTGTCCGCGCTGGGATTGATGGTCGTAACGGCTGTCGCATGGTCTGCGGTACATGCCGGCTTGGGGTACAATGTGTGCGACAACGGTTATAAAATGGCACTGATTTATTTGGTGGTTTTATTTCCTGTCCTATTGCAGGGCGCAGGCGGTCTGTCTTTGGATGCCCTGCTGAAGAAACGCTGTTGCCGCATCAAGCATTTTCTTTAATGATTCACGGTCGCGGGCCGACTTTAAATGCCCGATATTATCCCTTGATTTATTTAAACCCATATTTTTAAAAGGAAGTTAAAATGAAAAAAAATGTAGCTGCTGCTCTGGCCGGTGCATTGTCCCTGTCTCTGGCTGCCGGTGTTGTTGCCGCTGATAAACCGTTAAGCAGCAAAGCAGGTGTTCAAAAATCTGCTCAAGGCTCTTGCGGTGCGGTTAAAGCCGGTGAAGGTTCATGCGGTGCAAGCGCTGTTTCTAAAGCAAGCGAAGGCAAATGTGGCGAAGGCAAATGCGGTTCAACCGTGGAAAAAACTCACGCTAAAAAAGGCAAAGCATCTAAAGCCAAAGCTGCCAAAGTAGTAGAAGGCAAATGCGGCGAAGGTAAATGCGGTTCTAAATAATCCTGCAATATACCTTTAACAAAGTCGCATTTTATAAACGAAAATGCGACTTTGTCGTTCATACGGCACCATAACAGGACATCACCATGATTCAACATGCAGGCTTGGGCTACCGCCGCGACTTGGCGGAAGACTTCCTCTCGCTTTCAGACGACAGCCCGATACGCTTTATCGAAGCCGCCCCCGAAAATTGGCTGAAAATGGGCGGCAGGGCGCGCAAACAGTTTGACCGCGTGGCAGAGCGGCTGCCGCTGGCATTGCACGGATTATCCATGTCATTGGGCGGACAAGCCCCGCTGGATACCGACTTGATAGACGGCATCAAAGAAATGATGCGCCGTTATGACTGCACGTTTTTCTCCGACCATTTGAGCTATTGCCACGATGGCGGTCATCTTTACGATTTGTTGCCGCTGCCTTTCACTGAAGAAATGGTGCGGCATACCGCGCGGCGTATCCGTGAAGTGCAAGACCGGTTGGGCTGCCGCATTGCCGTAGAAAACACTTCCTACTACCTGCATTCCCCGCTTGCCGAAATGAACGAAGTCGAGTTTCTCAACGCCGTTGCCCGCGAAGCCGACTGCGGCATTCATCTCGATGTGAATAATATCTACGTCAACGCCGTTAACCACGGACTGTTGTCGCCCGAAGCCTTTTTGGAAAACGTTGACGCAGAGCGCGTGTGCTACATCCACATCGCCGGACACGATGTCGAAACGCCGGAATTGTTGATTGATACGCATGGCGCGGCGGTTTTGCCGACTGTTTGGGATTTGCTCGAACTTGCCTACACCAAGCTGCCGACCATCCCGCCCACCCTGTTGGAACGCGATTTCAATTTCCCGCCTTTTGCCGAACTCGAAGCCGAAGTCGCCAAAATCGCCGACTATCAAATGCGTGCCGGAAAGGAATACCGCCGTGCAGCCTGAAACTTCCGCCCAATACCAACACCGCTTTGCCCAAGCCATACGCGAAGGCAAAGCCGCAGACGGATTGCCGCAAGAGCGGTTGAACGTCTATATCCGATTGATACGCAACAATATCCATAGCTTTATCGACCGCTGTTATACCGAAACGCTGCAATACTTTGACAGCGAAGAATGGGGCCGTCTGAAAGAAGGTTTCGTCCGCGACGCGCGCGCCCAAACGCCCTATTTTCAAGAAATCCCCGGCGAGTTCCTCCAATATTGCCAAAGCCTGCCGCTTTCAGACGACCTCTTGGCATTGATGGACTTTGAACACACCCAGCTGCTCGCCGAAACCGCTCAAACCGACAGCCAAACAACCCACGCCGATTCAGACGATTTAGCTTACACCCTTTCTCCCGCCGCCTTTGTGCGCCGTTATCAGTATGATGTGACCGATGAATTGCAGGAGGCGGAAACTGCTGTTTTGGTGTGGCGCGATAAGGAAGACGACGTGATGTATCAAACGCTTGATGGATTCGGTGCATTATTGCTGGAAACGCTGGCAGAAACGCCCACTTCCCTAAACGGCCTGCAAACCATGCTGGCAGAGTTCATGCCGTCTGAAAACGTTTGGCAGGACGCATTAAGGCAGAAATGGACGGATTGGCGGGAACAGGGCATTTTGGTTGCGGCATAAACCAAGGCCGTCTGAAACGGGTACTGCCGGTTTTGGCGAAACAAAAAAACTACTGAAATCGTTTATAGATTCAATCGCATGCTCTTTCCGTATCAGCGTAAAATCAGAAACATATTGATCATTCATTTCATACTGATACATTATGGCCCTACCCGAACTGACCGATGCCGAGCTTGTCGAATCCCGCAAACTGCTGTTGCGCTTTGCCCATATCCAGCTGCCCGACCGCCCCGATTTGGCGGAAGACCTCGTACAGGAAACCATGCTTTCCGCCTACCGTGCGGC
Organism: Neisseria subflava; assembly: GCF_005221305.1. Lineage (NCBI taxonomy): Bacteria > Pseudomonadati > Pseudomonadota > Betaproteobacteria > Neisseriales > Neisseriaceae > Neisseria > Neisseria subflava. The sequence continues at coordinate 1,943,686 of NZ_CP039887.1, forward strand.
CGAGGGTTTCAAAGGCGGCGCCCAAGTGAGCAGCTGGTTGTTTGCCATTTTGAAAAACAAAATCACCGACTGCCTGCGCCAAATCGGGCGGCAACGCCAAGTTTTCGTCACGCGCGACGAAGAAGCCTTAGATGAAGCCTTTGAAGGACATTTTGCCGCCGACGGGCATTGGACGGACGAAGGACAGCCTCAGGGTTGGGACTCGCCCGAAGCCAGTTTGAACAATAAAGAGTTCTATCAAGTTTTACAGACCTGCCTCTACCATCTGCCGGAAAATACCGCCCGCGTGTTTACCATGAAAGAGATCCTCGGTTTTTCAAGCGATGAAATCCGCGAACAATGCGGCATCAGCCATGCCAACTACCACACCATCATGCACCGCGCGCGCGAAACCTTGCGCCAGTGCCTGCAAATCAAATGGTTCTCCCATGCCTGACAGGAAAACGTCATGAAAAAATGCCGAAAAATAACCGATCTGATTTCCAAACAGCAAGACCAAGTGCGCCTCAGTCTTTTTAACCGTATTGCCCTTGCTGTGCACCTGTCGCTCTGCCCCCGTTGCCGCGAATATAAGAAACAGCTCGAATTAATCAGCAACGCCATGCACAAGATGTTTCGATGATTCAAAAAAAGGCCGTCTGAAACCTACCCCTGTCAGTTTCAGACGGCCTTTTTGTATCTGCTTTATGTATCGCTAATCTTGAATAAGACATGTTTTGCAGCTTACTTTTTTAGCAGTATTTGTTTTCAAACTTGCGCCGTTGGCCTTTGTTTTTGGAGGCATGGCTTAAGATTTTGATACGGTAGAACAAGATAAAGGCCGTCTGAAAGATAAATTTCAGACGGCCTTTTTCACGGCTCTTATTGTTGCTCTTCCGGCTCCGGTTTGTCTTTGCCGAACAGGTTGTCAAAGCGGATGGTGTATTTCAACTCGCCGCCTGAGGAGCGTGTGCCAATGCGGGCAACGGCTTGGATGGCGCGGGTCAGTTGGTACACGAGTTTGACGGATTGTTCGGCGCTGGAGATGCCGTATTCGTAACCTGCGTAGAGGTTGTTGGTGAGCTGTTTGCCGACAGTCAGGACTTGTTCGGCAGGGTTGAGCTCGCCGGTTTGGGCGTTGCGGCTGCGTTTACTGGTGAAGCCCAAATCATCGACAAGGCCGATGCGGTCGTTGACTTGGCCAGCAAGTAATGCGCTGGCGGCCGCAGAGAGCGTGGCGTTGTCGCCGTCGCTGCCGCTGCTGGCACGGTTGAGGATGAGCCAGGAGAGTTTGTCTTTTTCACTCATGGCTTCTTTGGCAACCAAGGTCACGCGCGGATTGTTAAGGCTGCCGAGAACTTCGACACCTGCACCGACCGGGGAGAGACGGCGTTCGGCACGGATGTTGAGGTTCGGATCGGTCAGTGGGCCGACGAAGGAAACCGCGCCTTTGGTGATTTCGAGGTCTTGGCCGTAGGCTTTGTAGCGGCCTTTGACAACACGAACGGTACCGACGCCTTGGACGGTTTCGCCCGGGCGGGAAGTGAGGGTCAGTTTGCCACCGATGGTAACGTCTGCGCCGTAGCCGACAAAACGGACATTGTCGTTGATGTTCAAGACAAGATTCATATTAATAGGCGTGGTGGCCGTTGTTTCTTTTGGGGTTTCGCCCAGTACGACCACGTCGTCATCGAGGGTCGGCATGGAGGATTTTTGCGAACCAAACCTGCCGAAGTCGGTGTTGAGTGTGCCGTTGAGCGATACGCCTTTTTCCGGATTGTAGAGGACTTTGGCCGCGCCGGAGAGCTGCAGTCGGCGGTTCGGACGCGAGAGGGTGCGGTATTTGTCGAAGACGATGTCCACGTCAACATCGGGATTGGCGTTGGCAAGGTTGACCGCGCCTTTGAGCTCAATCGTGCCGCCACGGTGGAATTTGAGGCTGTCGATCACCCATTTTTGACCCTGCAGGCGTGAACGCAATACGCCGTTGTCCAGAATCAGGCCTTGGGTTTGATGGCGGTAATAGAGGTTGTCGCCGTTAATCAGGCCGCTCAGTTGCGGATCGTTCAGACGGCCTGCCAAGTTGACGGCGACGTTCAGACGGCCTTTGAGGGTTTGGCCGACGGGCAGGAAGTTGCGGAAGACTTCGAGGTTGGCGACGTTCAGGTTAAGCTTGCCGCTCAGAGGGGCGGTATCGAAGCTGGTGCCCTGACCGATGTTGACGGTACCGTCGGCACGGCCGTAATTGGTTTGGAGGTCGAGGTTGCTGTTGACGGTAGGCGAACCGAGTCGGCCGCCGATGGTGGCGGTCGCGTTCAGACGGCCTGCAATGCCTTGGGCTGTCGCCGGCATAAAGGATTTGAGCGAGCCCAAATCGGGAACGCTGATATTGACCTTGCCGCTAACAGGGGCGTTGTTGATATTGTTGCCGAACTGTTGCGCGATGCCGAGCGTGCCGTTAACTTTGCCGAAGCGGGTGTTGCCTTCCAGCGTGCTGTCGATGCGGCCGTTTTGGAAACGGGTGCGCAGGGCGAGCGCGGAAAGTCCCAAAGGCTGTTTGTTTTTCGGGTCTTTGCTCGGCAGAATGATGTCGCCGCTTTGACGGTTGATGTTGAGGAAGCCACGCGCGTTTTGACTGTACGCCAAATCCCAGTCGCCGCCCAAAACGAGGTTGTGTTCGATAGGCGGAGTGTAGAAGTTGTGCAATTCGGTAATGTGCAGATTTTGTGCGCTGCCTTTACTGGTAATGCCGGCTTTCTTGTCCCAAACGAAATTTTGCAGGTTGAGGCTGCCACCCATGGCCGCCCAACGCGCGCTGCTGAGGGAAACGCGTTCGCTGCCGGCTTCGAGGTTGAGGCGGTTTTGCAGTTTGAGGTTGAACGCACCGTTGATGTCGAGCGTGTCAACCGTGCCTTTCCATTGTGTTTGGTCTTTGTTGAGACCGCCGGTGGCGTTGAGGTCGAGCTTGTAGCGTTTGTTGTCCACCGCCATGCTGCTGTTGCCGCGGATGTGGTGGTGCGAGCCTGTGCCGCTGATGAGCAGGTTGACGTTGTCGATCATGGCCGCGCCGCCGGAGACGGCGATGTGTTCGCCTTTAATATCGGCACTCAACGGACGGTTGGTGTCGGGCGAACCCTTAAGCTTGAAGTCGAGGGTGCGGATGTTGACGGCATCGGCGACTTTGAAGTTGCGCGCTTCGCCGTTCAAATCAGCTTCAAGGGTTTTGAGGCCGTCTGAAAAGCTGCCGGAGATGTAGCCGCGCGCGTTGAGCAGCCCACCCAAGCCGAAGCCGAAACGCGACAAATCGGGGGCGGTAATATTGAGGTTGAGGCGGTCGTCTTTTTTACCGAAGCTGCCGTTGGTTTTGACGATGTTGTTGCCGAGGGTCAGATCGGTCAGGGCGCGTGAGAGGTGTTTGTTTTCATAAGCGACGTCGGCTTTGCCGCTGAGCGGAACGCCGTTGAGCGTACTCGGTGCAAACTGCATTTTGCCGGCGAATTTTTCTTGCGCCAGGATGCCGGTCAAGTTGATGTTGCCGTTGACACTACCTTGCGGAAGCTGCGGATCGATGCGCGCAGGGTTGAAGGCTTTGCTGACGATGTCCAGTTGCAGTTTGCGGTCTTTGAAGAGTTCGAGCGAGCCTTTGGCGTTGAGTTCGCCGCCGTTTTGCGGAACCAGGCGGACTTTGTCGAGCTTGAGCGTGTGCTGGCCGAGCTGTTTGTCGGTTTGGAAAAACAGCATGCCGTCTGTACGTGCAAATCCGCTGTCGAGATTCCAGTTAACGACAGGGGAGGAGGTTTCGCCTTTGACGTCGATACTGCCGTTCAGACGGCCTGCGATGTTTTGACGGACAAAGTCGTCTGCGCCGGTATTGTTGATGCCCAGTGCGAGTTTGAGCTGGTCTTGGGCGGTATCGATTGAGCCGGACACATCGATGCTGCCGTCTTTGAGCAGGTCGACGCCGATGTCTTCAATCATGACCGTGCCTTTATCGTCGACGATGAATTCGCCGAGGATGCGTTTGACAGGGATATAATTTTCATCGGCAAAACCGGCTTGGTCGTTTTCCAAGTCAATCGAGCCTTCCAACGCAACGCCGTTGGTAAACGACGGAATGGTGGTGGCGTCGAAATTCAGGCGCGCTTTGGGCAGGCTGGGCAGGAAGGCCTGCGGATTGATGTTGGAACCTTTAATCAGGATTTCGCCGACGGTTTCATTGAGGCTGTCGGCGAATGGATGAATAGTGGATTTTGCAGACAAATGAACGTTGTCGCTATCGAGCAGTAGGTCGGTGGATACGTCTTGCAGGCTGCCCCACAGGCGTACCGTACCATGTAGGGTTTCGCCCTCAAGCTGGCCTTTGGTGTAGATGGCGGTATTGAGGACGTAGGGTTTGTTCAAACCGATCACTACCGCGCCTGTCGAGCTGCTCCATGGCGTATCGGCGGTTTTGATGTGGAGGCGGTGTTCTTTTTTGTCGTAATGATAGGCCGCGTGCAGATGGTCGAGATAGACGGTCTGCTTGTCAAAACGCTTGCCCACGCTGATTTTGCCGGTTTCCAAACGGTCGAGATAGGCGGTAACGGGCAGGTCTATGCTGTCGGGCAGGCCTTTTGATGGCTCTTCTTCTTTGGGCGGCGTGCGTTTGGTCACGATGGCGATGTCGCCGGCCACGACTTCGGTAATGTGCAAGGATGGACGGGTCAACTCGGACGGTTTCCAATCAAAGCGGAAGCTGCTGATTTTGATGTCCGCACCTTCTGTTTCAATCAACCATTTGTCGCCTTCAAAACCTTCAATCAGCGTGCCCTTCAGCGTGTCCGAAGAGATTTTGACGCCGAACCATGACGGGATTTTGTACAAACCGAAACGCAAACCCGATTCCGTACCGACCAGCCAGCCGATTGCGCCGGCGGAAACGGTCAATACGCCCAAGGCGGACAGGACAAAGCCGCGCAACAGGCGTTTTTTGCGCTTTGGCGGGGCGGACTGTTGTTCAGACGGCGTGGAAGTGTTTGCAGTATCGGTCATGATATTTTTCTGTTTGTCTGTTTTTCAGACGGCCTGAAATGGCTGAGGCCGTCTGAAAGAATGGATGGTGAGTATGTTTTTAAAACCTTGTGCCCAAGCTGATGTGCCAGCGGATTTTCTTGTCGTGGTGGCCGTAGGCAATATCGAAGGAGAACGGTGCAACCGGGCTGAACCAGCGCACGCCCAAGCCGGTACCGTGTTTTAAGGTCATGTGTTTGAAGTTGCTTGCCGCATCGCCGACATCGTGGAAGATGGCGCCGGAGAAGCTCTTGGTAACCGGGAATTGATATTCAAGGCTGCCGACCACCAAGGCGCGTTGCGGCAGGACGGAGCCGTTGGGGCCGGCCAAGCCGATGCTGTCAAGTTCGTAACCGCGTACGGAAGTTGCGCCTCCGGTGCGGAACATCAGGCTGGACGGCACTTCTTCGCCTTCGCGGGCATAAACGTAGCCTGCCTGTCCGCGTACGATGAATGTACCGATTTTTTTGTTTTCAGGCGTGAAGAAATAGCCTGCCCGTGCCGTGGCGCGTGCCATTTGGGTGGAGGAGAGGAATTTGCCCAAGGTTGTGCCGATTTTGCCGTCGAGGTAGTAGCCGTTTTGAGGGTGCAGCTCGGTTTCAATGCTTTGCCGTTTCCATGAGGCGGTCAGCATGGTGGCATGGCTTCGGCCCAAATCGTAGCTGGTGTCGGGGACTTTGCGGTCTTCGGTAATAAATTCGAGGCCGAAGCGGGCATCGATATTATTGCGGTCGCGGACATACCAAATGCCGCTGGTCAGGGCGCGTTTTTCAAGGTTTTGCGTGGTCGAGCGGTTGTAGGAAACGTTGCTGGTCCAGTAGTTGCCGCGGTTGTTGCGCGGTTGGCTGATACCGGCGGCCAGCGTGGTTTCGTATTTGTCCATGTCCCAAACGATGGAACCGATGTAACCCTTGTTAAAGAGGTTGTAATAGTCGTAGGCGATGCGGCCGCCGATTCCGTATTCGGAGTCGTAGCGGATACCGGTTTCCAGTTTGTGGCGTTTGACTTCGGTCACGTTGATTTTGACGGGAACGCGGTCGCCTTGCAGTTGATCGAAATCGGCCTGTACGGACGCGCCGGAGTAGTGGCCGTTTTGCTCGAGTGCCTGTTGCAGGTCGAGGATTTTGTCCAAGTCGTAAGGCGAACCGGGGTGGAAACGTGCCATGCCGGAAACCACGCTCTCAGGGTAGCGGCGCGTGCCGGTGATTTGGAAATCGCCAAAGTAAATGGGGCGGTTGCTCTCCACGATGACGTTCAAGTCGGCTTTTTGGGTATTGGGATTGATGGTGGCTTGGGTGGTGGTGAGTTTCGCCAAAGGGTATTTTTTACGTGTTACCGCGCTGAGGACGGAGGTTTTACTTGCACTCCAGCCGTCTTGGTCGAAGTTTTCGCCAACAGGCTGCTGCCAGTTTTCCATCGCATTTTGGTAGTACTCGGCCAAGTTGTCGTCATTCAATACGTCGCCGAGGATGGCCACGCTGACGTTGTCGACTTTGGTGCGCGGGCCGGGGGTGACGTTGACGGTATAGCTCTCGCCGTGGTCTTGAATATTGACGTTGCTGTTGAAGTAGCCTTTGGTCCGGAGCATGGTTTTGGCGTTGTCGGGTGCCTCTTCGGCGAGGAAGCCGACCTGTTCTTTATCCAGCTCTTCTTCCTGCTGCTGGGTAATCAGCGGCAGGTATTCTTCAAGCATTTCTTTGACTTCGCTGTCTTGAGTGTCGATTTTGACGGGGAATTTGGGCTTGAGTTTGCCTGTTTGGTCGTCTTTGGGCTGCTTGGGCATTTCGGATTCGGGAACAGCTTCGTAGTCTTCCGCTTTGGGAACGGAAGTATCTACTGCCAACGCGTGTCCGTAGGCGAGCGCCAATGATGCAAATAAAACAGGGTAGGTCAGTTTGGTCATGATGTGTGTTCGACAGCGACAATTCTTTAGTTTGGGGATTTTAACATTATTTCTGCAAGCTTTCAGGCTATGGATATAAACGGAAATTTAGCGCAATAACGTTGCAAAATGCGACATAAGGGAGGATTTTGGTTTTTTCTATCTGATTGTAATAGTTATGTTTTGTGTTTTGACTGATGAATTTGCCTTTGTATTCGGCCTTATGGTGCAGATTTCAGGCCGTCCGAAATCAAGATACAGAGGGATAAGGCAACGGTATGGGCATACTTTAAAGTAGGGTTTGAGCGGATTTGCTCATATTTTTGGAATAAAGTGCCAACTTTGTCATAAATGCTAAACTTTAATGCTGTTTTTGTGAGGTGTGCATGAAAACCTCGCCGACAAATGATTTTTTATTTTAGAATGTAAGACTTTTTTAACATATCTTTAAATTGTGAAGGAACGGATATGGCAAGTGGCAATCCGATTTTGAACGCGCTCAATCGCGTCAGCCTGGTGGCGCAAATCGCCATCGGCTTGGTTTTAGGTATTATTGTGGGTGCAATTTCGCCGCAAGTCGGTATCAGCGCAGGACTGCTGGGCAGCCTGTTTGTCGGTGCGCTTAAGGCTATCGCGCCGATTTTGGTATTTGTTTTGGTGACTGCCGCCATTGCGCAACACCAAAAAGGCAATCAGGCCCACATCAAACCGATTTTGATTTTGTATATTTTCGGTACGTTTGCTGCGGCTGTGGTGGCAGTCATTGCCAGTATGGCATTCCCGACCACGCTGATTCTGCGTACGGCCGGTGATGTATCCGTTGCGCCGCCTTCCGGCATTGTCGAAGTATTGAAAACACTACTGATGAATTTGGTGGCCAACCCGATTAACGCGCTGGCCAATGCCAACTATATCGGCATTTTGGCTTGGGCCTTGGTATTGGGTGCGGCTTTGCGCCATCACGGTTCGGATACGACCCGCCAAGTGGCGGCCGACTTGGCCGATACCGTTTCGACCGTCGTGAAGTGGATTATCCGTTTTGCGCCGTTGGGTATTTTCGGCTTGGTGTCTTCTACTATCGCGGAAACCGGTTTTGAAGCGCTTGCCGGTTATATGCAGCTGTTGGCTGTATTACTCGGCTGTATGCTGTTTATTGCTTTGGTGGTCAACCCGATTATTGTGTGGTCGCAAATCCGCCGCAACCCTTTCCCACTGGTGTTTACCTGCCTGCGCGAAAGTGGCGTTTATGCCTTCTTTACCCGTTCTTCCGCCGCCAATATCCCTGTGAACATGGCATTGGCGAAAAAACTGGGCTTACACGAAGACACTTACTCTATCTCCATTCCATTGGGTGCAACCATCAATATGGCCGGTGCGGCAATCACCATTACCGTTTTGGCGATGGCTGCGGCGCACACGCAAGGCATTACGGTTGACTTCGCCACTGCCCTGCTGCTGAGCCTGGTGGCAACTGTCAGCGCGTGCGGTGCATCCGGTGTGGCCGGCGGCTCGTTGCTGCTGATTCCTTTGGCGTGCAGCCTGTTCGGTATCGATAACGATGTGGCCATGCAGGTGGTTGCCGTCGGCTTCATCATCGGCGTGATTCAAGACTCTGCAGAAACTGCGTTAAACTCTTCCACTGACGTCTTGTTTACTGCCGCTGCCGATTTGGGCCGTCAACGTAAAGAGTGATTTTTAAGGGCAACCTAAATCCAGCAAAGGCCGTCTGAAAAGTTTCAGACGGCCTTTGTTTTATGCAAAGAAAAGGGATTTTTAGATGGTCACGCCGAGAGATTGGTTTGGTCGGACTAACGGTATCCGCTGTCATCAGTTGGATTTTTACCGTAAAATACAGTCTTGAATGTATTTGAACACCTCTTTTCAGACGGCCTGACCGTCTTATCACATTTGCAAAAACAATGATTAAAAAAATATTCTCATGGTTCGAATCCCGAATCGACCCCTATCCCGAAGCCGCCCCGAAAACGCCTGAAAAAGGGCTGTGGCGGTTTGTCTGGAGCAACATCGAAGGCTTGCGCAAATGGATTGCCGTATTGGCGGTGTTTACCGCCGGTATCGGCATTATGGAAGCCCTGCTGTTTCAATTTATGGGCAAAGTCGTGGACTGGCTCGGCAAATACACGCCCGCCACCCTGTTTGCCGAAAAAGGCTGGGCGTTGACAGCAATGGCGGGGATGATGGTGTTTTTCGCCCTCTGGACCTTCCTCGCGTCCAACGTGCGCCTGCAAACCCTGCAAGGCGTGTTCCCCATGCGCCTGCGCTGGAATTTCCACCGCCTGATGCTGGGACAAAGCCTCGGTTTTTATCAGGACGAATTTGCCGGCCGTGTGTCCGCCAAAGTCATGCAGACCGCGCTGGCGATGCGCGACGTGGTGATGACGGTTGCCGACATGGTTGTGTATGTGCTGGTGTATTTCATCACGTCCGGCGTGATTTTGATTTCGTTCGACAGCTGGTTGCTGTTGCCCTTTATCGGCTGGATTATCGGCTTCGCCTTAGTGATGCGCTTCCTGATTCCCAAGCTCGGCAAAACCGCCGCGCGGCAGGCGGATGCGCGCTCGCTGATGACCGGCCGCATTACCGATGCCTATTCCAACATCACCACCGTCAAACTCTTCTCCCACGGCGCGCGCGAAGCGGCTTACGCCAAGCAGTCGATGGAAGAATTTATGGTTACGGTACACGCCCAAATGCGTTTGGCGACGCTGCTGCACACATGCAGCTTCATCGTCAACAGCTCGCTGACCGCCGGCACGACCGCGCTGGGCATCTGGCTTTGGTATCACGGACAAGTCGGCGTCGGCGCGGTTGCCACAGCCACAGCCATGGCGTTGCGCGTCAACGGTTTGTCGCAATACATCATGTGGGAATCCGCCCGATTGTTTGAAAACATCGGCACTGTCGGCGACGGCATGGCCACCCTGTCCAAACCCCACACCATCCTCGACAAACCGCACGCCCTGCCGCTGAAAGTTACCCGAGGCGAAATCAAGTTTGATCACGTCGATTTCTCCTACGAAGCAGGCAAACCGCTCCTCAACGGCTTTAATCTGAACATCAAACCCGGCGAAAAAGTCGGCTTGATCGGCCGCAGCGGCGCAGGCAAGTCCACCATCGTCAACCTGCTCCTGCGCTTTTACGAACCGCAAAGCGGCACGATTTCGATCGACGGCCAAACCGTGGACAGCGTTACCCAAGAAAGCCTGCGCGCCCAAATCGGTTTGGTAACGCAAGATACCTCCCTCTTGCACCGTTCCGTCCGCGACAACATTATCTACGGCCGTCCCGATGCGAGCGAAGCCGAGATGATTTCCGCCGCCGAACGCGCCGAGGCCGCCGGTTTTATTCCTAACTTAAGTGATGCCAAAGGCCGACGAGGCTATGACGCACACGTCGGTGAACGCGGCGTGAAACTTTCCGGCGGCCAGCGCCAACGTATCGCCATCGCCCGTGTCATGCTCAAAGACGCGCCGATTCTGTTGCTTGACGAAGCCACCAGTGCACTCGACTCCGAAGTTGAAGCCGCCATCCAAGAAAGCCTCGACAAAATGATGGAAGGCAAAACCGTGATTGCCATCGCCCACCGCCTCTCCACCATCGCCGCGATGGACCGCCTCATCGTCTTGGACAAAGGCCGCATCATCGAAGAAGGCAGCCACACCGAGTTGCTCGAGAAACAAGGCCTGTATGCCAAACTTTGGGCACACCAAAGCGGCGGCTTCTTGAGTGAGCATGTCGAGTGGGAAAACAATTAAACGCTTTGAAAGAAGATAAAAGGCCGTCTGAAACGGATTTTCAGACGGCCTTTATTAATGAAGCAAAGGGCAGGCGGGATAACCGCCTTTTTTTAGTTGAAACCTTAGTTTTTTACAGCCCCAACGACCAAGCATTTTGGTGTTCGGACAAGTCTTCCAAGCGGTTTTCGTAATGGGCGAAGATTTCTTCGATGATTTCGTCTTCGTCGTCGATGACGCGGATCAGGTTTAAATCCTCTTCCAAAATCAGGTTTCTGCTCAGCAACTGCTCGCGTATCCAGTCCAACAATCCTGCCCAAAATGCTTTGCCCACTAAGATAATCGGGCGGTCTGGCGTTTTGCCGGTTTGCACCAAGGTCAGGCTTTCAAACAATTCGTCCAACGTGCCGAAACCGCCGGGCATGACGACATACGCCACGGCGTGTTTGACGAACATGACTTTGCGCGGGAAAAAGTGTTGGAATTTAATCGACAAATCCTGATACGGATTGGCTTTTTGCTCGTGCGGCAACACGATATTCAGCCCCACCGCCGGACTTGCGCCTGCAAACGCGCCTTTGTTAGCCGCTTCCATAATGCCCGGCCCGCCGCCGGAAATCACGGAAAATCCGGCATCCGACAGTTTGCGTGCCAAGCGTAATGTGAACTCGTAGTCAGGATGGTTTTCGGGCGTGCGCGCGCTGCCGTAAATGCTGACGGCTGGCTGAATGGCGCGCAATTCTTCGCCGGCCTCGACAAATTCGGAAATAATCTTCAATACATGATACGACTCGCGCGCCTGAATATCGCGGCGGGTTTCGTCGGGCAGCATGGGTTTGGGCAGTTTTTTGAGCAGGCTCACGGCTTTTCCTTCGTGTTTTTATGTGCAGTATTGTAACCCGAAAGGGGCGGGCCGTCTGAAAGTTGGGTTTCGGCGGCAAGTGTTTCTGCCACATCTTCAAAAGCCCGTTACAATATCTGCTTTTATTCAACTGCTCCGCCATGCTCGATATTATCCACCGCGACAGCCGCACCATCGCCGTCAACAAACCTGCCGGAATGCTGGTACACCGAAGCTGGTTAGACAAACACGAAACCCGTTTTGCCGTGCAGACCCTGCGCGATCAAATCGGGCAGCACGTTTATCCCGTCCACCGCCTCGACCGCCCGACTTCCGGCGTCTTGTTGTTTGCCCTCGATACGGAAGCCGCACGGTTATTGACGCAGCAGTTTGAAAACAAAACTATCGAAAAAACTTATTGGGCGATAGTTCGCGGTCATCTGCCTTCAGACGGCCTGATTGATTACGCCCTCAAATATATGCCTGACAAAATCGCCGAAGCGCAGACCGAAGCCACATTGCAGGAAGCGCAAACCGCCTACCGTTGTCTGGCACAAACCGAGTTGCCGTTCCAATCGGCCCTGCGTTATCCGACCTCGCGTTATTCGTGGGCCGAACTCACGCCGCACACCGGTCGCAAACACCAACTCCGCCGCCATATGAAACACATTTTTCACCCCATCGTCGGCGACACCAACTACGGCGATTTGCGCCAAAACCATGCCGTTGCCGAACATATCGGCACGCAACGCCTGATGTTGCACGCGCGAAGCCTCAGTTTTCAAAGCATAGAAGACGGCAGCCGGATGACTGTAAACGCGCCGATAGACAACGACTGGCGGCTTTGGATGGAAAAATTCAAAACCGAGGCCGTCTGAAAATCCAAACTGCACATTTTCAGACGGCCCGGTCATGGAAAAAAACAGGCAAATCCCTTACAATACGCCCCTAAAATTTTGAAAGCACACAAGAATCATGGAAGCCGAAGTAATCAACCAGCTCAACAACACCCTGAACGATTTGGAAAAGCGCAGCGAAGACATCCGCGTCTATATGGACTATCAGGGCAAGAAAGACCGATTGGAAGAAGTCATCGGCCTTTCCGAAGACCCTGAGCTGTGGAACGACCCGAAACGCGCCCAAGAAATCGGCAAAGAGCGCAAAATCCTTGAAGGTATCGTAGTGACCCTCGACAACATCGCCACAGGTATCGAAGACAACCGCATGCTGATTGAAATGGCCGTCGAAGAAAACGATGAAGAAGGTTTTGCCGCCGTGCAGGAAGACGTGGCCGGTTTGGAAAAACAAATGGCCGACCTCGAATTCAAACGAATGTTCAACCAGCCTGCCGACCCGAACAACTGCTTTATCGACATTACCGCAGGCGCAGGCGGTACTGAAGCCGAAGATTGGGCGGGTATGCTGTTCCGCATGTACAGCCGCTACGCCGAGCGTAAAGGCTTCAAAATCGAAATCCTCGAAGAAGACGACGGCGAAATCGCAGGCATCAACCGCGCCACCATCCGCGTGGAAGGCGAATACGCCTACGGCCTGCTGCGTACCGAAACCGGCGTTCACCGCCTGGTTCGCTATTCGCCGTTTGACTCCAACAACAAACGCCACACGTCTTTCTCATCCGTATTTGTTTACCCCGAAATCGACGACTCCATCGAAATCGAAATCAACCCGGCCGATTTGCGTATCGACACTTACCGTGCATCCGGTGCCGGCGGTCAGCACATTAACAAAACAGACTCCGCCGTGCGTATTACCCACGAGCCGACGGGAATTGTGGTGCAATGTCAAAACGACCGTTCGCAACACGCCAACAAAGCCGCTGCGATGGAAATGTTGAAATCCAAACTGTATGAATTGGAAATGCGTAAACGCAACGAAGAGAAGCAGGCGTTGGAAGAAGGCAAGTCCGATGTGGGTTGGGGCAGCCAAATCCGCTCATATGTTTTGGACTCCTCACGCATCAAAGACTTGCGTACAGGCTACGAAGTCGGCAACACCAAAGCCGTATTGGACGGCGACTTGGACGGCTTCATCGAAGCCAGCCTGAAACAAGGTGTGTAAACCGTAAGAGACAAACAGGCCGTCTGAAAGATTTCAGACGGCCTGTTTGTTAGTAACTATACCTACGACTACTGAAAAAATTAAATTAAAAAAAAATCTAAATCTATAAAATATAGAAACGGAAATAAAAGTCCGTGTATCTGAAAACTTAAGTATAGAATGGAGCAATAATGGCAAATAATCAGACAGGCAACAGTAACCCAAACTGGCCAAGCAAAACAGGTAATCCGTCAGGCGGCGGACGTGGTAACAATCCCCCGTCAGGTAGCGGAAAATCTGGTGGGGGCAAAAAATAAACAATTTCTTTAAGCCCTACTTTTTTAAGTAGGGCTTTATTTTATCTGTTATTTGTATCACATAGTTTTCAGGCAGCCTGAAACTACTCTAAAGTCTTATCAGCCTAAATGGAATACCGAACGCAGTAAATATATCCGTTTTCGGCCACATGAAAAATACAATATAGAAAATCTAAAAATTAATGGGTTTTTGAATATGTAGGGCATGACGGAGATGGCCGCGATATCCTTGTTATGTAGCTATTGAGTTCTTTTTAGATACGAATCTTAATCTTTCTGTAAAAATATGCTTTTTAATGTTTTGCAAATGCAAAGATTAGCGGTAATATATGGCTTCCATAAAAATGATTGGTAGGTATAACAGGCCGTCTGAAGCCTAAGTCTGTCTAATATATAGGAGAACTCATAATGTCCGGTCAAAAGCCGTCTTCTGCCGAGAAAACCTTCTTCGGCCATCCTTTGCAATTATCCACCCTATTCCATATTGAGCTGTGGGAACGTTTTTCCTTCTACGGTATGCAGGGCATCCTGTTGATTTATCTGTATTACGCCGCGAATCAAGGCGGTTTGGGTATGGATAAGGCTTTGGCCGGCGGTATTGTTGGCGCATACGGCGGCAGCGTTTACCTGTCCACTATTCTCGGCGCATGGTTGGCCGACCGCATTTGGGGCGCGGAACGTACCCTGTTTATCGCCGGTATCGTCGTGATGATCGGTCATATTTTATTGGCGATTGTGCCGGGCTTGATGGGATTGCTGTTGGGCTTGGTGTGTATCGCGCTGGGCAGCGGCGGCGTAAAATCGTCTGCCGGTTCGATGGTCGGCTCTTTGTATGAACGGGACGATCTGCGCGAATTGCGCGATGCCGGTTTCTCCATTTTCTATATTTCCATCAATATCGGTGGTTTCTTAGGCCCTTTGTTGACCGGTATTTTGCAAGACCGCATGGGTTTTCATTATGGCTTTGGCGCGGCGGCCGTCGGTATGGCATTTGGCCTGCTGTGGTATTCACGTGGCCGTAAAGACCTGCCGCATACGCCGGCTCCCAATCCGTTGCGCCCTGAAAAGGTACAGACTGCAATAGCTGTCGGCGTGTTGCTGGTTTTGGTATTGGGCAGCGTGATTGCTTCCGGCGCGCTCAATCTTGAGAACTTTTCACGCTGGCTCTTGGGCGTGGTCATTATCACCGTTATCGCTTATTTTGCACGCCTGCTGGGCAGCAGCCAGGTTGAGGCAGCCAATAAACGTTACATCATGGCCTATATTCCGCTGTTTTTGACCATTTGTATGTTCTGGGCGGTTTGGTTTCAGGTGTACACCGTTGCAACGGTTTATTTCGACGAAACGGTTGACCGTACTTTCTTCGGCTTTACCGTGCCTGTTTCATGGAAAGACTCGATACAGGCCATGTGGGTGGTTCTCTTCTCCGGCGTGATGGCGGCGGTGTGGACGAAAATGGGCAAGCGCCAACCTAAAACGCCGTTGAAGTTTGCGCTGGCCATGTTGGTAACCGGCGTCTCCTATTTGTGTTTTATCCCGTATATTTCATCCGGAATCCCGATGCCGATTATCGTGTTTATGCTGGTGTTGCTGGCGATTACGATAGGCGAGTTGATGCTGTCGCCGATTTCGCTGTCGTTTTCTACCAAAATTGCACCGAGCATGTTTAAAACACAAATGGTTGCTTTGAATTTCTTGGCATTGTCTATCGGCTTTACCTTGGGTGGAGTGTTGTTTAAAGACTACTACAATGCTGAGTCGCCATTGGATTTCTACTGGATGCTGGCCACCATCGGCACAGTAACCTGCGGTATCCTGCTGGTACTTACTCCGGTATTGAACCGCATGCTCAAAGGTGTCGATTGATTTTTCTATTTAAAATAATGTGATGTACACAGGCCGTCTGAAAATAATCAGTTTTCAGACGGCCTGATGTTTTTATTGAGGTTTGGAAAAGGGTGGTTTTCCAGATTTTTGAATTAAATCGGACAGATGGAAAACCCGAATTAAATGATACATGATTAAATTGAAATTAAAATTGTGAAATATTAAATAAGAATAAGAATTGTTCTCATAACTTTATTGAATTTATTAGTGTTTTTTTACTGATTTGCTGATATTTACCTTTAAATGGCTTTTGAAATTCGATAAAATGGTAATCTATTTTTAAGATTTGTCTGTCAACCAGTTAGGTACGACCATGTTGGCCAGTTACTTTCCCGTCCTCGTATTCATCCTCGTCGGCCTTGCGGCCGGTGTGCTGTTTATTCTGCTCGGCACAATTTTAGGTCCGAAACGCCACTATGCCGAAAAAGACGCGGCTTACGAATGCGGTTTTGAAGCCTTTGAAAACGCAAGGATGAAGTTCGACGTGCGCTATTACCTCGTCGCTATCCTCTTCATCCTGTTTGATTTGGAGGTCGCGTTCATGTTGCCGTGGGCAGTCGTGTTCAAAGATTTGGGCGCATACGGCTTCTGGTCTATGCTGGTGTTTATCGTCGTTCTGACGGTAGGCTTTATTTACGAATGGAAAAAAGGTGCGCTGGAATGGGAATAGAAGGCGTTTTGAAAAAAGGTTTCATCACCACCAGCGCGGATACGGTGTTGAACTATATGCGTACCGGTTCATTGTGGCCGGTTACTTTCGGCTTGGCCTGCTGCGCCGTGGAAATGATGCATGCGGGTATGGCGCGTTATGACCTTGACCGTTTCGGCATCATTTTCCGTCCGTCCCCACGTCAGGCCGACCTGATGATTGTGGCGGGTACGCTCACCAATAAAATGGCGCCCGCCCTGCGCCGCGTGTACGACCAGCTCGCCGAGCCGCGTTGGGTCTTGTCTATGGGTTCGTGTGCCAACGGCGGCGGCTATTATCATTATTCTTATTCCGTTGTGCGCGGTGCCGACCGCGTCGTGCCGGTAGACGTTTATGTGCCGGGTTGTCCACCGACTGCGGAAGCCCTGATTTACGGCCTGATTCAGCTCCAACAAAAAATCAAGCGCACTTCCACCATCGCGCGTGACGAGTAAGGAGAGGACGATATGGCAAGCATTCAAAACTTATACGAGACCGTCAGCCGCGTTTTGGGCAATCAGGCAAGCAAAGTCATTTCCGCTTTGGGCGAGATTACCGTTGAGTGTCTGCCCGAACACTATGTTTCAGTGATGACCACGTTGCGCGACCATGAAGAACTGCATTTCGAGCTTTTGGTCGATTTGTGCGGCGTCGATTACAGCACTTACAAAAACGAAGCATGGCAGGGCAAACGCTTCGCCGTTGTCAGCCAGCTTCTTTCCGTTAAAAACAATCAGCGCATCCGCGTGCGCGTCTGGGTTTCAGACGACGATTTCCCCGTGGTCGAATCCGTGGTTCCCGTTTACAACAGCGCAGATTGGTATGAGCGTGAAGCCTTCGATTTGTACGGCATCATGTTCAACAACCATCCCGACTTGCGCCGCATCCTGACCGATTACGGTTTCGTCGGACATCCGTTCCGCAAAGACTTCCCGATTTCCGGCTATGTGGAAATGCGTTACGACGAAGAGCAAAAACGCGTGATTTACCAACCTGTTACCATTGAGCCGCGCGAGATCACGCCGCGTATCGTCCGTGAGGAGAACTACGGTGGCCAATAAATTAAGAAACTACACCATCAACTTCGGCCCGCAACACCCTGCGGCGCACGGCGTATTGCGTATGATTTTGGAGTTGGACGGCGAACAAATCGTCCGTGCCGACCCGCATATCGGCCTCCTGCACCGAGGCACCGAAAAACTGGCGGAAACCAAAACCTACCTGCAAGCCCTGCCTTATATGGACAGACTGGACTACGTTTCCATGATGGTCAACGAGCAGGCGTATTGTTTGGCAGTAGAAAAACTTGCCGGTATTGATGTACCTATCCGCGCCCAATACATCCGCGTCATGTTCGCCGAAGTAACGCGCATCCTCAACCACTTGATGGGCATTGGTTCGCACGCATTCGACATCGGCGCGATGACCGCCATTCTCTACGCCTTCCGCGACCGCGAAGAGCTGATGGACTTGTATGAAGCTGTGTCCGGCGCGCGTATGCACGCAGCCTATTTCCGTCCCGGCGGCGTTTACCGCGACCTGCCCGACTTCATGCCTAAATACGAGAGCAGCAAATTCCGCAACGCCAAAGTATTGAAGCAGCTCAACGAATCCCGCGAAGGCACCATGCTCGACTTTATCGACGCCTTCTGCGAACGCTTCCCGAAAAACATCGACACACTCGAAACCCTCTTGACCGACAACCGCATCTGGAAACAACGTACCGTCGGCATCGGCGTCGTCTCCCCCGAGCGCGCCATGCAGAAAGGCTTTACCGGCGTGATGTTGCGCGGTTCGGGCGTGGAATGGGACGTGCGTAAGAAACAGCCGTATGAAGTGTACGACCAAATGGATTTCGACATCCCCGTCGGCGTTAACGGCGACTGCTACGACCGCTACCTCTGCCGTATGGAAGAAATGCGTCAATCCGTACGCATCATCAAACAATGTGCCGACTGGCTGCGTGTCAATCCCGGCCCGGTCATCACCACAAACCACAAATTTGCCCCGCCCAAACGCACCGAAATGAAAACAGGTATGGAAGACCTGATTCACCATTTCAAACTCTTTACCGAGGGTATGCACGTTCCTGAGGGTGAGACCTACACCGCTGTCGAACATCCGAAAGGCGAGTTCGGCGTTTACATCATTTCAGACGGCGCAAACAAACCCTACCGCCTGAAAATCCGCGCACCTGGCTTCGCCCACCTGCAAGGCATGGACGAAATGGCAAAAGGCCACATGCTCGCCGACGTCGTTGCCATCATCGGTACGCAGGACATCGTATTCGGGGAGGTTGACCGATAATGTTATCCGCAGAATCCTTAAAACAAATCGACATCGAGTTGGCGAAATATCCCGCCGACCAACGCCGCAGCGCCATCATGGGCGCGTTGCGTATCGCTCAAACCGAAAAAGGCTGGCTTGCTCCCGAGACCATCGCCTTTGTCGCAGACTATATCGGCATCTCGCCTGCACAAGCCTACGAAGTCGCTACTTTCTACAATATGTACGACCTTGAGCCTGTCGGCAAATACAAACTGACCGTTTGTACCAACCTGCCCTGCGCCCTGCGCGGCGGTATGGCTACCGGCGAATACCTCAAACAAAAACTCGGTATCGGCTACGGCGAAACCACGCCTGACGGCAAATTTACCCTAGTCGAGGGCGAATGCATGGGCGCATGTGGTGACGCTCCGGTCATGCTGGTCAACAACCACAGCATGTGCAGCTTTATGACTGAAGAGGCGATTGAGAAAAAATTAGCAGAATTAGAATAGATCGTCTGAACACATTAGGTTTTTAATCAAACTTACTAGTTATTCCAAAATTTTAAATTGTGATTTAAAAGTAACAATAAAAAGGGAAGCGGTTAATGAAAGGGATAATTGTTAAGTGGGATGATGAGAAAGGTTATGGTTTTATACGGATAGATGGTAGTAAACAAGAAATTTTCTGCCATATTTCTGACTTTTCCCAAAGAAGCCCTCGTCCTGAACTTAATGAGGCGGTTGGCTTTGAAGTATCTGCTAACGGAAAAGGAAAAAATGTTGCTAAACAGATTCGTTACTTGAATCGTGAGGCAAGAGATTTTAAGCAGAATCATAACCATCGTTCGAGTGCAAAGAAAAAATCATTTTTTGCCTTAGATTCGTCGTCTTTCATATTGACGAAATTGGTAGGGTTGGCACTTTTTGGGTTAATTGGTTATCAGATATATCAATTCGCTGCAGCAAAATTAGTCCCTAAACAAACTAATGCACCAGTAGAGCTTAATGATCCAGCTACGATACAAGCTAAAAAAAGCAATAGTAATAAATATCGTTGTGATGGCAGGCAATATTGTTCTCAGATGGTGTCATGCGAAGAGGCCAAATGGTTTTTACAGAATTGTTCTGATACCAAAATGGATGGTGATGGTGATGGGATTCCATGTGAAGATAAATGCGGTGGATGGTGATACTTTCAGTAAAGTAGACTAGGTCTATAACCATGAAAACGAAATACAAGGTCGTCTGAAATATCAACTTTAGTGAATCAACATATTTTAGACGGCATAGAGTCGATATACAAAGATATATTAGGCCGTCTGAAAACAACGGCTGCAACCGATACGAAAACAAACAGGCACACCAAAAATGGCTATTTACCAATCAGGCGTGATTTTTGACCAAGTGGATACCGCCAATCCCGATTGCTGGACATTGGACGAATACGTCAAACGTGGCGGCTATACCGCCCTGCGTAAAATCCTGTCCGAAAACATCTCGCAAACCGATGTGATTGACGAAGTCAAAACCTCCGGTTTGCGCGGTCGTGGCGGTGCGGGCTTCCCGACCGGTTTGAAATGGAGCTTTATGCCCCGTTCCTTCCCGGGCGAAAAATATGTGGTTTGTAACACCGACGAAGGCGAGCCGGGTACATTTAAAGACCGCGACATCATCATGTTCAATCCTCATGCCCTGATTGAAGGCATGATTATTGCCGGTTACGCGATGGGTGCGAAAGCCGGCTACAACTATATCCACGGCGAAATTTTTGAAGGCTACCAACGCTTTGAAGCCGCTTTGGAGCAGGCGCGTGCCGCAGGTTTTTTAGGTAAAAATATTTTGGGTTCGGATTTTGAATTTGAACTCTTCGCCCACCACGGCTACGGCGCATACATTTGCGGTGAAGAAACCGCATTGCTCGAATCGCTGGAAGGCAAAAAAGGCCAGCCGCGCTTCAAACCGCCGTTCCCCGCCTCGTTCGGCCTGTACGGCAAACCGACCACCATCAACAATACCGAAACGTTCTCCTCCGTTCCATTCATTATCCGTGACGGCGGACAGGCGTTTGCCGATAAAGGTATTCCGAATGCAGGCGGTACCAAATTATTCTGTATTTCCGGTCATGTCGAGCGTCCGGGCAACTATGAAGTGCCATTGGGTACACCGTTTGCCGAAGTCTTGAAAATGGCGGGTGGTATGCGCGGCGGTAAAAAACTCAAAGCCGTTATTCCCGGCGGTTCGTCTGCGCCAGTTTTGCCTGCCGATATCATGATGCAGACCAATATGGACTATGACTCGATTTCCAAAGCGGGCTCGATGCTGGGTTCCGGCGCAATTATCGTCATGGACGAAGACGTGTGCATGGTGAAAGCCCTTGAGCGCCTGAGCTACTTCTACTACGACGAGTCTTGCGGCCAATGTACACCTTGCCGAGAAGGTACAGGCTGGCTTTACCGCATCGTCCACCGTATCGTAGAAGGCAAAGGCCGCATGGAAGACTTGGATTTGCTGGATTCTGTCGGCAACCAAATGGCAGGCCGCACCATCTGCGCCCTTGCCGACGCCGCCGTCTTCCCTGTCCGCAGCTTTACCAAGCATTTCCGTGATGAGTTTGTGCATTACATCGAACACGGCGGACCGATGAAACCGAATAAGTGGTGCTAAGTTTTCAGACGGCCTCTAAAAGAATTATTTATTAAATACCCGTAACTAGGAACGAACCATGTTACAAATCGAAATCGACGGCAAACAGGTATCTGTGGAGCAGGGTGCGACGGTGATTGAAGCCGCGCACAAGCTCGGTACTTATATCCCGCATTTCTGTTACCACAAAAAACTTTCCATCGCCGCCAACTGCCGTATGTGTTTGGTGGACGTGGAAAAAGCCCCCAAACCTCTGCCCGCCTGTGCCACGCCGGTTACAGACGGCATGATTGTGCGTACGCATTCGGCAAAAGCCCGAGAGGCGCAAGAAGGCGTGATGGAGTTCCTGCTCATCAACCATCCGCTTGATTGTCCGACCTGCGACCAAGGCGGCGAATGCCAGTTGCAGGATTTGGCGATGGGCTACGGCAAAACCACCAGCCGTTATACCGAAGAAAAACGTTCCGTCGTCGGCAAAGACATGGGTCCTTTGGTTTCCGCTGAGGAAATGAGCCGTTGTATCCACTGTACCCGTTGCGTCCGTTTCACCGAAGAAATCGCCGGCGTGCAAGAAATCGCCATGGCCAACCGCGGCGAGCATTCTGAGATCATGCCTTTTATCGGCAAAGCAGTGGAAACCGAATTGTCAGGCAACGTCATCGACTTGTGCCCTGTCGGCGCATTGACCAGCAAACCGTTCCGCTTCAACGCGCGTACTTGGGAATTGAACCGCCGCAAATCCGTTTCCGCCCATGACGCTTTGGGCAGCAACCTGATTGTGCAAACCAAAGACCATACCGTCCGCCGCGTGTTGCCGTTGGAAAACGAAGCCATCAACGAATGCTGGCTGTCCGACCGCGACCGTTTCGCCTACGAAGGCCTGTATCACGAAAGCCGTCTGAAAAACCCGAAAATCAAACAGGGCGGCGAGTGGATGGACGTGGATTGGAAAACCGCGTTGGAGTATGTCCGCAGCGCGATTGAATGTATCGCCAAAGACGGCAACCAAAACCAAGTCGGCGTTTGGGCCAATCCGATGAATACGGTTGAGGAGCTGTATCTGGCCAAAAAACTTGCCGACGGCTTGGGTGTTAAAAACTTTGCAACCCGTTTGCGCCAACAAGACAAACGTCTTTCAGACGGCCTTAAAGGTGCGCAATGGCTGGGACAAAGCATTGAATCTTTGGCTGACAACGATGCCGTATTGGTAGTCGGCGTGAACTTGCGCAAAGAACAGCCGCTCCTGACCGCCCGCCTGCGCCGCGCCGCCAAAGACCGTATGGCATTGAGCGTATTGGCCAGCAGTAAAGAAGAATTGTTTATGCCGCTTCTGTCTCAAGAAGCCGCACATCCCGACGAATGGGCAGGCCGTCTGAAAAACCTGTCTGCCGATGCGGAACACGCGATTACCGCGAGCCTGAAAAACGCTGAAAAAGCAGCGGTGATTTTGGGCGCGGAAGTGCAAAACCATCCCGATTACGCCGCGATTTACGCCGTCGCGCAAGAACTGGCGGACGCGACCGGCGCGGTACTGGGCATTCTGCCGCAAGCTGCCAACAGCGTCGGTGCGGATGTCTTGGGTGTGAATTCCGGCGAGAGCGTTGCCGAAATGGCAAATGCGCCGAAACAGGCAGTTTTGCTGCTCAACGTCGAGCCGGAAATCGATATGGCGGACGGTGCAAAAGCCGTAGCCGCGTTGAAACAGGCGAAAAGTGTGATGGCGTTTACGCCGTTTGTCAGCGAAACGCTGCTGGACGTGTGCGACGTATTGTTGCCGATTGCGCCGTTTACCGAAACATCGGGTAGCCTCATCAATATGGAAGGCCGTCTGCAATCCTTCCACGGTGTCGTTCAAGGCTTCGGCGATTCGCGTCCGCTGTGGAAAGTGTTGCGCGTATTGGGCAACCTGTTTGACCTGCAAGGCTTTGAATACCACGATACCGCCGCGATTCTGAAAGACGCGCTGGACGCGGAAAGCCTGCCGTCCAAACTGAACAACCGCGCTGCTTCGACTCAAAAAGATTTTCAGACGACCTCAAGCCGCCTCGTGCGCGTGGGTGGAGTCGGTATTTATCACACCGATGCCATCGTGCGCCGTTCCGCACCGTTGCAAGCGACCAGCCATGCCGCCGTGCCTGCCGCGCGTGTAAATCCAAACACTTTGGCACGCTTAGGCCTGCAAGACGGACAAACCGCCGTCGCCAAACAAAACGGCGCAGGCGTATCGGTTGCCGTCAAAGCCGATGCCGGTTTGCCTGAAAACGTGGTGCATCTGCCGCTGCATACCGAAAATGCCGCGCTGGGTGCGTTGATGGACACTATTGAACTGGCGGGAGCTTGATCATGCAAGAATGGTTCCAAAACCTCTTTGCCGCAACGCTCGGTCTGGGCGATTTGGGTATCACCGTAGGCTTGGTGGTATCCGTCATCGTCAAAATCGTGATTATCCTGATTCCGCTGATTCTGACCGTTGCCTACCTGACGTATTTCGAGCGTAAAGTCATCGGCTTTATGCAGCTTCGTGTCGGCCCGAACGTGACCGGCCCGTGGGGTCTGATTCAGCCGTTTGCCGACGTGTTCAAACTCTTGTTTAAAGAGGTAACCCGTCCGAAGCTGTCAAACAAAGCCTTATTCTATATCGGCCCGATTATGTCACTCGCCCCGTCTTTTGCGGCGTGGGCAGTGATTCCGTTCAACGAAGAATGGGTGTTGACCAACATCAATATCGGCCTTTTGTACATCCTGATGATTACCTCGCTGTCGGTTTACGGCGTGATCATTGCGGGCTGGGCTTCCAACTCCAAATATTCGTTCTTGGGCGCAATGCGTGCTTCCGCACAAAGCATTTCCTACGAGATTGCCATGAGTGCCGCGCTAGTGTGCGTCGTGATGGTATCGGGCAGCATGAACTTCTCCGACATCGTTGCCGCGCAGGCTAAAGGTATTGCCGGCGGTTCGGTATTCTCTTGGAACTGGCTGCCGCTCTTCCCCATCTTCATCGTCTATCTGATTTCCGCCGTTGCCGAAACCAACCGCGCGCCGTTTGACGTGGCAGAGGGTGAATCTGAAATCGTTGCCGGCCACCACGTTGAATACTCTGGCTTCGCATTCGCACTGTTCTTCCTCGCCGAATACATTTTCATGATTCTGATTGCCGCGCTGACATCGCTGATGTTCCTCGGCGGCTGGTTGTCTCCGTTCCCGCAAAGTTGGGGCTTTATCGGTACGCCTTCCGCATTCTGGATGTTCGTAAAAATGGCGGCGGTTCTGTACTGGTACCTGTGGATCCGTGCAACCTTCCCACGCTACCGTTACGACCAAATCATGCGTTTGGGCTGGAAAGTGCTGATTCCGATCGGCTTCGCCTACATCGTGATTTTGGGCGTGTGGATGATTTCACCGCTGAATTTGTGGAAATAGGGCAGGGAGGCCGTCTGAAAGTTTTCAGGTAGCCTATAACCCAAATTTTTAACCGTTTCAAACCGAGAGAACCTAATGAAAGCTCAATGCCTGTGTGGCGCAGTATCACTGGAAACCGCCGAAAACCGCGAACTCCACGCCTGCCATTGCGGAAAATGCCGCGTATGGGGCGGCGGCGCGTCTTTTACTTTGGCCGCCCAGTCGCCTGAAATTACAGGCAGCGAACACATTGCGCATTATCAGTCGTCCGAATGGGCGCAACGCTGTTTTTGCAAACACTGCGGCACACATCTGTTTGTGAAAGTTGGCAACGATTATTACATCAACGCCGGGCTGTTTGCCGACAACGCGGGCTTTGAAACCACTTCGCAAATCTTTATCGATTGCAAAGCTCCGTATTACGACTTGGCCAACGATACCCCGAAGCTGACCGAAGCAGAGTTTTTAGAAATGGTGGGCGCGGCAGGTTAAA
This sequence comes from Neisseria subflava, assembly GCF_005221305.1. NCBI lineage: Bacteria > Pseudomonadati > Pseudomonadota > Betaproteobacteria > Neisseriales > Neisseriaceae > Neisseria > Neisseria subflava. The sequence goes on from NZ_CP039887.1 coordinate 1,968,947, forward strand.
AAACCGCTTTCAGACGGCCTGTAAACAGAACAATCCGAAAAGAGCATCCGAAAATGGCTAATTTAGTAAAAACCTTCCTGCTGGGCGAATTGGTGAAAGGCATGGGCGTAACGCTCAAAAATTTCTTCGCCCGCAAAGACACGATTTACTTCCCTGAAGAAAAAACGCCGCAATCCGTGCGTTTCCGCGGTTTGCACGCGCAACGCCGTTATCCGAACGGCGAAGAGCGCTGTATTGCGTGTAAATTGTGCGAGGCAGTTTGTCCGGCAATGGCGATTAACATCGAATCGGAAGAACGCGAAGACGGCACGCGCCGCACCAAGCGTTACGACATCGACCTGACCAAGTGCATCTTCTGTGGTTTCTGCGAAGAGGCCTGCCCGACCGATGCGATTGTGGAAACCCATATTTTTGAATACCACGGCGAGAAAAAAGGCGACTTGCACATGACCAAGCCGATTCTTTTGGCCATTGGCGACAAATACGAAGCCGAAATCGCCAAGCGCAAAGCCGCTGACGCGCCGTATCGTTAAGGAGCAGACGAATGACTTTTTCCGCGATTCTGTTCTATATTCTTGCCGCCATCGTTTTGTACGGTGCGGTTCGTACCGTTACCGCTAAAAACCCCGTACATGCCGCTTTGCATCTGGTGCTGACCTTCTGCGTAAGCGCGATGATTTGGATGCTGATGCAGGCCGAATTCTTGGGCGTGACGCTGGTGGTGGTTTACGTCGGCGCCGTGATGGTGTTGTTCCTGTTCGTCGTGATGATGTTGAACATCGACATTGAAGAAATGCGCGCCGGTTTCTGGCGTCATGCGCCTGTTGCCGGTGTGGTCGGCACATTGTTGGCGGTTGCCCTGATCCTGATTCTAGTCAACCCGAAAACCGACCTGGCCGCATTTGGTCTGATGAAAGACATTCCCGCCGATTACAACAATATCCGCGATTTGGGCAGCCGTATTTATACCGACTACCTGTTGCCGTTTGAATTGGCGGCGGTATTGCTGCTGTTGGGCATGGTGGCCGCGATTGCGCTGGTTCACCGCAAAACCACCAATCCGAAACGTATGGATCCTGCCGACCAAGTTAAAGTACGCGCCGACCAAGGCCGTATGCGTCTGGTGAAAATGGAAGCGGTCAAACCGCAAGTCGAATCTGCCGAAGAAAGCGAAGTTTCAGACGGCCTCAAGCCGGAAGGGGAGGGCAAAGCATGATTACCTTGACGCATTATCTGGTATTGGGTGCGCTCCTGTTCGGTATCAGCGCAATGGGTATCTTTATGAACCGTAAAAACGTGCTGGTATTGTTGATGTCTATCGAGCTGATGCTCTTGGCGGTGAACTTCAACTTTATCGCTTTCTCGCAACATTTGGGCGATACTGCCGGACAAATTTTCGTATTCTTCGTACTGACCGTTGCCGCTGCCGAATCTGCCATCGGTTTGGCGATTATGGTGCTGGTGTACCGCAACCGACAAACAATCAACGTTGCCGATTTGGATGAGTTGAAAGGGTAATCATGAACGATATGACTTTATATTTGATAATTGCCCTTGTTCCATTGGCAGGCTCGTTGATTGCGGGTTTGTTCGGCAACAAAATCGGTCGTGCCGGCGCGCATACCGTGACGATACTCGGCGTGGCGGTGTCCGCCGTGCTGTCGGCTTATGTGCTGTGGGGCTTTATTGACGGCAGCCGCGCCAAGTTTGACGAAAACGTCTATACCTGGCTGACAATGGGCGGCTTGGATTTCTCCGTCGGCTTCTTGGTTGATACGATGACGGCGATGATGATGGTCGTGGTAACGGGCGTGTCGTTGATGGTGCATATCTACACCATCGGCTATATGCACGATGAAAAAGTCGGCTACCAACGCTTCTTCAGCTATATTTCTTTGTTTACATTCAGCATGTTGATGCTGATTATGAGCAACAACTTCGTCCAGCTCTTCTTCGGTTGGGAAGCTGTGGGCTTGGTGTCGTATCTCTTGATCGGTTTCTATTTCAAACGTCCGAGCGCGATTTTTGCCAACCTGAAAGCCTTTTTGATCAACCGCGTCGGCGACTTCGGCTTTTTGCTCGGTATCGGCTTGGTACTTGCCTATTTCGGCGGCAGCCTGCGTTATCAGGACGTATTCGCCTATCTGCCCAACGTACAAAATGCCACCATCCAGCTTTTCCCCGGTGTGGAATGGTCTTTGATTACCGTAACCTGTTTGCTGTTGTTTGTGGGCGCGATGGGTAAATCGGCTCAGTTCCCGCTGCACGTCTGGCTGCCTGATTCGATGGAAGGTCCGACCCCGATTTCTGCATTGATTCACGCCGCAACCATGGTTACCGCCGGTCTGTTCATGGTGTCGCGCATGTCGCCGATTTACGAAATGAGCAGCACCGCGCTGTCGGTCATTATGGTGATCGGCGCGATTACCGCCCTGTTTATGGGTTTCTTAGGCGTGATTCAAAACGACATCAAGCGCGTGGTTGCGTATTCCACCCTGTCGCAATTGGGCTATATGACCGTGGCTCTGGGCGCGTCCGCCTATTCCGTGGCGATGTTCCACGTCATGACCCACGCCTTCTTTAAAGCCTTACTGTTCTTGGCGGCGGGTAGCGCCATTATCGGTATGCACCACGACCAAGATATGCGCCACATGGGCAATCTGAAAAAATACATGCCGATTACTTGGCTGACCATGCTGATCGGTAACTTGTCGCTAATTGGTACGCCGTTCTTCTCCGGCTTCTACTCCAAAGACTCGATTATCGAAGCGGCGAAATACAGCACCCTGCCGGGCAGCGGCTTTGCCTATTTTGCCGTCCTCGCCAGCGTGTTCGTTACCGCGTTTTACGCGTTCCGCCAATACTTTATGGTGTTCCACGGCGAAGAAAAATGGCGCAGCCTGCCTGAGCATCATGACGATCATCATGGCGAAGAACATCACGGCTTGGGCAAAAACGACAATCCGCACGAAAGCCCGCTGGTCGTTACCCTGCCGCTGATTCTGCTTGCGATTCCGTCCGTCATCATCGGCTACATCGCCATCGAACCCATGCTTTACGGCGATTTCTTCAAAGACGTGATTTTCGTCAACGCCGACGCGCATCCGACCATGCACATCATGAAAGAAGAGTTCCACGGCGCATTGGCGATGGTGTCGCACAGCCTGCATTCGCCTGTACTCTACCTCGCTATCGCAGGTGTATTGAGCGCATGGCTTCTGTACGTCAAACTGCCGCACCTGCCAGCGAAAATTGCACAGGCGTTCCGTCCGATTTACGTTTTGTTTGAAAACAAATACTACCTTGATGCCCTGTATTTCAACGTTTTTGCCAAAGGCACACGCGCATTGGGTACCTTCTTCTGGAAAGTTGGCGATACCGCCATTATCGACAACGGTATTGTCAACGGCTCCGCCAAACTGGTCGGCGCGATTGCCGCGCAAGTGCGTAAAGCCCAAACCGGCTTTATCTACACCTACGCCGCCGCTATGGTATTCGGTGTATTGGTACTGCTCGGCATGACCTTCTGGGGATTGTTCCGATAAGAATAATGTTTCAGACGGCCTTAAACCTTCAGGCCGTCTGAAACGAAGAAATATCCACATAAACACATTTTTATTTTAACCACAGGTTAACCACTATGTTTTCCAACTACCTACTCAGCTTGGCAATATGGATACCCATCGCCGCAGGTGTGCTGGTTTTGGCGACCGGTAAAGACAGCCGTGCGCCGCTGGCGCGTGTGCTTGCCTTCATGGGTGCGCTTGCCGGTTTCTTGGTAACGCTGCCTCTGTTTACGCAGTTCGACCGTTTGAGCGGCGGCTATCAATTTACCGAGTTCCACGAGTGGATTCCGCTTCTGAAAATCAACTACGCATTGGGCGTGGACGGTATTTCAGTGCTCTTTATCATCTTGAATGCGTTTATTACGCTGTTGGTGGTATTGGCCGGTTGGGAAGTCATTCAGAAACGTCCGGCGCAGTATATGGCGGCATTCCTGATGATGTCGGGTTTGATTAACGGCGCGTTTGCCGCGCAGGATGCGATTCTGTTTTATGTGTTCTTCGAGGGTATGTTGATTCCGCTGTACCTGATTATCGGTGTATGGGGCGGCCCGCGTCGCGTCTATGCGTCGGTTAAGCTATTCCTCTATACGCTGATGGGTTCGCTCTTGATGTTGGTTGCCATGGTTTACCTGTACTATCAAACAGGCAGCTTCTCTATTGTCGATTTCCAAAACATCAAACAGATTCCGTTGGGTGTACAACAGCTTTTGTTTGTAGCGTTCTTCCTGTCATTCGCTGTAAAAGTACCGATGTTCCCTGTGCACACTTGGTTGCCGGATGCCCACGTTGAAGCGCCGACCGGTGGTTCGATGGTGTTGGCGGCGATTACGCTGAAACTGGGTGCGTATGGTTTCTTGCGCTTTATCCTGCCGATTATGCCGGATGCGGCACGCTATTTTGCCCCTGTAATCATCGTATTGAGCCTGATTGCCGTGATTTATATCGGTATGGTGGCTTTGGTGCAAACCGATATGAAAAAACTGGTGGCGTACTCTTCCATCAGCCATATGGGTTTTGTCACTTTAGGCATGTTCCTGTTTGTGAACGGCCAGCTGAATGACTGGGCATTGAAAGGTGCAATCATTCAAATGATTTCCCACGGTTTCGTGTCTGCCGCGATGTTTATGTGTATCGGCGTGATGTACGACCGCCTGCATACCCGCAATATTGCCGATTATGGCGGCGTGGTCAATGTGATGCCTAAGTTTGCGGCGTTTATGATGTTGTTCGGTATGGCCAATGCCGGTCTGCCTGCGACTTCCGGCTTCGTGGGCGAGTTTATGGTGATTATGGGCGCGGTTAAAGTGAATTTCTGGGTAGGCGCGTTGGCTGCTATGACCCTGATTTACGGTGCGTCTTATACCCTGTGGATGTACAAACGCGTTATTTTTGGTGCGATCCACAATCCGCACGTTGCCGAAATGAAAGACATCAATTGCCGCGAATTTGCGATTTTGGCGATTTTGACGGTTGCTGTTTTGGGCATGGGTCTGTATCCGCAAGCGTTTATCGAAGTGGTGCATCAAGCGGCAAACGATTTGATTGCCCATGTGGCACAAAGCAAGATTTGAGGTGTGTAAATGAACTGGTCTGATTTGAATTTAATGCCCGCCATGCCCGAAATCGTGCTGCTTGCGCTATTGGGTGTCGTATTGCTGGCAGACTTGTGGATTTGCGATAAAAACCGCTATTTGACCCATCTGATGAGCTTGGGAACGGTCATTGTCGTGGCCATTACCCAATTGGCAGTATGGGAGCAGGGCAGTGTCGATGCCTTTCACGGTATGTATATTGCAGACGGCATGTCCCGTTTGGCGAAGCTAGTGTTGTATGCGCTGACGTTTGGTCTGTTTATTTACAGTAAACCGTACAACCAAGACCGCCAAATTTTTAAAGGCGAGTTTTACACCCTGTCACTGTTTGCCCTGTTGGGTATGAGCGTCATGGTCAGCTCGGCACATTTCTTGACTGCGTATATCGGTTTGGAATTGTTGTCTTTGTCGCTGTACGCCATGATTGCCCTGCGCCGCGATTCCGGCCGCTCTGCCGAGGCTGCGCTGAAATACTTCGTATTGGGTGCGTTGGCCTCCGGTTTGTTGCTCTATGGTATTTCCATGGTTTATGGCGCCACCGGTTCTCTTGATTTTGCTTCCGTCTTGGCTTCTGCTTTCAATGAGCAGGCTAATGAGTGGTTGTTGAAATTGGGTATGGTGTTTATTGTAGTCGCCATTGCATTTAAATTGGGTGCGGTTCCATTCCATATGTGGGTACCTGATGTGTACGATGGCGCGCCGACCTCTGTTACCGCCTTTGTGGGTACGGCTCCGAAAATTGCCGCTGTTGTTTTTGCGTTCCGTATCCTTGTTACCGGTATGGGTACCATACATTCAGACTGGGCGCCGATGTTGGCCATCCTTGCCGTTGCTTCTTTGGTGGTCGGTAACCTTGCTGCCATCATGCAAACCAATATCAAACGTATGCTTGCCTATTCCACCGTATCGCACATGGGCTTTATTCTGTTGGCATTTATGGCAGGCGCAGTCGGCTTTACCGCAGGTTTGTATTACGCCATTACCTATGCTTTGATGGCGGCAGTCAGCTTCGGTGTTTTGATGGTATTGTCTACCAAAGACATTGAGTGTGAAAACATCAAAGACCTCGCTGGCCTCAACCATCGCCATGCATGGTTTGCCTTCCTGATGTTGCTGTCCATGTTCTCCATGGCAGGTATTCCGCCGCTGATGGGTTTCTACGCCAAGTTCGGCGTGATTATGGCGCTCTTGAAACAAGGCTATGTCTGGTTGTCAGTGTTTGCCGTTATCATGTCCCTGATTGGCGCCTTCTACTACCTGCGCGTGGTCAAAGTCATCTACTTCGATGCGCCTGACCATGATCAGCCGGTCGGCAGCAACTATGCCGCCAAATTTGTCCTGACGGTCAATGCCTTCCTGCTGCTCCTCTGGGGTATCATGCCGCAAACCGTTATCGACTGGTGTGCCAAAGCATTGGAAAATACCCTGTAAGCTTCAAACAAAACCAACGGCGGCTGTTCCAAAGTCGCCGTTTTTGTTAGGATTCGCATTCTGATGAAATATACCCAAAGTTCAGACGGCCTCAAGCCTTTGAATAATCATCAAGCGGGCATCATCAAGATATTGAATATTCCACGGATAATGATGGGCAAGAATGCCTATTTAACATGTTAAAATCACACACAGGCCGTCTGAAAACAGAAAGACCACCATGACCGCATCCATGTACATTCTTTTGCTGTTGGCACTTATCTTTGCCAACGCACCATTTACTACCACCAAATTCTTCGGCATCATCACCCTGAAACGCAAACATATCGGCCATCACTTGATCGAATTGCTGGCAGGCTTCCTCCTTACCGCGATTCTCGCCTATATCCTCGAATCGCGAGCCGGTGCTGTGCATGCCCAAGATTGGGAGTTTTACGCGACCGTTGTCTGCCTCTACCTGATTTTTGCCTTTCCATGCTTCGTATGGCGTTACTTTTGGAATGAACGGAATAGAGAGTAGGGTTTGAATAAGGAAAAGGCCGTCTGAAAGATTTTCAGACGGCCTTGTATTTGAGAATGTAGGTGGTAATGACTTACATCATTTGGCTACGAAAGTTTTTACATTCTTGTTTTCTTGTATCAGTAATAATCTTAGGATTTTGAACTGAGTTTTTATCTTGGTGATAATTACATTCCTGAACAACGCGCCGGTATGAGGGTTTCTGAGGCTTTCTATATTGTTGTGGTTGGTGGTGGTAAGTATCTGTAGCACAAGCAGATAGAACTAGAATACATATTGTTACTAAAAGTTTGTTCATACGATTTCCTGATTATGAATTAGTGGCCATTGTATGCTGGAAAGATGCTTCTTTTAACTTGATAGATAGTATTTGCTAGATAAGGCTCTGATTTCGCAAGATTGTCTAATCTTTCGCCTTGGTTATTGACAATCATGCATTTGATTTTGGTTCTATAAACTAATTCGTCATTAAGTAAGTCTATATTCAGTCTTTGCACATCTTGGTGACATTTTTCATATTGGGCGTTAATAATGTCTAAATCTTTTTTGAGTTGGTTTGCGCCGGGCTCTTCTAAAATTCGGTCTTTACATTGTTGTTCAGACTCGCCATTTTTACAGTTTAGATCAGTTATGTTCTCTGTAATCAAGTCTTCTGCAACTTTCTTATCATCTAAATTATTTTTTAGGATACCGGAATCTTTCAGTTGGTTGTTAAATATCTCAATGAGAATAGGCTTAACATTTGCCTTAATTGCTTCAGTTGCACTAGGAGCAATTAATTGAGACCAAATGAAAACGCACAAGGTGGTAAGTAATGTACCGATAACAGCTAGAATTTTTTTCATTTCAATTCTCTTAGAATAAGGGCATTTTATGTTAATTAATTATCTGCTCTAACTCATCGACCAAGATAAGTACGGTTTAATACCTTCATGTCTGATAATCTTATTTTGTTCAGATAAATATCGTCAGAATAGCAATTCCCATCTGCATATCCTATTTGAGTTAGGTAGATATGGATTCAATAAAGACTTTATCTTCTTTTTGGATAAAAGTAGCGGAGAGACAATAATCTGTCTCATAAACACATCCCATAATTTTGACTTTATTTTTGTTTTTCCATTCAATACCGGCAACAATGGTCTCCAAAGGATAGTCTTTAGTTTCTGAGAAAGGCGTTACAGAACGAGATTTTGGTAATTGTGCCATTGTTACGGTTGTTTTGGGTATGCCGTTTTTTAAAATGGGAAACCAAAGAAAAGGGATGGACTCACCTTTCTTTTTATTCCATTGAGCAGAATATTTGCTAAAAGCAGTAATGGCATCGCTTAGTCCCCCTTGGTAAAAGCATCTTTGGCTTTCCCCAATCATTTCTTCTACGGGCTTTTTACAATGTAAGTTTCCAGCCAAAGAAAAAGAGGGGAGGATGAATAGAACTGTAAAAATAAGTTTTCGCATAATTAATACCCCGTATCTACGTAGGCTGTTCCACGTTGCAAATAAGCATTGGATACATAGCCTTTGAGATCCCCAACTTGTACTTTAACCCAGCATCCACCGCCTGCATCTTCACATTTGGTGGTTTCAGCAATAACCTGAAGCTCTTGACCATCTCTTAATTGTTTAACGGCTATGTTGGACGTAGATGGACCTCCACGAAGATTGATTGTGCCTGAACCCGAAGCAGTAATGACAAAAGCTGGGTAGCGAGTCAGTTTCTCGGTAGGTTTAGGAGCGGCTGTTTTTTTCTCTTCCGCTTTTTTAGTTTCTTCTTGTTGCTTTTTCTTTTTTTCTTCTTGCTCTAGTTTCTTTTTAGTTTCTTCTTGTTTCCGCTCTTCTTCTATAGCAAGTCTCTTTTTTACCTCGTCTTGTTTTTGCTCTTCTTCTTGAGCGCGTTTTTGTTTAGCTTCTTCTTGTCGTTGTTCTTCCTCAAGCATTTGTTGCATCTTTAAGTCTTCTTGAGCACTTTGATAGGCTTGTTCATAAATTTCGTTTTCACGTTGTCGTTGTTCTATTTGTTTACGGTGTTCCAATTCTTGGTTTTCACGCTCAGCCTGAAGCTTTTGTTGTTGCGCTAATTGCTCTTTCAGTGCATTCAGTTCTTTTTTTGTTTCATTTTCACTACGATTACAGGCAGTAAGTAGAGTTAGAGTCAGAAGACTGATGGAAAAGATAGAAAAGGCTTTTTTCATTTTTTATCTCTCAATGGTTGAATGAAATATAAGTCTTTAAAAGTGATTAAAAAGAAATCTCATATCGAGATTTCTTTACGTAGTTATGTGTAACATTTGCAAATATTGTAACATAGTAAATTCAATGCTGCAGTTATTTAATATGTTTAATCAATTTAGATAATCGGTCATTATAACCGATTATCGGTATATTTCCCGAGGAAACTCATTTCGATTGAAAAGAGTAGAGTTGTTTATATCTATTAGCAATAAAATTCGTTCTTTGTGTGGATGGAAACAATGGTCTCAAGATAGAAGCTTAGTTTCCAAATAAATTCAGGAAAAGGCCGAGTTGATGTAGTTGCTTGAAACAAGAAAGGCCGTCTGAAAGATTTTCAGACGGCCTTTATTTTGTTTGATGTTAAATATCGGTTAGAAAACAAGGCTGTTGAGGCGTAAAGCCTTGTCGTGAGGGCGGTTTAACGGTACTATTCTCGGTTAATCCTGTTTTATTCCTATGAAATTGAAAGTATAAGATGATTAATGATATTCAAAAGACAGCTGAAGGCAAAATGCAGCGTTCTCTGGAAGTATTGAAAGACAATTTAGCTAAAGTGCGTACCGGCCGTGCGCATACCGGCCTGCTCGACCAAGTGGAGGTGGAATACTGGGGCAGCATGGTGCCTGTGAGCCAAGTGGCGAACGTGACGCTTTTGGATGCGCGTACGATTGGTGTGAAACCGTTCGAGAGCAATATGGCTGCAAAAGTTGAGAAAGCGATCCGTGATTCCAACTTGGGCCTGAACCCTGCTTCTGTCGGCGATTTGATCCGTGTCCCTATGCCTATGCTGACTGAAGAACGCCGTAAAGATTTGATCAAAGTGGTACGCGGTGAGGCGGAAGAGGGTCGTGTGTCTATCCGCAATGTGCGCCGTGATGCAAACGACCACATCAAAAAATTGTTGAAAGACAAAGAGATTTCTGAAGATGAAGCCCGCCGTGGCGAGGAAGCGGTTCAGAAGTTGACCGACAAATATATTGCTGAGGCAGACAAGCTCTTGGCTGCCAAAGAAGAAGATTTGATGGCGATTTAATCCTGTGTGTAAACCGTTCAGACGGCCTTTGGACGGTTTGCTCCCTGAAAGGCAGACATGAAAAGCAGTACGCAGACGATTTTGGAACACTCTGCCATCCCCCGACATATTGCTGTGATTATGGACGGCAACGGACGTTGGGCAAAGAAGCGTTTTCTTCCCCGCGTGATGGGGCATAAGCGCGGCTTGGATGCGCTGGAGAACATGGTGAAGCATTGTGCTGAACTGGGTGTGCAGTATTTGACCGTGTTTGCTTTTTCGACTGAAAACTGGCGACGCCCCGAGGAAGAGGTTTCTTTTCTGATGGGGCTGTTTTTGCAGGCTTTGCAAAAGCAGGTGCGCCGTTTGCACGATAACAATATGCGCTTGAGGGTCATTGGCAGCCGTGAGCGGTTTAATGCTGAAATCCTGAAGGGGATTGAGGCGGCAGAGGCGTTGACGGCAAACAATACCGGTTTGACTTTGAGCATTGCTGCCGATTATGGCGGCCGCTGGGATATTTTGCAGGCGGCAAATCAGTTGATTGCCGAAGGTGTCACTGAGATTACGGAAGAGGCGTTGTCGCGCTATTTGATGTTGGGCGATGCACCCGAGCCGGATTTGTTTATCCGAACCGGCGGGGAGACGCGCATCAGTAATTTTCTGCTGTGGCAGATGGCGTATGCGGAATTGTATTTTACGGATACGCTGTGGCCTGATTTTAATGAGAAATCGCTAAACGAGGCGATTGCTTCGTTCCAAAAACGGGAACGCCGCTTCGGGCGGACTTCCGAACAGCTGCCGGTTGAGCAGCAACGGGGTTGAGAACTATGTTGAAACAACGGATTTTGACGGCGCTGTGGCTTTTGCCGCTGATGCTGGGTATGCTGTTTTATGCGCCTATGTGGCTGTGGGCGGCGTTTTGCGGCCTGATTGCCATGTTGACTTTGTGGGAATATGCCCGCATGAGCGGCTTGGACAAGCTGAAAATCAATCATTATTTGGCTTCAACGCTGGTGTTCGGCGTGATTGCTTATGCCGGCGGTTGGCAGTTGCCTGATTTGGTTTGGTATGTCGTATTGGCGTTTTGGCTGATTGTCATGCCTTGGTGGCTGAAAGCGAAATGGAAGTTAAACGGCGGCTGGCAGGCTTACACGGTTGGTTGGTTGTTGGTGATGCCGTTTTGGTTCGCACTGGTTTACCTGCGCCCTCAGCCTGAAGACGCGTTGTCTTTATTGGCGATTATGGGTTTGGTGTGGGTGGCCGATATTGGCGCGTATTTCTGCGGCAAATCGTTTGGCAAGCGCAAAATTGCGCCGACCATCAGCCCGGGTAAAAGCTGGGAAGGTGCGATCGGCGGCGCATTATGCGTTGCCGTGTACATGACCATCGTATGGAAAGCCGGTTGGCTGGCTTTTGAAGCCGGTTGGTTAAAAACTATTTTGATCGGCTTGATTCTGACCGTTGTCAGCGTGTGCGGCGATTTGCTGGAAAGCTGGCTTAAACGTGCGGCCGGTATCAAAGACAGCAGTAATCTGTTGCCGGGACACGGCGGCGTGTTCGACCGTGTGGACAGCCTGATTGCCGTTATCAGCATTTATGCCGCCTTTATATATTTGTTTTAAACAGCCTGTCTGACGTGGTTGAGGGAGCTGATGATGTCCGAACAAAAACAGATTTCATCTTTATCGATCTTGGGCGTATTGTTGGCACTAGGATTGATGGCTGCGGCGTTTATTTTGGGCGTGCAGTTTAAGAATCTGCGCCAGCCGGGGACGATTACTGTAAAAGGTCTGGCGGAGAAAAACTTCCAATCCGACAGCGCGACGTGGAATACGGGTGTGAACGCGCACGGCGAGAGCTATCAGGAAGTTTTGGATTTGCTGACGGCAAGGCGCAAGAAGCTGTCTAAATTTTTGGGTGAGCAAGGCTTTACGGCGGCGGAAATGAAAGTGGGCCTGCCCGAAGTGTCGCGCGTTTTCAATGAAACCCGCGACGAACTGGGCAACGTAACCCGCACGCCCAACGGCTACGATGGCGACCTCAATGTTGTGGTCAACACCAAAAAACTGGACAAAATCCAAGCAGCACAGCGCGCCATTTTGAACTTCCGTGCGCAAAACGAATTCATCCGCTTCGACAATCCGCAATATTTGCTGGGCAATTTAGAAACCATCAAACGTGATTTGATCACGCAGGCGACTGAGGACGCGCAGAAACGCGCGGCCGAATTTGCCAAAACCGGCGGCGGCAAAGTGGGCGCCATGCGTTCTGCTTCGCAAGGTTCGTTCAATATCTATGCCGACACCGGCAGCAGCGAGGACGACGAGTACGGCGGTTCTTACGATAAAAGCACCGTCGGCAAGCAAGTCCGACTGGTTGTTACCATCGAATACGGCATTGAGTAATTCTTTCAGACGGCCTTTTCAGCTGGGAGGCAAAAGGCCGTCTGAAAATTGAAAACGGCAAAGAAATCTATTTCAAACACAATGAATACCGTTTGCACAGCACATAAAGAACACACCATGACACAACAAGTCCTGACCATATTAGGCAGTACCGGCAGCATAGGCGAAAGTACTTTAGACGTTGTCTCCCGCCATCCCGAGAAATTCCGCGTGTTCGCGCTGGCAGGGCATAGGCAGGTGGACAAGCTGGCGGCGCAATGCAAACAGTTCCGCCCGGAATATGCCGTTGTCGGCGATGCCGACCATGCCGCCGAGCTGGAAAAGAAACTCAAACAAGAAGGCATCAGTACGCAGGTTTTATATGGTTCTCAAGCCCTGATTGATGTGGCTTCAGCCGATGAAGTCAGCGGCGTGATGTGTGCCATTGTCGGCGCGGCTGGTTTGCCGTCGGCTTTGGCCGCTGCTCAAAAAGGCAAAACCATTTATCTGGCAAACAAAGAAACGCTGGTGGTTTCCGGCGCATTGTTTATGGAAACTGCCCGTCAAAACGGCGCCACCGTCTTGCCGATTGACAGCGAACACAACGCCATCTTCCAAGTATTGCCAAGGGATTACACAGGCCGTCTGAATGAGCACGGTATCAATTCGATTATCCTGACCGCATCGGGCGGACCCTTCCTTAACACCGATTTAAGTATATTTGACAGCATTACGCCCGAGCAGGCGGTCAAGCATCCGAATTGGAGCATGGGTCGCAAAATTTCCGTTGATTCCGCATCAATGATGAATAAGGGCTTGGAGTTGATTGAGGCGCATTGGCTGTTTAACTGTCGGCCGGAAAAACTGGAAGTCGTCATTCATCCGCAATCCGTGATACACAGCATGGTGCGTTATCGAGATGGTTCGGTATTGGCGCAGTTGGGTAATCCTGATATGCGTACGCCGATTGCTTATTGCTTGGGTCTGCCCGAACGCATCGATTCCGGCGTGGGCGAACTGGATTTCGGCGCATTATCCGCATTGACCTTCCAAAAGCCCGACTTTGACCGTTTCCCATGTCTGAAGCTTGCCTATCAGGCCATGAATGCAGGCGGTGCCGCGCCTTGCGTGTTGAACGCTGCAAACGAAGTTGCCGTGGCCGCTTTTTTAGATAAACGAATCAAGTTTACCGATATTGCCAAAGTCGTTGCCCACTGCCTTGCTCAAGATTTTTCAGACGGCCGTCACGATATCGAAGGCCTGCTGGCGCAAGACGCGCAAACACGCAGGCAGGCAGAAGCCTTTATCGGCAAACAATAAAGCTTCAATGACAGGCCGTCTGAAACGTCAACCGCTTGGCATTTAGGCAGACAAAATGGAACAACTGCCTTTATAATCGGTTTTCAGACGGCCTTATCCGTTGATTATCACATTCCACTCAGGGGATTTTTTTGCAAACCTTTTTAGCCTTTATCGTCGCCATTCTGATTTTGGTCAGCCTGCATGAGTTCGGACACTATATTGTTGCCCGCTGGTGCGGCGTTAAAGTCGTGCGCTTTTCCGTCGGCTTCGGTAAGCCCTTTTTCACCCGAAAACGCGGCGATACCGAGTGGTGTCTTGCCCCAATTCCGCTGGGTGGTTACGTTAAAATGGTCGATACGCGCGAAGGTGAGGTGGCGGAAGCAGATTTGTCGTACGCCTTTGACAAGCAGCATCCGGCCAAGCGCATCGCCATTGTCGCTGCTGGTCCTTTGACCAATTTGATTTTGGCTGTTTTGCTTTACGGTTTGAGCTTTTCCTTCGGCGTGACCGAGTTGCGCCCTTATGTCGGCATGGTCGAGCCTGCCAGTATTGCCGCCAAAGCAGGTTTTCAGGCAGGCGATAAAATTGTATCGGTCAACGGAATCGCCGTTAAAGACTGGAGCGATGCGCAAACCGAGATGGTGTTGAACCTTGAGGCCGGCCCTGTAAAAGTCGCTGTTCAGACGGCCTCAAATACCCAAGCCATCCGCATAATTGATGCCGCCGGCACGCCTGAAGCAGGTAAAGTTGCGAAAAACCAAGGCAACATCGGCCTTTTGCCTTTTAGAATTACTAACCGCATCGGCAAAGTCTTGGCCAATAGTCCGGCCGAAAAAGCAGGTTTGAAGGAAAACGACAAACTGCTGACCGCCGATGGGCAACCCATCGAAAGCTGGCAGGCATGGACGGAACTCTTCCGCGCCAGCCCCGGCAAACGAATCGAACTGACTTACGAGCGCGACGGTAAAATACTGGCGACCGCTATCCGTCCGGACAGCGTCGAGCAGTCGGCAGGCGTGCTGGTGGGTAGAGCAGGGCTTGCCGCCCAGGCGGATAAAGAGTGGGATAAAACCATCCGCTACCGCTATACGCCTTCCGTTGCCCAAGCCTTTGAATTGGGTTGGAACAAAACCGTCAACTATTCGTGGACAACCCTCAAATTTTTCGGAAAACTGGTTACAGGCAATGCCTCTTTGAACCATATTTCCGGCCCCTTGACCATTGCCGATGTCGCCGGACAATCCGCCAAACTCGGATTGCAGAGCTACCTCGAATTTCTGGCCTTGGTCAGCATCAGCTTAGGCGTGTTGAACCTTTTGCCCGTGCCCGTTTTAGACGGCGGACATTTGGTTTTCTACACCGCCGAATGGATACGCGGAAAGCCTTTGAGCGAGCGCATACAGGCAGTCGGCCTGCGCTTCGGACTGGCAGCCATGCTTTTGATGATGGCTGTGGCTTTCTTTAATGACATCAACCGTTTGTTTGGATAATTTATGAAACTGAACCAGATTGCTTCCGCTTTAATGGTATTGAGCCTGTCTCCACTGGCATTGGCTGACTTTATCATTCAGGACATCCGCGTCGAAGGCCTGCAACGCACCGAGCCGAGTACCGTCTTCAACTACCTGCCCGTTAAGGTCGGTGATAATTTCAATGATGCGCGCAGTGAAGAAATCATCAAAAAACTCTACGCAACCGGTTTCTTTGACGACGTACGCGTCGAGACCATGGACAATCAAGTCCTGCTGACCGTGATTGAGCGTCCGACCATCAGCTCGCTCAATATTACTGGTGCGAAAATGCTGCAAAACGATGCCATCAAGAAAAACCTTGAAGCATTTGGTTTGGCGCAATCCCAATACTTTAACCAAGCAACGCTGAACCAAGCCGTTGCCGGTTTGAAAGAAGAGTATTTGAGCCGTGGCAAACAGTCTGTCCAAATCACTCCGACTGTGACCAAACTCGCCCGAAACCGCGTGTCTATCGATATTGCCATCGAAGAGGGCAAATCTACCAAGATTACCGATATTTCATTTGAGGGCAACGAAGTTTATTCCGACCGCCGTCTGATGAAACAAATGTCCCTGAGCGAAGGCGGCATGTGGACTTGGATTACGAAGAGCAACCAGTTCAATGAGCAAAAATTTGCTCAGGACATGGAAAAAATTACCAATTTCTATCAAAACAACGGCTACTTCAACTTCCGTATTTTGGATACCGATATCCAAACCAACGAAGACAAAACCAAGCAGACCATTAAAGTAACCGTCAGCGAAGGCGACCGCTTCCGCTGGGGCAATGTACGCATCGAAGGCGATACGCTGGAAGTGCCGAAAGAAGATTTGGAAAAACTGCTGACCATGAAGCCGGGCAAATGGTATGAACGCGCGCAAATGTCCAATTCGCTCGAAGCCATCCAAAACCGCATGGGTCAGGCAGGTTACGCATTCAGCGAAATCAATGTCCAACCGATTCCAAATGCCGAAACACATACCGTTGATTTTGTGTTGACCGTTCAACCGGGTCGCAAAATCTATGTAAACGAAATCAACATTACCGGCAACAACAAAACCCGTGACGAAGTCATCCGTCGCGAGTTGCGTCAAATGGAATCAGCGCCTTACGACTCTGCCAAACTGCAACGTTCTAAAGAGCGCGTTGAGTTGTTGGGCTACTTCGACAACGTTCAATTTGATGCAGTTCCTGTGGCCAATACCCCTGACCAAGTTGACCTGAACATGAGTCTGACCGAACGTTCTACCGGCTCGCTCGACTTGAGCGCAGGTTGGGTTCAGGATACCGGTTTGGTGATGTCTGCCGGCGTGGCTCAAGACAACCTGTTCGGTACGGGTAAATCCGTTGCCCTGCGTGCCTCCCGCAGTAAAACCACAGTAAACGGCTCGTTGTCGTTTACCGACCCATACTTCACACCTGACGGCGTAAGCTTGGGCTACGACCTTTACGGCAAGACTTACGACCCGCGTAAAGCTTCTTCCAGTGCGAAACAATATAAAACCACGACTTTCGGCGGCGGTTTGCGTATCGGTATTCCGGTTACCGAATATGACCGTGTGAACTTCGGTTTGGCCGCAGAGCGTCTGACCGTGAATACCTACAAAGGCGCGCCTAAACGCTATGCCGACTTTATCAATCAATACGGTAAAGGCGACGGCAGCGGCGTGGGTAACTTCAAAGGCTGGTTGTACAAAGGTACCATCGGCTGGGGCCGCAACAAAACCGACAATGCCTTGTGGCCGACCCGCGGTTACCTGACCGGCGTAAACGGCGAAATCGCTTTGCCGGGCAGCGACCTGCAATACTACACCCTGACCCACAACCAAACTTGGTTCTTCCCGTTGAGCAAAGATTTCACGCTGATGCTGGGTGGCGAAGTCGGTTATGGCAACGGCTACGGCAAAACCAAAACCATGCCGTTCTTTGAAAACTTCTACGGCGGCGGCTTAGGCTCTGTCCGCGGTTTTGAAAGCGGTACGCTGGGCCCGAAAGTCTATGACGAATACGGCGAGAAAATCAGCTACGGCGGTAACAAAAAAGCCAACGTTTCCGCAGAGTTGCTCTTCCCAATGCCGGGCATTAAAGACTCGCGTACCGTCCGTCTGAGCCTGTTTGCCGATGCGGGCAGCGTGTGGGACGGCAAAACCTACAACGACGGCAGCAGCAGCAATTCCAATGGCGTGTCCCAAAACGTGTACGGCGTAGGCACAACGCACAAATCGACATTCAAAAACGAATTGCGTTACTCTGCCGGTGCTGCCGTGACCTGGCTCTCTCCGCTGGGTCCGATGAAGTTCAGTTATGCTTATCCGATTAAGAAAAAAGAAGGCGACGAAATCCAACGCTTCCAATTCCAACTCGGTACGACATTCTGATGATGTTTAGGCCGTCTGAAACCAGGTTTGTCCGTTTCAGACGGCCTCATGGCAGATTGGTGGCAAGCTTATTGCAAACCGCCCGTTTGTTTTCAAGCAAGGATTTTTATCATGAGTAAAATAGCCGACACCCTCCGTGTCCTCGCCGTAGCCCTGCCGGGTTTCGTGCTGTTGCCGCAAGCGGCGGCGGATGGCGTGCAGAAAATCGGTTTTATCAATACCGAGCGCGTTTATCAGGAATCCAAGCAGGCACAAAACATTCAGATGACTTTGGAAAAAGAGTTCAAAAGCCGTCAAACCGCCTTGCAAAAGCTGCAGCAGGAAGGCGAGGCTTTGGAGCGAAAACTGAGCGGCGACAAGCTCAGCGACAGCCAAAGGGAAGCGGAAACCCAAAAATGGCGCAATCTGGTACAGAAATTCCGCAAGCAGCAGGCTGAGTTGGCTGAAGACTACAACCTACGCCGCAATGAAGAATTCGCCGCGCTCCAGCAAAATGCCAACCGCGTCATCGTCGATTTGGCCAAGCGCGAAGGTTACGATTTCATCTTGCAGGACGTGATTTACGTCAACGGCCGCTATGACATTACCGACAGCGTTATCAAAGCCCTAAATGCTCACTGACCCTGCTCGGCAGCGAATATAACCATACAGACAAACCTAAGGCCGTCTGAAACCCAAACCGGCATCTTTCAGACGGCCTGACATCTTGACGGCAGATTATCATGACTTCACAAGCATACACCCTGTCCCAAATCGTTTCCCAGCTCGGTGGCGAATGGAAAGGCAAAGACATCGCCATTACCGCCGTCCGTCCGTTGGATCAGGCGCTGGCGGAACACATCAGCTTTTTGGCCAATCCGAAATACAAAGCCGAAGTACACGACAGCCAGGCAGGCGCAGTGATTGTGTCGCCGAAAGCCGCGGACAAATTTGCAGGCCGCAACCTGATTGTGGCTGCCGACCCTTATCTTTATTTTGCCAAAGTGGCACGATTGTTCTCGCCGATTGTCAAAGCACAGGGCGGCGTACATCCGACCGCCGTTGTCGAGGCAAGCGCCAAAGTGCCGGCAAGCTGCGAAATCGGCGCGAATGCCTATATCGGCGCGAATGCCGTATTGGGCGAAGGCTGCCGTATTTTGGCCAATGCTGTTGTCCAACACGATTGCATGTTGGGTGATGAAGTCGTGTTGCATCCCAACTCCGTCATCTATTACGGCTGCACTTTGGGCAACCGTGTCGAAATCCACAGCGGCGCCGTCATCGGTGCGGACGGTTTTGGCTTGGCCTTTGCCGGCGATTCATGGTTTAAAATTCCGCAAACCGGCGCAGTCACGCTGGGCGATGATGTGGAAATCGGTTCGAACACCAATATCGACCGTGGCGCAATGAGCGACACGACCGTCGGCAACGGCACCAAAATCGACAACCAAGTCCAAATCGGCCACAACTGCAAAATTGGTTCGCACACTGTTATCGCCGCCAAAACCGGTATTTCCGGCAGCGTTACCATCGGCAATTATTGTATTATCGGCGGCGGCGTCGGCACGGTCGGACACATCGAAATCGCCGATAAAACCACCATCGGCGGCGGTACATCCGTCACCCACAGCATTACCGAAAGCGGCCAGCATCTGGCCGGTATTTTCCCGATGTCGGGCTACAAAGACTGGGCACGCAATGCCGTTTATATCCACCGTTTGAGCGAAATGAACAAACGCCTCAAAACGCTGGAAAAACAGCTTGCCGACAGCGGCGAAGCCTAAAGGCGGCGCAAACAGTCCGCACCTGCATCCGAATACGTTTAAACCCAATACAAACAAGGAAAGACGAACATCATGGACGTACAACTCCCGATCGAAGCCAAAGACATTCAAAAACTTATCCCACACCGTTATCCGTTTTTGCAACTCGACCGCATTACTGCGTTCGAACCGATGAAAACCCTGACTGCGATTAAAAACGTCACCATGAACGAGCCGCAGTTCCAAGGCCATTTTCCCGACCTGCCCGTGATGCCCGGCGTGCTGATTATCGAAGCCATGGCGCAAGCGTGCGGCACACTCGCCATCCTCAGCGAAGGCGGCCGTAAAGAAAACGAATTCTTCTTCTTCGCCGGTATCGACGACGCCCGTTTCAAACGCCAAGTCATCCCCGGCGACCAACTGGTATTTGAAGTCGAGCTGTTGACCAACAAACGCGGTATCGGCAAATTCAACGCCGTTGCCAAAGTCGATGGCCAAGTTGCCGTTGAAGCCGTGATTATGTGCGCCAAACGCGTGGTGTAAGAATGGGACAGGCCGTCTGAAAGTTCAGACAGCATCTTGCAGGCAATACCTGTATCAGACAGCAAGGAAACAGCATGACCCTTATCCATCCGACCGCCGTCATCGACCCTAAAGCCGAACTCGACTCCAGTGTCAAAGTCGGCCCATACAGCATCATCGGCCCCAATGTGCAAATCGGTGCGAATACGGAAATCGGCCCGCACGTCGTCATCAACGGCCATACGACCATCGGTGAAAACAACCGCATTTTCCAATTTGCCAGCCTCGGCGAAATTCCGCAGGACAAAAAATACCGTGACGAGCCGACCAAGCTGATTATCGGCAACGGCAACACCATCCGCGAATTTACAACGTTCAACCTTGGTACGGTCACCGGTATCGGCGAAACCCGTATCGGCGACGACAACTGGATTATGGCCTACTGCCACCTTGCCCATGACTGCGTGGTCGGCAACCATACCATCTTCGCCAACAACGCCTCACTCGCAGGCCACGTTACCATCGGTGACTACGTTGTCTTGGGCGGCTACACGCTGGTGTTCCAGTTCTGTCAAATCGGTGACTACGCCATGACCGCGTTTGCCGCCGGCGTACACAAAGACGTACCGCCGTACTTCATGGCTGCTGGCTACCGCGCCGAACCGGCCGGCCTCAACAGCGAAGGTATGCGCCGCAACGGTTTCACTGCCGAACAGATTGCCTCTGTCAAAGATGTGTATAAAACCATTTACCATCGCGGCATTCCGTTTGAAGAAGCCAAGGCAGACATTCTGAAACGCGCCGAAACCCAAAGCGAATTGGCGGTATTTAAAGACTTTTTTGCACAATCCACACGCGGCATTATCCGTTGATTGATGGATTGAAGGCCGTCTGAAACTTTTTCAGACGGCCTTTGGATTGCAAAAATCCGCGCAGTAGGGCAGGTTTCCTGTCCGTTTGCTACTGATGCCGTCTGAAAACGGGCGGGCAAATGTCCGCCCCCAAATCTTTTAGCTTCCGAACCTCAACAACATGAACCCCAATCCTTCCCCCCTTATCGCCATCAGCGTCGGCGAAGCTTCCGGCGACTTGCTCGGCGCACATTTAATCCGTGCCATTAAGGCGCGTTGCCCGAACGCGCGGTTTACCGGCATCGGCGGCGAGCGAATGAAGGCAGAGGGTTTCGAGAGTTTGTACGATCAGGAAAAGCTGGCGGTGCGCGGTTTTGTTGAGGTCATTAAACGCCTGCCGCAAATTTTGAAAATCCGCAAAGGGCTGGTGAGCGATTTAATCCGCCTCAAGCCGGATGTGTTTATCGGCATCGATGCGCCGGACTTTAATCTCGGCGTGGCGGAAAAACTTAAGCAGGCAGGCATTCATACCATTCATTACGTCAGCCCGTCGGTTTGGGCGTGGCGACGCGAACGGGTCAATAAAATCGTGCATCAGGTCAACCGCGTGTTGTGCCTGTTTCCGATGGAGCCACAGCTTTATATTGATGCCGGAGGTAAGGCCGAGTTTGTCGGCCATCCGATGGCGCAAACCATGCCTGTGGAAGCGGATAGGGCGGCTGCGCGGCAGAAGCTGGGCGTTCCTGCGGACGTGCCCGTGTTTGCCATATTGCCCGGCAGCCGTGTGAGTGAAATTGATTACATGGCGGCGGTGTTTTTTCAGACGGCCTTATTGCTGCTGAAACGTTACCCGCAGGCACAGTTTTTGCTGCCTGTGGCAACGGCCGCAACGCGCAAACGCATTAGCGAAATTTTGGCGCAGCCTGAGTTCGCCTCTCTTCCCATCACGCTGACCGACAAGCAGTCGGATACGGTTTGCACCGCTGCCGACGTGGTATTGGTTACCAGCGGTACGGCGACTTTGGAAGTGGCCTTGTGCAAGCGGCCTATGGTCATCAGCTACAAAATTTCGCCGCTGACTTATGCGTATGTGAAACGTAAAATCAAGGTGCCGCATGTCGGTTTGCCTAATATTCTGTTGGGTAAAGCCGCCGTTCCCGAGCTGCTGCAACACGATGCCGTGCCTGAAAAACTGGCGCAGGCCGTGGCAGACTGGTATGACCACCCTGAAGCCGTGGCCGCGTTGGAACAGGATTTCCACGCCTTGCATCTGCTGCTGAAAAAAGATACGGCGGCATTGGCAGCGGCGGCAGTATTGGAAGAAGCCGGATTTTCAGACGGCCTGAAAGACAAGTAAGGAAAATACATGAATTTATTGGGAGCCTTGGCCAAGGTTGGCAGCCTGACGATGGTGTCGCGTATTTTGGGCTTTGTACGCGATACGATTATCGCCCGTGCGTTTGGTGCAGGCATGGCGACAGATGCATTTTTTGTCGCATTTAAACTGCCCAACCTATTGCGGCGCGTGTTTGCAGAGGGCGCATTTGCCCAAGCCTTCGTACCGATTTTGGCGGAATACAAAGAAACCCGCTCGCCCGAAGCCACGCAGGCGTTTGTGCGTCATGTGGCCGGTATGTTGTCGTTTGTGTTGGTCGTCGTTACAGCGCTGGGCATACTTGCCGCGCCGTGGGTGATTTATGTTTCCGCGCCCGGTTTTGCCAAAGATGCCGATAAGTTTCAGCTTTCCATCGACCTGTTGCGGGTAACGTTTCCTTATATCTTTTTGATTTCCTTGTCTTCTTTTGTCGGCTCGATACTCAACTCCTATCATAAATTTGGCATTCCCGCCTTTACGCCGACATTTTTGAATATTTCCTTTATCGTCTTTTCCCTGTTTTTCGTACCGTATTTTGATCCGCCTGTTATGGCTTTGGCGTGGGCGGTATTTGTCGGCGGCGTGTTGCAGCTGGTGTTCCAACTGCCTTGGTTGGCAAAATTGGGCTTCTTGAAAATGCCCAAACTCAGCTTTAAAGACGCAGCGGTCAACCGCGTAATGAAACAGATGGCGCCGGCTATTTTGGGCGTGAGCGTGGCGCAGATTTCCTTGGTTATCAACACCATTTTTGCCTCATTTTTGCAGTCCGGCAGTGTGTCGTGGATGTATTACGCCGACCGACTGATGGAATTGCCGACCGGCGTTTTGGGCGTGGCACTCGGTACAATCTTGCTACCTACCTTGTCCAAACACGCCGCCAGTCAGGATACCGAGCAGTTTTCCGGCCTGCTCGACTGGGGTTTACGCTTGTGTATGCTGCTGACCCTGCCTGCCGCCGTCGGCCTTGCCGTGTTGTCTTTCCCTCTGGTTACGACCTTGTTCATGTACCGTGAATTTACGCTGCACGACGCGCAAATGACCCAACACGCTCTGATTGCCTATTCCTTCGGCTTGATCGGGCTGATTATGATTAAAGTGTTGGCACCCGGTTTCTACGCGCGTCAAAACATCAAAACCCCCGTTAAGGTCGCTATTTTCACGCTGATTTGCACGCAGTTGATGAACCTTGCCTTCATTTCGCCGCTCAAACACGTCGGCCTGTCCCTCGCTATCGGTTTGGGCGCGTGTCTGAATGCAGGTTTGCTGTTTTTCCTTTTACGCAAACACGGCATCTACCTCCCCGGTAAAGGATGGGCAGCGTTTTTGGTTAAAATGGTCATCTCTTTGGTCGTCATGGGCGGCGGTTTGTGGCTGGCGCAATATTATCTGCCGTTTGAATGGGTGCACGTCGGCGGCTTTAAAAAAGCAGGCCAACTCTGCGTTCTGATTGCCTTGGGCGGCGGCCTCTACTTCGTTTCCCTAGCCGCGCTCGGCTTCCGTCCGCACCATTTCCGCAGAGTAGAAAAATAAGCAACCGTAGTGCGTATTGCTTTGGCTTAAAGGCTATTCACTAAAAAGGCCGTCTGAAACATTTTCAGACGGCCTTTTCTTGCTTTACGTTTTAACTGTAAAGCTTCGCTCCTTTTTTGACGAACTCAATCGCTTTTTCTTCCATGCCCTGCCGTTGGGCTTTTTGTTTGTCGGCATAGTCGCGCACTTCCTGCGTGATTTTCATCGAGCAGAATTTGGGGCCGCACATTGAACAGAAGTGGGCGATTTTCGCGCCTTCGGCGGGCAGGGTTTCGTCGTGGAAGCTCTCGGCGCGTTCGGGGTCGAGGCTGAGGCGGAATTGGTCGCGCCAGCGGAACTCGAAACGCGCTTTGCTCAGGGCGTTGTCGCGTAATTGTGCGCCCGGCCAGCCTTTGGCGAGGTCGGCGGCGTGGGCGGCGAGTTTGTAGGTGATGATGCCGGTGCGCACGTCTTCTTTGTCGGGCAGGCCGAGATGCTCTTTCGGGGTAACGTAGCAGAGCATGGCTGTGCCGTACCAGCCGATATTGGTCGCGCCTATGCCCGAGGTGATGTGGTCGTAGCCGGGGGCGATGTCGGTAACGAGCGGGCCGAGTGTGTAGAAAGGCGCTTCAAAGCAGTGTTGCAGCTCTTCAGTCATGTTTTCTTTGACGCGTTGCAGCGGTACATGGCCGGGACCTTCGATCATCACTTGTACGTCGTGTTTCCACGCTTTGGTGGTCAATTCGCCCAAGGTGTGCAGTTCGGCGAATTGGGAGTCGTCGTTGGCATCGGCAATGCAGCCGGGGCGCAGGCCGTCGCCGAGGCTGAACGAGACGTCGTAGGCTTTCATGATTTCGCAGATTTCGTCGAAATGCGTGTAGAGGAAGTTTTCCTGATGATGGGCAAGACACCATTTCGCCATGATGGAGCCGCCGCGCGATACGATGCCGGTGAGGCGGTCGGCCGTCATTGGTACATAACGCAACAACACGCCTGCGTGCAGGGTGAAATAGTCCACGCCTTGTTCTGCCTGCTCGATTAAGGTGTCGCGCACCAAATTCCAAGTCAGGTCTTCGGCGATGCCGCCGGTTTTTTCCAAAGCTTGGTAAATAGGCACGGTGCCGATGGGGACGGGCGCGTTGCGGATAATCCATTCGCGCGTTTCGTGGATATGCGCGCCGGTGGACAAATCCATAATCGTGTCCGCGCCCCAACGCAGCGACCACACCATTTTTTCGACTTCTTCGGTCAGGCTGGAAGTGACGGCAGAGTTGCCCAAGTTACCGTTGATTTTGACGCGGAAGTTGCGGCCGATAATCATCGGTTCGAGTTCGGGGTGGTTGATGTTGGCAGGGATAATCGCGCGTCCGGCGGCGATTTCTTGGCGTACAAATTCGGGCGTGATTTGGTCGGGATGGGTTGGGATATTCGCGCCGAAACTTTGCCCTGCGTGTTGTTTCAAGAGCTTGGCGTATTCAGGCCGTCTGAAAAGCTCGTCCAGCTTCATGCGTTCGCGTATGGCGACAAACTCCATTTCCGGCGTAATGATGCCTTGGCGGGCGTAGTGAAGCTGGGTTACATTGCGGCCTGCTTTGGCGCGGCGCGGACGGGTGATTTGGTTGAAGCGAAGATGGGCGGTTTTCGGATCGTGCGCGCGTTCGGTGCCATATTCGCTGGAAAGCTTGGGCAGGATTTCGGTATCGTCGCGTTCGTCCAGCCATGCGGTGCGGACGTGCGGCAAACCTTGTTTCAGGTCGATGTGCGCCGCCGGATCGCCGTATGCGCCGCTGGTGTCGTACACCGGAATCGGCGGATTGGCTTCCGTACCTTGCGCCGTGTAGGTGTCATCCTGACGGATTTCGCGCAAAGGCACGCGGATGTCGGCGCGGCTGCCCGAAATATAGACGCGGTCGGAATTGGGATATTGGAAGCGGATGCCGATGTCTTCGCTTAAGTCGGAAAGACGGCGCGCCTCATCGCCGGTTTTTTTAGTGGTAGTCATAAAAAATTGCTCCTGTTTCTCGGTTATGAAATAGAAACAGGAGCATTGCTTTTTTCAGACGGCCTTGTAGATATCTTCAATCAACCGTTTAAAATCACATTTACCGAAACTCCCCACGCAGGTATTATCCTGTTCGGGTGTAAAGGGTATTTCTCAGCCGCTCGGTTTGAAAGCAGCACCCCTGTTTCTTTATTAACGAAAATTAAACCATGCGGCTGGTTTTTTGTAAAGCGGCGTTTTTCGCATTTTCTGTCAAAAACGCTTGACAGCGACTCCGTCTTTCCGTATAGTTACAACTTCTGACGCGGGATGGAGCAGCATGGTAGCTCGTCGGGCTCATAACCCGAAGGTCGTAGGTTCGAATCCTGCTCCCGCAACCAAATATAAAAATCCCCTGCAATCGCAGGGGATTTTGCTTTATGTGGCATTTATTGTTGCTTGGATTGATTGAAAGGCCGTCTGAACCATTAGGTTTCAGACGGCCTTTTTTATTGGCCGATGACATCGGCGGCTAATTTGCTTTTGTCTTTTATTTTGAGTTTGTGTTTTTCAGACGGCCTATTGTTGCTTCGGATCGGTATCGTTGCGCAGGTGTTCTTTCAGGCGTTGCAACTCTTTTTTGTCCAACCATTTATTACGCGAACGTTGCAACAGGATCACCAAAGCGGCGATTTCGTTACGCATATTGGTACTGAGCCAGAGGAAGCCTTGCCAGTCGTAATGCAGGCGGGCGGCCGGTTTGCTTAGTTCGGTATTGAGCGAAGTATCGATGCGGATACGGCGGGCGTAGTGGCCTTTGATGAGGCGGACGGTCAGGCGCAGTTCGCGTTGGAGCTGGTTGAAGTGGCGGTCGAGCAGGCGGATTTCGCTTTCGTTGAGCGTGGGCGCGCGAAGTTTGGCGGCGGTGGTCAGGAGCAGCTCGGTGGTGTTGACGATTTTGCGGTGGGCATGCTGCATGGCTTCCATCATATTGTTGCTGATGTGGCTTTCGCCGGATGTTGCGGCCAGATGGCTGCGGCTTTTGACCATGCGGGCGTTGATTTTGCGCATTTTAATCATGTTTTGCTCCAAACGCTCGCGCGTCATGCGCTTGCCGTTGCTGATTTCGGCAATCATTTTGGCGCAGTCGGTGAGGTTGTCGGCAAGCATGAAGCGCCACATCAGGGTGGAGCGCAGGGGCAGGAGTTTGGCGGCGGCAATGGCGATGGCGGCACCGATTAAAACGTTCATGGCGCGCATCAGGCCGCTGTCGAGCCAGTGGTGGCTGCTGTCGCCGATGAGCATGCACATGGTCAAACCGGCAAGCATGGCGACATAGCCGTTTTTGCCGACCGCAGACCAACCGGCCACTGCGCTGGCGGCTCCGATAATCAGATAGAAGAAAACGCCGTCTTGGAAATAATGCTGGTTCAACCATAAAACGGCCAAACCGACGCCCAAACCGATGGCCGTGCCGAGCATGCGTTCGACTGCTTTGGAGTAAATCGCGCCTTGGAATTGCAGCATGCCGAGGACGACAAAGACGGTCATGCCGATCCACTCGCCGTGTTGCAGGTGGAAGACTTTGGCCAACAGGGTGGAAAACACGATTGCCAAGCCGAGGCGGAAGGCGTGGATATGGCGGCGATAGCGGTAGCGTTCGTAGGCGTTGAGCCAGCGTTCGGAAAAATGGAGGCGTTCGGATTGGGCAGGCATGTTGTAAGACGTATGGGTATGTGGGGATGTAAATTATAACTGATTGGTAAAGCAGATGAAATTTGAACTGTTCCCCAATGGTTTGAACTATTGCAGAATTTCTCTATCGCAAGCGGATATAATGGCGGCTTTGAATCAGACAGGCGGTGAAGAAATGGCGACGGTTTTAAGCGCAGGCGTGGACGAAGCGGGACGCGGCCCTTTGGTCGGCAGCGTATTTGCAGCGGCAGTGATTTTGCCGGAACATTTTGACCTGCCGGGTTTGACCGACTCAAAAAAACTGAGCGAAAAAAAGCGCGATATGTTGGCGCAGATGATTAAGGAACAGGCGGTTGCGTGGAGCATTGCCTTTGCCGACCCCGACGAAATCCTGCAACTGAACATCCTGCACGCAACCATGGCCGCGATGAAGCGCGCAGTCGAGGGGCTGTCGGTTGTGCCCGATAAAGTGTGGATAGACGGCAACCGCGTGCCGAAAGATTTGAATATCCCTGCCGAACCCGTGGTCAAAGGCGACAGCAAAATCATCGAAATCTCTGCCGCTTCTGTTTTGGCCAAAACCGCGCGTGATGCGGAAATGTATGAATTGGCGAAACGCTATCCGCAATACGGGTTTGACCGCCACAAAGGCTACGGCACGGCGCAACATTTGGCCGCGTTGAAACAATACGGCGTATTACCGGAACACCGCCGCGATTTCGCACCGGTCAAAACCTTATTGGCACAAGGCAATCTGTTTGAAGAATGAAAGCATAGCAAAAGGCCGTCTGAAAGATTGAACTGCACCCCAAAAGTTGGACATCCCCCCTCCAACTCACAAGGTGCAGTTTTTTCATGAGCAAATATACATTACACTTCAAATACCAAGCCGTACTCCACTACCTGCACATACGCAGCCAACAGCGTACCGCAGACCACTACGGCATCTCACGAACCCACCTGCGACGATGGATACGCGCCTATCAAGAAGGCGGCATCGGCGCACTCGAACATCCCCAATCCAAAACCATGAACCAACACCGCAAAAACCCCTTCATCGCCGACAAACCCGACCATGAAAAAACACAGGAAGAGCTTATAGAGGAGTTGTGCTATATGCGCGCAAAGGTTGCCTACCTAAAGGAGTTAAAAGCCCTCAGCCAAAAGCAGACCGAAAAGAACAAAGCCAAACCGTCCAAACACTGAGGGCGCAACACCCGCTCAAATACCTGCTGCACATCGCAAACCTGCCCAAAAGCAGCTTTTACTACCACCATCAAGACCGGCCCGACCCCGATGCAGCCGACAAAGCCCTTATCGCCGAAATCTACGAACGGCATAAAGGACGCTACGGGCAAAGGCGCATTGCCGCAGCATTGGATTGGAACCGCAAAAAAGTGGCGCGGTTGATGAAGCAGCTAGGACTGAAAGCTCTTATACGGGCAAAAAAAGCCTACCGCCATCCCGCCATGGGCGAAATATCGGAACACCTCCTCAAACGCCTATTCACAGCCGAAAAGCCCAACGAAAAATGGCTGACCGACATGACCGAACTCAAAGGGAGCGACGGCAAACTGTACCTCTCGCCAATCTTGGACTTGTTCAACCGAGAAATCGTCGCCTACGCCATGAGCCGCAATGCTAACAGCGAAATGGTGAAGAAAATGCTCGAAAAAGCCGCACCCCGTCTGACTGATAAGGGAACGATGCTTCATTCCGACCAAGGTGTGCTGTACCGTACGGCGGGGTATAGGGAATTGCTTGCCCGACATTCCATGGTCCAAAGCATGTCGCGTAAGGCGAATTGTTGGGACAATGCGCCGATGGAGAGCTTCTTTGCGGTGTTGAAGACGGAGTGTTTCTATAACGCAGGGGAATTGGCGGTGGACGAATTGATGAAACAGATAGATGACTATATGGATTACTACAACCGGGAGCGTTGCAGTCTGAAATTGAAAAAGCTGAGTCCTGTCGCATACAGAACCCAGCTTGCACAGAGCACCTGAAAAGGCTTTTATGAGTGTCCAAGATTTGGGGACCAGTTCAAGATTTCAGACGGCCTTATTTTTGGAAAAGTATTATTTCAACGCAGCCAAACACTCTTTAATCAACTCAGGGCCGCGATAAATCAAACCGCTGTACACCTGCACCGCACTGGCGCCCAAGCGGATTTTTTCTGCCGCGTCCGCGCCGTTCATAATGCCGCCGACGCCGATAATCGGCAGTTTGCCGTCAATACGTTCTGCCAAAAGTTTCAACACCTGATTGCTTTTCTCACGTACGGGCAAGCCGCTCAAGCCGCCTTGTTCGCCTGCGAGCGGATGGCTGCCCAAGCTTGATTTGTCGACGGTTGTGTTGGTGGCGATGATGCCGTCCATTTCTACGGATTTGACCACATGGGCGATGTCGTCGATTTGCGCTTCGTCCAAATCCGGCGCGATTTTGACCGCCAGCGGCACATATTTACCATGCGCGGCTGCCAGTTGCGCCTGTTTGTTTTTCAAGGCTTCCAACAATGCGCTCAATTCGTCGCCGCCTTGCAAAGCGCGCAGGTTTTTCGTATTGGGGGAGGAAATATTGACCGTGATGTAGCTCGCGTGGGGGTAGGCTTTTTCCAAGCAAATCAGATAATCGTCGGCCGCGTTTTCAATCGGCGTAACGGCATTTTTGCCGATGTTGATGCCCAAAATGCCTTTAAAGCGGCTGTTTTCAATGTTGCGGATCATCGCGTCGATGCCGTGATTGTTGAAACCCATGCGGTTGATGATGCCTTGGTGTTCGGGAACGCGGAAAAGGCGTGGCTGCGGATTGCCCGGCTGCGGCTTGGGCGTTACCGTGCCGATTTCGACAAAGCCGAAACCCAAAGCGGCAAACGCATCGATACACTCGCCGTTTTTGTCCAAACCTGCCGCCAAACCGACCGGATTGGGCAGCTGCAAGCCCATCAGCTCGGTTGGTCGGGTGTGGCTGTCCACTTTGGGCAGCAGGCCGAGTTTTTCGGCGGCACGCAAACTGTTGAGCGTGAAATGATGGGCCTTTTCTGCATCGAAGCGGAACAGGATAGGACGGACGAGTGAATACATGGCGGCGGCTTTCTGAACGGTTGATGAATTTGGCGTTATTTTACCTGAAACCGTCAAACTGCCCCAAACGTCTGTATCGATATGATTTTATTGTTTGGTGTCAAATGAAAATAAATAGGGTTTTTGCGTGTAATCGGATAGTTCATTAAAATGGTAAGAGAGAGTCTTTTCAGACGGCCTGATGGATGTATAGTTAATTAAAATCAAAATAGGACATTATCGCATCGTCAAATCGGGCGTAATCAGACAATACGGTTCGCAGATACCGCTTAATATCCGCCCACACCTTCTCAATCGGGTTGAGCTCAGGTGAATAAGGTGCAAGAGGCAATACCTTATGTCCCAATTTTTCCGCCATTTCCCGTAAGACACCCATACGGTGAAATCGTGCATTATCTAAAATAATCACCGATTTTTGAGTCAATGCGGGCAGTAGGCATTGCTGAAACCATGCCTCAAAAAAGGCTCCGGTCATCATATTTTGATAAACCATCGGAGCAATCAGCCGGTTGCCGATTTGTGCGGACACCAGAGATAAGCGTTGGTATCTTTTTCCACTTATCTGCGCTTTCACTATTTGCCCTTTCAGGCTGCGGGCATAGGGACGGAACAGGTAGCGGTCAAATCCTGTTTCATCCAAATAAACACGTTGGTAGTCGGAAAATTCGGCCAACTGTGTCAAATAATGCGTTACTTTGGCCGGGTCTTGTTCTTTGTAAGTGGTGGTCTTTTTTTGCGCGTCATCCCCATCTGTTTGAGTGCATAGCAAACGGCGGCTGGCGTACAATCAAAATGTTTAGCTATTTCATGCAGATAGGCATCCTGGTGTTACTCAACATATTGAGCCAGTTTTTGCCTATCCAATTTGACGGCATTTAGACCGGTAACTTGATGTTTTAGGCTGCCTGTTTGTTTTTTAAGGCGAATCCACAGGTAAAGCGTGTTTCTTGACAAGTTAAACGTTGCTGCGGTTTGGCTGATGTTTTTACATTGTTTGTAATAGTTTAAAGCTTTGTTTCTTAAGTCCGCAGAGTATGCCATGGTTAGACCTTCAAAGTTGAGTATTGTACCATTTTATTTTTAATTGACTATATTTGATAATCCAGTACAGCGCTTTGATAATTGAGGAAGGCATATAAATGAGCCGGATAAATATTGTTAATATTTATCCGGCTCATATAAAAGGACTACGGTAAGATATATTACTTGAAGATTACCAAGAATATTTTATGCCGATTGAGCCTTTGTATCCTTGATGTTTCGTTCCACTTAAAGATTGTTCATACCGTGCATCTGCATAAATATGGGTATTGGAACTGGTTGCAAATTGTGCTCCCAAACCAACTTCGCCCCAAGTTTTTGCTAATTTTTCAGTAACATTATCCTCGCCAATGTTACTGGCCGAAGTATTTCTGAAGTTATGCCACACATTAGTGGTGAAATACAAGGTTCGAACTTTTTCATGATCGGTTAAATTATTATAAGCAAAGCGTACACCAATGCGGCTGCGTAAATTATGTTGCTTATCTTGATGCACAGAGCGCATATCATCAGTGAAGCTGTTTAAGCCGAGGTATTGATAGATTAATTGTGCTTGCGGCTCAATAATCCAACTGTCGCCATTATTCGTTTTCTCTTTACTCAATACAAACGGACGACCTACCTCACCCGATAAAGCCACACCCAAACCATGGTTTTTTGCTTTCGAATCTAGGGAGTTATATTTATTTTGCATCCAAGAAAGTTGGCCTACAAAGTCTATATAGCTACCATCTTCAGAATACCGTGTGTGAGTCACACCGACATGGAGGTTTTCGGTTTTAGCTTTACCTGTATATTTGTCATCAATGACGACACCATTCTCGGCACGATATTCATCATAAAATTTCGAATTAGCATGTGTGTAACCAACATAACCACCGGTTAAACGTTTGCCGCCATTTTCGCTAGAAGAAATATCAAAGTCGTGGCCAAACTGGAAGCCTGCAAGGTTAGCGCTAAGATTCAAACGCTTTTTACCATCCAAAGCAATGTGTTTGCCAATAATACGTCCCCAAATTTGGTTGTTCGCTTGAGATTTTTCCCAAGAAAGGGCCTGATTTTCACCACGGCGTTGGTGCAATGTACCAACCGTTTCGTAGCCAACTTCTAAGTTCAAGTTTGGAATAAGCGTATAAGCAGGAACAGAAGCTGTGTAAATGGCATCCTTATTCGTGGAAACTACCGTCCAAAAATATTCGGTTGTATTTCCTACTTTTTTGGAAGCCAATTGCAGTTCACCCGCACCTGTAGTTTTGGCAATACCGGTAAAGTTCTTTAAATTACTTTCCCCTTGTACTCGAACTACTGCCGTACTGTTTTTGGCTAAATCAGCCGCAATAGAGCCGATAGTGCCATCAATCATATTTTCTGTGCCGTCCGCTTTCAAACTGACAACTTTTGTTGTCCCTTCGGCATTACCGGTGATTTCCAATAAGTCAGATTTACCGTTATTGGCATCATTACTATCCCAATGAGTATTCACTTTAAGAACACCGTTATTCGCTGTGTAGTTGCCTTCCACAGTGAGTTTGTCTTCGTAAGAGCCATTGGCAAGGGTGATTTCACCGTTGTTACTGGTTAATGTGCCTTCAGTACCATCTTGTTTAACCAGTTTAACTTTATAGTCTGTTTTAGTTGAACCGTTCGGAATATTTTTAGACGCATCTAATACCCCCTTATCCAAGGTTAAGGCATTGATGGTAGAGCGTTGTTCATCACCTTTTTGTTTCAATTCCCAAACAGCTTGGTTGTTCACATGCACATCTAATTTAGAATGCACATTGCCTTTAGATTGTTGTTGCATCAAACCAATGGCTTTTGCTTGATCAGACAAGGTAAATGTCAAATCAGCCCCTTTGGTTACTGCCACTTTAGTTTCGGCAAGCCAGCCATTTTCTGCGGCTTTGGCTTCACTGTCTTTGCCTTTTAAAGTGAATTTTGCATTTTCGGCAACGAATTCACCATTATTAAACCAACTTGCGACTTTATTTCCTGCGAAGGTTACCGCGAAACTATTCTCTGTTTTTGCATCCGCAACGATTAATGAAGCATCATCAGATGTTGTGGTAATTTTTGTATTGTTTAAACGAACTTCTTGATCTTTATTAGACTCATTTCTGGATACATTGTCGCTAATAAAAAAGGCACTTACTTTAGTTGTGTAATCCTGAGTATCGAAAACAACAGCTGAATTACCGGATTTGATTTCACCGCTGCTGGTGTCCGAATCGGCAATTAAGCGGGATTTAGTGCCAAATAAGCGCACGGTTGCGGAGTTTTTTGATTCTGTTGTATCAAGCACCATTTTGCCGGTGGAATTGACAACAGCACCTTTATAGTCAGCCGGTTTTTCAGTGTTTGGTAGTTCCGGTTTACCAATTTTTAATGCGGCAGAAAATTTTCCGTTTGCTTTCACTGTGATGTCAGAATCTTTTAAGTTCGCTTCCGCACCGTCTCCACTAACGTAAAGCCCGACTAAATAATCCCCGATTTTAGCGGTGGTTTTATCTTCCACGGTAATAGTCAGTTTTTTCTCAGAATTGAAAACCGGTTTGGCGCCATTCTTACGATAAACCTTCACCCCGGATAATTGGTGACCAAATGGTGCAGTTGCGCCACCAAAGTTTTTTGTACTTTTCACTGTGTTTTCTGTGTTTTTAACAGTGATATTAGCATCATTATGCAAAGTTAAGCTTGCGGTATCAGAAGCATTACCACCAGCATAATCATATCCTACAGCAATACCGTAGGCGGCATTGGAGTCTACGGCTAATCCTGAATTAGCTTCGCTGGCTAACGTAACATTAATGTTAGTTTTGCCTTTAATTTCAACTTGATTATTCGCACGAACGATAAGTCCTTTTGGACGAGCAAATTGTTCTCCGCTATTAGGTGCTAGTGTAGCTTTGTAATCTCCATCAATGTTTTGATTTGGTTCTTTCCAAAATTCTCCTGAACCCTCTGTTCCCACAGTAGGTGAAGTGTCGTCCGCTGCAGCAACGGCCAATGCAGGAATAGAAAAACAAGAAGCTATCAGAGTATGCAGCAAGGTTTTCCTAAATATTTCTTTTTTATAAGTCAACATATAAATTTTCCTTTTATTTATGATTTTAAAATCACGATAAGACCCCATTCAAAAATGGAAGCTACCTTAGTATAGCATAATATATTGTTTTTCCATATAACTCTTCTGCTATCACATAGGCCGAGACCTTTGCAAAAAAGTCTTTCCCCCAACAGCCGAAACCTAAACACAGGTTTTCGGCTATTTCCCTTCCCAAATCACTCCTAATTCTACCCAAATGCCCCCTTAATCCTCCCCGAATACCCCATAATCAGGCATCCGGGCCGCCTTTTAGGCAGCAACAGGCACACTTAGCCTGTTAGCCGCTTTCAACAGGTTCAAACACATCGCCTTCAGATGGCTTTGCGCACTCACTTTACACAGACCAAAATAGGCTGCCCGGGCGTAGCGGAATTTACGGTGCAGCGTACCAAAGCTTTGTTCGACCACATAACGGGTCTTTGACAAATATCGGTTGCGTTTGGTTTGCGCTTCCGTCAGCGGACGGTTGCGGTGGGCTTTGCGCATAATGCCGTCTAACAACCGATGGTCTTCCAGATGTTGCCGGTTTTCCTTACTGTCGTAGCCTTTGTCGGCATAGACGGTCGTACCTTCGCTTAGGCCTTCCAACAAAGGGGACAGATGGTTGCACTCATGGGTATTGGCGGGAGTGATGTGCAGTTTCTCGATATAGCCTTCCTCATCGGTACGGGTATGTTGTTTGTAACCGAGTTTGTAGAGGCCGTTTTTCTTTGTCCAGCGGGCATCTTTAGTCCTTACTCGGTGTGGTTTGTCCGCTGACTTGTCCTTCCTCGTCGACTTCTATGGCCTGACGCTGTTTGCTGCCGGCAGTCTGAATAATGGTGGCATCAATGACGGCGGCGGATGCTTTCTCTACTTTTAGTTTTTTTTCGGCCAGTTGTCGGTTAATCAGTTCCAGCAATTCGGACAGGGTGTCGTCTTGCGCCAGCCAGTTACGGTAGCGGCATAAGGTGCTGTAATCGGGGATGCTCAGTTCGTCAAAGCGGCAAAACAGGTTGAAGTCGATGCGGGTGATGAGGCTGTGTTCGAGTTCGGGATCGGAGAGGCTGTGCCATTGTCCGAGCAGGACGGCTTTGAACATGGACAACAGGGGATAGGCGGGACGACCGCGGTGGTCTCTAAGGTAACGGGTTCTTTGACGGTTCAGGTATTGTTCAATCGGCTGCCAATCAATCACCTGATCCAACTTCAATAATGGGAAGCGGTCGATGTGTTTGGCGATCATGGCTTGTGCGGTTTGTTGGAAGAAGGTGCTCATGGGAAATCCCCTAAATGTCTTGGTAGGAATTTAGGGGATTTTGGGGAATTTTGCAAAGGTCTCAGGCAGCCTTTTTCTTGCCGAATCAGGCGGCAGATGCTTTCCAGAAATCGCGCGGGGGGTCGAGCACGGGTTGGACGATGCCGGTGCGCACGGCATAGTCGCCGAAGCCTTCGCCCGGTTCGCGGCCTGTTGCCCAGCCGGCGATCCATTCGCGCAGGATGGCGAGGATTTCGGGTTCGGTGATATTTTCTTTGTAGAGGCGGGGGATACGCGTGCCTTGGCGGTTGCCGCCGGCGTAGAGGTTGTAGCGACCCACGGCTTTGCCCACGAGGCCGATTTCGGAGAGCATGGTGCGGCCGCAGCCGTTGGGGCAGCCGTTGACGCGCAAAACGATGTGCTCTTCGGACAGGCCGTTTTCTGCCATGATTTCGTCCACATGGTCGAGGAATTGGGGCAGGAAGCGTTCGGCTTCGGCCATGGCCAGCGGGCAGGTGGGCAGGGCGACGCAGGCCATGCTGTTTTCGCGCTGTTTGCTCACTTTGTCGTTGATGAGACCGTGTTCGCGGGCGATTTTTTCGATTTTGGCCTTGTCGCGGGCAGCCACGCCGGCCACGATGAGGTTTTGGTTGGCGGTGAGGCGGAAGTCGCCTTTGTGGATTTTGGCGATTTCGCGCAGGCCGGTTTTGAGCGGGCGGCCGGGCGCGTCGGTGATGCGGCCGTTTTCGATGAAGAGGGTGAGGTGCCATTTTTTGTCTTCGCCCTGCACCCAGCCGATGCGGTCGCCGCGCGTGGTAAATTCGTAGGGGCGGATGGGCTGGAATTTCGCGCCCATGCGGTTTTCCACTTCGGCGATGAATACTTCCGTGCCCACGCGCTCGAGGGTGTAGCGGGTTTTGGCGGCTTTGCGGTCGCTCCTGTTACCCCAGTCGCGCTGCACGGAAACGACGGCGGCGGCGCAGTCGAGCACTTTGTCGAGCCCGATGAAGCCGAATTCGCGGGCGGTGTCGGGGTAGGTTTTGGTGTTGCCGTGCTCCATGGAGAGGCCGCCGCCCACGAGTACGTTGAAGCCGGCGAGTTTGCCGTTTTCTTCAATGGCGACGAAGTTTAAGTCGTTGGCGTGCAGGTCTACGTCGTTGTGCGGGGGGATGACGACGGTGGTTTTGAATTTGCGCGGCAGGTAGCTGGCGCCGAGTACGGGTTCGGTGTCGTCGCCGCTTTTCACGCCTTCGGACAGAGGGGCGGTTTCGGTGGTTTCCACTTTTTCGCCGTCGAGCCAGATTTCGGCGTAGGCGCGGGATTTGGGTAGGAGGTGTTCGCTGATTTTCTTCGCCCATTCCCAGGCTTCGCGGTGCAGGCTGCTTTCCACGGGGTTGCTGGTGCACAGGACGTTGCGGTTCACGTCGCCTGCGGTGGCGATGGAGTCGAGGCCGAGTTTGTGCAGCCATTGGTGCACGGCTTTGATGTCGGGCTTGAGGATGCCGTGGTATTGGAAGGTTTGGCGGTTGGTGAGGCGGATGGAGCCGTAGAGGGTGTGGCTGCCGGCGAATTGGTCGATGCCCAGCCATTGCTGCGGGGTGATCACGCCGCCGGGCAGGCGGCAGCGCAGCATGACGTTTTTGAGATTGTCGAGCTTTTGGTCGTTCCGCTCGGCGCGGATGTCGCGGTTGTCCTGCTCGTACATGCCGTGGAAGCGGATGAGCTGGAAGTTGTCGCCGTTGAAGCCGCCGGTGAGGCCGTCGCCGAGGTCTTGGGCGATGGTGCCGCGCAGGTGGCGGCTCTGGCCTTTGAGGCGTTCGTTGTCGGCCAGGGGGTGGCGGGGAGTTTGGCGCGGGGGTCGGGGGTGGTCATGGTTGGGTTCCTTTGGGTTTGGGTTGTTTTGGGGCTGTCTGAAAGGCGGTTTTCCATTTTCAGGTAGCCTTTTTTTGCCTGGCGGGGCTACCTGAAAAACAGCCGCTGTTTTCAATATACGTCGCGCTGGTAGCGGCCTTCCTGGCGCAGGTTGTCGAGGTATTCGTCTGCGTCGTCGGCGCTCAGGCCGCCTTGTTCGGCGATGGTGTCGAGCAGGGCCTGCTCTACGTCTTTGGCCATGCGCGAGGCGTCGCCGCACACGTAGATGTGCGCGCCCTGCTGCAGCCATTGCCACAGTTCGGCGGCTTCTTCGCGGATTTTGTGCTGCACGTAGATTTTCTCTTCCTGATCGCGCGACCAGGCGAAGTCGTATTTGTTGAGCAGGCCGTCTTTCGCCCAGCCCTGCCATTCGGTTTGGTAGAGGAAATCTTGGGTGAAGTGCTGGTTGCCGAAAATCAGCCAGTTTTTGCCACTGTCGCCGTTGGCGGCGCGCTGCTGCATGAAGGCGCGGAAGGGGGCGACGCCGGTGCCCGCGCCGATCATGATCACGGGCGTGTCGGGGTTTTCAGGTAGCTTGAAGCGGGGGTTTTCCTCCACGAACACGCGCACGCTGCCTTCTTCTTCCAAACGTTCACCCAGAAAGTCGGAGGCGGCGCCGGTACGCGAGATGCCGTTGTGTTCGTAGCGCAGCACGCCCACGGTGAGGTGCACTTCCTCGCCCACTTCTTCGGGCGCGGAGGAGATGGAGTAGAGGCGCGGGGCGAGCGGGCGCAGCAGGCCGGCGAGCTGCTCGGCGGTGAGCGCGGCGGGGTATTGCGACACGATACCGGCAATCGGGTTGGCGGCGGCGTAGGCGGAAGCGTCGGCGGCGGCCTGCTTCAGCTCGGGATTGCCGGAGATTTCGGCGTAGCCCTGCACGAACTGCGGGGTGTTCAGGCCGATTTCCCAATCGTGCAGCAGGGCTTCGCGCACGGTTTTGCCCTGCTCGCCCGCATTCACCGGCTCGTCGCCCTTGAGCGAGACGGCGGCGAGGATTTCGTCCACGACGGCGGGGTCGTTTTCAAACCATACGCCCAGCGCGTCGCCCGCGCGGTATTGCAGGCCGGAGCCGGAGAGGTCGATTTCGATGTGGCGCACGTCTTTTTCCGAATCGCGGCCGGTGATTTTCTGGCGGGCGAGCAGGGTGGCGGGGAAGGGGTTGGCTTTTTGTTGTAGGCAGATGCGGGCGCGGCGGGGGCGGGGCTGCCCGAAGCGTTGCCCGTACCGGTTGCAGCTGCGGCGGGCGCGGCGGCCAGACTGCCTACCAGCGGCACGATTTTGTCCAGCCAGGCGGCGGCTTCGGCCTGGTATTCCAAGTCACAGTCCTGCCGCTCCAGCAGGCGTTCGCCGCCGAGTTTGGCTAACAGTTCGTCGAAACTTTTGCCCGCGCCGCAGAACATGGGGTAGCTGGAGTCGCCCAGCCCGAGCACGGCGAATTTGAGGCCGGAAAGTTGGGGGGCTTTTTTGCCGCTGAGCAGTTTGTAGAGGCTGAGC
Organism: Neisseria subflava; assembly: GCF_005221305.1. NCBI lineage: Bacteria > Pseudomonadati > Pseudomonadota > Betaproteobacteria > Neisseriales > Neisseriaceae > Neisseria > Neisseria subflava. Next base: position 2,008,426 of record NZ_CP039887.1, read on the forward strand.
GCTTCTTCAGGCGGCTCGCCTTCGCCCTGGGTGGAGGTAACGAGCAGCACGAGTTGTTCGCCCGCGATGTTTTTGGGTTTGTAGTCGGCGGCGGCGGTGTGGGCGGCGTTCACGCCGGCGGCGGCGAGCCTTTGCTGCAGCTCTGCGGCCACTTTGCGGGCGTTGCCGGTTTGCGAGGCGGAAATCACGGCCACGCGCAGGGGTTCGGCGGCGGGAGCTGGGGCTGCGGCGGCAGGCGCACCGATGCCGGGCTGCACGGCCTGCCCGCCGGCCTGCGACCAGCAGTAGCCGGAGAGCCAGGCCAGCTGCAGGGGGGTGAGCGCGGCGATTTGGGCGGCGAGTTCGGGGGGAAGCGGGTTCATGGCGGGTTCCTTGGGATGGTTTGTTATGGGCTGGGGCTACCTGAAAATTAAGGGGCGGATTGTTGGGTTACGGCTTGCAGCCTAACCCGACCTACTCTTGCTCTTGCTACTCTTGCTGGGGCTACCTGAAATTTAGCCGTCGGGTTTTCAGGTAGCCCGTCTTGCGTACGGCGAACGGGGGTGTCCGCGCTCCGGTTGTACGGCGGGTGGTAGGCTGCCGGATTGTGTTTCAGGTAGCCTTCTCTCACGGGAAAAGGCGGCGGTTTCAGACGGCCTTTGTTTGTTCTGTTCGGCATTTATGCCCGATCTGCGGGCTACCTGAACGTTGGCCGTCGGGTTTTCAGGTAGCCTTTGGGGTTTATGCAGGCTTTGCAGCATGCCGCCCTCTCCCATGGGAGAGGGGGCGGTTTCAGGTAGCCTGTTCTGCCTGCTGCGTTCCGCCCGCTGCTTCTGCGTCGGCCAGTATCATGCCGGCGGCGGCGGTGTGGTTGGTGGCTTCGTCTATCAGGATGAAGGCGCCGGTGGCGGGGTTGGCGGCGTAGGGGGTGCAGACGACGGGTTGTGCCAGCGTGAGTTCGACTTCGCCTAGGTCGTTCATTTCCAGCGTGTTGCGCCCGGCGGAGTGGCTGAGGGTGTGCACGTCCCACACGCGGCGTACGGCGGCGATTTTGGCGGGCACGGTGCGGGTGGTGTGTTTGAGCAGGTAGCGGCGGGCGGGGTTGAGCGGGCGGCTGTCGAACCAGCACAGGGTGGCGGCAAGGCGGCGCTGCGGCGCGAGGGGGCTGGCGGAGGAAAGGATGGTGTCGCCGCGCGAAATGTCGATGTCGTCGGCGAGGAGGAGGGTGGCGGGTTCGCCTGCGGTTGCCTGATCCACGCTGCCTTTGAGGCCGATGATGCCGCGCACGCTGCTTTCGAGCCCGGCGGGTTCGACGCGGACTTTGTCGCCCACGCGCACGCTGCCGGCTTCGATGCGGCCTTGATAGCCGCGGAAGTCGTCTTGTTTGCTGCCGTCGGCGCGCTGTACGAGCTGTACGGGGAAGTGGAAGTCTTGCGGCGCTTCGGACACGCCTTCGCCTGCGGGCAGGCTTTCCAGCACTTGCAGCAGCGAGCCGCCTTGGTACCACGGGGTGTGGGCGCTTTCGTGCACGATGTTGTCGCCGTTGAGGGCGGAGATGGGGATGAAGCGGATTTCGGGCAGGCCGAGGGTGTTGGCCAGTTTGCGGTAGGCGGCGGCGGCGGCGTTGAATTTTTCTTGGCTGAAGCCGAGCAAGTCCATTTTGTTGACGGCCACGATGATGTGCGGGCAGCGCAGGTGGCGCAGGATGGCGGAGTGGCGTTTGGTTTGCGGCAGCAGTTGCAGCGGTTGTTGGGAAAAATCGAGCTGGGCGGCGTCGATGAGCAATACGGCGGCGTGGGCGGTGGAGGCGCCGGTTACCATGTTGCGGGTGTATTGTTCGTGGCCGGGGGTGTCGGCGATGATGAATTTGCGGCGGGCGGTGGCGAAGTAGCGGTAGGCCACGTCGATGGTGATGCCTTGTTCGCGTTCGGCTTCGAGACCGTCGGTGAGGGCGGAGAAGTCGATCGCGCCTTGGCTGCGGCTGCTTTCGAGGCGGCGTACCTGGTCGCCGAGCAGGGCTTTGCTGTCGTAGAGCAGGCGGCCGATGAGGGTGGATTTGCCGTCGTCCACGCTGCCGGCGGTGATGAAGCGCAGGGGGGCTTGGCGGTGGGGGCTGGTCATGATGTCGGGCTTTCTTTAGGTGGGTTGTTCGGGTTTCAGACGGCCTGGGTGGCGGGTCTGCGCTGTTTCGGGTGCGGCTGCTTCCGTCTGCATGAGACGGGGCGAAGTGCTTTCAGGCCACCGCTGCTGTTTTTGCGGGCTCGGGCGTTCGCGTTCCAAATCCGCTCCGGCTGAGTCGGCTTGCGCCTGCGGCTGACCCGGCCTGCTTTTGCCGTTTGTCTGTTGGCGGGCTGCGGCCTGCCTTGCGGCTTTTGGGCTACCTGAAAAACGGCGCGGGGTTTTTTCAGGTAGCCTTCGGGCTAGAAATAGCCTTGTTTCTTGCGCTGCTCCATGGCGGCTTCGCTCACTTGGTCGTCCATGCGGGTGGCGCTGCGTTCGGAGATGTCGGCCAGGGCGGTTTCGGCGATGATTTCGGCGGGGGTGGCGGCGCTGCTGGCCACGGGGCAGGTGCAGGAGATGTCGCCCACGGTGCGGAAGCGCACGGACAGCTCTTCTGTCTGTTCGCCTTCGCGCGGCGGGGTGAGTTCGGTTACGGGCACTAAGAGGCCGTTGCGGCGCACCACTTGGCGGCGGTGGGCGTAGTAGATCGGCGGCAGGGCGAGCTTTTCGCGTTCGATGTATTGCCAGATGTCGAGTTCGGTCCAATTGGATATGGGGAACACGCGCAGGTTTTCGCCGGGGTGCAGGCGGGCGTTGTAGAGCGACCAGAGTTCGGGGCGCTGGTCTTTGGGGTTCCATTGGCCGAATTCGTCGCGGAAGGAGAAGATGCGCTCTTTGGCGCGGGATTTTTCTTCGTCGCGCCGCGCGCCGCCCATCAGTGCGCCGAAGCCGTGCTCTTCGATGGTTTCGAGCAGGGTAACGGCCTGGGCGGCGTTGCGGGAGTCGGTTTCGCGCCGCAGCACCACCGTGCCTTTGGCGATGGAGTCTTCCACGCTGCCGACGATGAGCCGCGCGCCGGATTCCCGGGCGGTTTGGTCGCGGAAGGCGATGACTTCGGGGTAGTTGTGGCCGGTGTCGATGTGCACCAGCGGGAAGGGCAGCGGGATGCTCCGCCCGGGCACGGCGAAGGCTTTGCGGGCGAGGGCGAGCAGGACGACGGAGTCTTTGCCGCCGGAAAACAGGATGGCGGGGTTGCGGCATTCGGCCAGCACTTCGCGGATGATGTGGACGGATTCGGCTTCGAGCCAGTCGAGGTGGTCGTTTTGCAGGGTGGCGCTCATGGCGGGCTTTCTGTCGGGTTGGTTGTTCGGGTTGCGGTTTCAGGTAGCCCATGGCGGGCTGGGCTACCTGAAAATATCGGGCTTGCGGCGGCTATTTGTGCAGGCCGCATTCTTTGCTGTCGCGGCTTTCCCACCACCAGCGGCCGGAGCGGATGTCTTCGCCTTCCTTCACGGGCATGGTGCAGGGTTCGCAGCCGATGCTGGGGTAGCCTTGGCGGTAGAGTTCGTTGAAGGGCAGGCGCTGCTGCAGGGTGTAGGCCCACACTTCCTGTTCGCTCCAGTCGAAAATCGGGTTGTATTTGGCGATGCCGCGCGCGTTGTCGTATTCGGCCAGGGCGAGTTCGCTGCGGGTGACCGACTGCCCGCGGCGCTGGCCGGTGAGCCAGGCGTCGGCATCGGCCAGGGCGCGGTTGAGCGGCTCGACTTTGCAGATGTGGCAGCAGCGCTTGCGCAACTCCACGCTGTCGTAGAAGGCGTTCAGGCCGTGGGTTTGCACGTATTCTTCCACCGCTTTTTCTTCGGGGTAGTAGAGGCGGAAGTCGAGTGCGGGGTAGCGGCGGCGCACTTCGTCGGCCAAATCAAGGGTTTTGGCGTTGAGGCGGCCGGTTTGCAGCATGAACACTTCCACGCGCAGGCCTTGTTGCGCCAGCAGGTCGGTAATCAGCATATCCTCCACCGCCAGGCTGCTGGCCAGCTTCACGCGGCTGTGGCGGCGGTAGATTTTCAGCAGGCGGCGGCGCAGCGCGGCGGTTTTTTCAGGTAGCCTTTGGTACACGGTGGAAATGGGGCGGGGAATCTGCCACAGCTTGGGGCGGAAGGATACGGCGGAAGCGGTTTCTTCGCGGACAACCGGGATTTCTCGGATATTCACGGCATTCTTCCTCACGCCGCCTGCCCGGCCGCTGCGGCGGGCTGCGGCTGCACATAGCGGCCGCCCTGTTCGTCTTGCTGGTCGGGCTGCCCGCCGAACCAGGCCAAATCCTGCCGCAGCGCCACGGTTTCGCCGATCACCAGCAGGGCAGGCTGGGCGGCTTGCGCGGCCAATTCGGGCAGTTCGGCCAGGCTGCCGGAAAACACCTGCTGATGCGGCAGCGTGCCGCAGCTGATGACGGCGGCGGGCGTGGAGGCGGCGCGGCCGTGCGCAATCAGCTCGCGCGACAGTTCGGCGGCCTTAATCGTGCCCATATACACCACCAGCGTCTGCCGGTTCTGCGCCAGGGCGGGCCAGTCGGGCGCTTCGGCGTCGATTTTGCGGTGGCCGGTGATGAACATCGCGCCGTGCGCGTGGTCGCGGTGGGTGAGCGGGATGCCGGCGTAGGCGGCGGCGCCCAGTGCGGCGGTGATGCCGGGCACCACTTCAAACGGGATGCCCGCTTCGCGCAAGGCTTCCAATTCCTCGCCGCCGCGCCCGAACACGAACGGGTCGCCGCCTTTGAGCCGCACCACGCGTTTGCCCGCGCGGGCATGGCGCACCAGCAGGCGGTTGGTTTCCTCCTGCGGCACGCTGCCGCCGCCGGCGCGCTTGCCCACGCAGATTTTGTCGGCATCGCGCCGCACCAAATCCAGCACCGCATCCGACACCAGCGCGTCGTACAGCACCACGTCGGCTTCCTGAATGCGCTGCAGGCCTTTGAGCGTGAGCAGCCCGGCATCGCCCGGCCCCGCGCCCACCAGCGCCACTTCGCCGCTTTGCGGCCGCTCCCCGGCCAAATGCCGCCACACCAGCTGCCCGGCCTCGCGGCTGCGGCGGCTTTCCGCCAAACGCCGGAAGGCGGCGGAAGCAAACAGCCTTTCCCAGAAGCGGCGGCGCTGCGCCGTATTGCCGAGCCGCGCCTTCACGCGGCCGCGCCATTGCCCGGCAATCTGCGCCATCACGCCCAACCCCTGCGGCAGCAGGGCTTCCAGCCTCTCGCGCAGCAGCCGCGCCAGTACCGGCGCCTTGCCGCTGCTGGAAATGGCGATTTGGATGGGGTTGCGGTCGATAATCGAGGGGAAGATGAAGTTGCAGCGGGCGGGGTCGTCCACCGTGTTCACCAGCAGGCGGCGGCTCTGCGCGGCTTGGAACACCCGCTCGTTCAAATCGGAATCGTCGGTGGCGGCTACGGCGAGGAAGGCCGTGTCGAGCAGTTCAGGCGAGAACGAGTGCGCCGCCCACTCCACCCTGCCCGCGCCGTGCAGCGCGGCCACTTTCGGATGCAGCCTGCCCGCCGCAATGCGGACAACCGCGCCGCAGCGCAGCAGCAGGCGGATTTTGCGCAAAGCCACATGACCCGCTCCCACCACCAGCACGGGGCGGCCTTTCAAATCGGCAAACAGGGGGAAGTAGTCCATTTCCGTTCTCACTCTAAAACCGTGCGCCTATCATAGGCGAAGCGGCGGGGGGAACGGAAAGACTGATTTCGCCATTAGATAGAAGGAAAAATTATATGCGCGGCAACTTATTGTTGCTAAACATTTATTCTAAGCGCGTATCTTGAACGCCGGCCGAGGCCGCCCGCCCGGTTTCGGGTTTGCGCCCGCAAAACAGGCGGGGGCAGCCGTGCGGGCAACAGACTTCCTGCAAAACGGGAAATGCCGGAAGGGTAGGCTGCGGTTTGCCGCCGCGCAGGCAGGGTAAGGATGCCCAGGTTGCCGGAATCCAAATGTTTCAGCCGACCCGCCCGCCTCTTGCGGCCGGTTTGGGTTTCCGCCGGGCTTTTTGCTTTCAACCCCGGTTTGGATTTTCGCAAGAAGCCCGATATACGGAACCGTTTCAAACGCCGGGCGCGGGGCGGGAAATTGCGCCAAGAGACCTTTGCAAAAATCCCCCTCCACCCAACAGCCGAAGCCCAAACCCAAGCTTCCGGCTGTTTTTTGTTCCCAATTTCCCTTTTTTCTCCCTGGATACCTGATAATCAGGCATCCGGGCGCCTTTTAGGCAGCAACAGGCGCACTTAGCCTGTTGGCGGCTTTCAAAAGGTTCAAACACATCGCCTTCAGATGGCTTTGCGCACTCACTTTAATCAGCCCGAAATAGGCTGCCCGCGCATAGCGGAATTTACGGTGCAGCGTACCGAAGCTTTGTTCGACCACATAACGGGTTTTCGACAAATATCGGTTACGTTTGGTTTGCGCTTCCGTCAGCGGACGGTTGCGGCAGGCTTTGCGCATAATGCCGTCCAGCAACCGATGTTCTTTCAGATGTTGTCGGTTTTCCGCACTGTCATAGCCTTTGTCGGCATAGACGGTCGTATCTTCGGCTATACCTTCCAGCAAAGGCGACAGATGGTTGCACTCATGGGTATTGGCGGGGGTAATGTGCAGTTTCTCGATATAGCCTTCCGCATCTGTACGGGTATGTTGTTTGTAACCGAGTTTGTAGATGCCGTTTTTCTTTGTCCAACGGGCATCTTTATCTTTGCTCGGTGTGGTTTGGCCGCTGACTTGTCCTTCCTCATCCACTTCTATAGCCTGACGCTGTTTGCTGCCGGCGGTCTCAATAATGGTGGCGTCAATGACGGCGGCGGATGCTTTCTCTACTTTTAGGCCTTTTTCGGTCAGTTGGCGGTTAATCAGTTCCAGCAGTTCGGACAGGGTGTTGTCTTGCGCCGCCGGTTGCGGTAGCGGCATAAGGTGCTGTAATCGGGGATGCTCAGTTCGTCGAAACGGCAAAACAGGTTGAAGTCGATGCGGGTGATGAGGCTGTGTTCGAGTTCGGGATCGGAGAGGCTGTGCCATTGTCCGAGCAGGACGGCTTTGAACATGGATAGCAGTGGATAGGCGGGACGTCCGCGGTGGTCTCTAAGGTAACGGGTTCTTTGACGATTCAGGTATTGTTCGATCGGCTGCCAATCAATCACTTGATCCAACTTCAATAGTGGGAAGCGGTCGATGTGTTTGGCAATCATGGCCTGTGCGGTTTGTTGGAAGAAGGTGCTCATGAGAAATCCCCCTAAATGTCTTGGTGGGAATTTAGGGGATTGGGGGGATTTTGCAAAGGTGTCAGGCCGTCTGAAACCCAAAAAATTGGGGTTTCAGACGGCCTTTTTAGTAGAAATTTGTTTGGAATAATTTTAGGAAGTTTGGGTATAATTATTGTGGGGCTGGTAGCAAAAAAGCCCCATTGCAGTGGGGCTTTGTGCTGAAACCTTCCTAGAAAGGAGAGTTTCAATCATGAAACATACCACTCGCACGGGTCGTTCATGGCTGAGACTGCGAACAGTCGTTAAGATTATCTTAACCCTGTTCCTGCTTTTAGTCAATTAAACGGCTGAAAACAAAAAACTGTTTTTCAGTTTCCGCCTGTTTGTCATGAACAGGCGGTTTTTTATTGTTTAACGCTGATTCAAATGTAGGAAAGCGTTGCGTTGTTTACACCACAGGTTGAGAATGAAGCCTGCAAGACCTCAAACGGCGTATCGCCGTTCAAACTGCGGTGCGGCTTCACAGTGTTATAGAAATTAACAAAGCGGCACAACTCCTTTCGCCGGTGTTCCGGACTGTCAAACAACTGTTTCCCATGCCACATCTCCATCAGGGTGCGGATAACCCGTTCCGCCTTACCGTTGGTCTGCGGACGGGCAACCCGGGTAAACTTTTGACCAATCCCGTTCTCATAACAGGCTACACCGAAAGCATGGTTGGCCGAGCCTTTATATTCCGTACCGTTGTCGGAGTAAACGCACTCAATCAGGTATGGACAGGGATCAATCAGGTGTCCAGTCAGAAACTTGGCGGCACTGTCTGCAGTTTTGTCCGGCAAAATGGCGGAGTATAGCTCCCTTGAGAAATCGTCGATGGCGACAAACAGGTAATCCCGATTATCGGTGGCTTTCTGCCCTTTGAGCAGCGGCAGCCGTTTGGTATCGAGATGTACCAGCTCTCCGGGGTAGGATTTATTGTAGCGTTTGGCCTGCCTTTTGAGTTTTTCCTGAATGCCGCGTTCTACCTTGGCCAGGCGTTTCATTCCGTACTTTGCCTGTTTGAAACGGTTGTTGGTACTGGTTTGGGGTTTGAGCAGTCTGCCCCTTGCGGCTTTAAGTGCGCGGTAAATGGTGACGCGGCAGACTTGGTAGCGGCGTGCCAGGGAGGTGACGCTTTCCTTTTCCTGCGTGTAGGCCAGCCAAATGGCTTGGCGGTGGTGCGGGGTGAGACGGGTGTTTTTGTGCATGTTCATGTTTCAGTATTCTCCCGGAAATACTGTAAACAACGCTACTAGTTTCTACAATTCAAACAATCTGCAATCGCTTTGGCAATTTTGGCACTGGCGCCTTGGTGTTGCGAAATGAATTGCTCGGTGTGGCTGATCAGCTGTTGGCGCAGCGTTTCGTCGTCGAGGTATTGGCGCGTGGTTCTGTACCAGGCTTCGGTGGTTTCGACGCGGACGGCGGCTTTGGCTTCGACTGCGCCTTTACAGGCTTGGGCGAAGTTGTAATTGGAGTAGCCGAAGAGGGTGGGGACGCGGCAGGAGATGGGTTCGATAATGTTTTGGCAGCCGGCATCAACGAGGCTGCCGCCGACGAAGGCAATGTCCGCGCTAAGGTAGTAGGCGGCAAGCTCGCCCATGCTGTCGCCTATCCAAACTTGTGTATCGGGGGAAACGGGTTGTCCGTCGCTGCGTTTTTGCGCGGTATAACCAAGCGATTTGGCGGTATCGTAGGCCGTCTGAAAGTTTTCAGGGTGGCGCGGTACGATGACCAGTAAGGCATTGCCGCGGTAGCCCTGCCATGCTTTGAGGAGCAGCTCGGCTTCGTCTGTGCCTTTGTACACGCGTGTGCTGGCGCAGACGACGACGGGGCGTGAGCCGATGCGTTCTTTAAAGGCGACGGCAAGCGGGCGCGAGTCGTCGGGGGGCGCGATGTCGTATTTGGTGTTGCCGCAGACGTGGACGTTGGACGCGCCGATAAGGTGCAGGCGTTCGGCATCGGCGGCGGTTTGGGCAAAGCAGCCGGAGAGGCTCTGCATGGCAGGCTCGACCAGCTTGCGGATTTTGAGGTAGCCGCGTTGGGATTTTTCGGAGAGGCGTGCGTTGGCCAAAAAGAGGGGAATACCTGCTTCTTGGCAGCCGTGCATCAGGTTGGGCCAGATTTCAGTTTCCATCAAAATGCCGCAGATGGGGCGGTGTTCGGCTAAAAATCGGGCGACCCATTCGGATTTGTCGTAGGGCAGGTAACGGCATTGAGCATCGAGGAACAGGGATTGCGCGGTGGCGCGGCCGGTCGGCGTCATTTGGGTAATCAAAAACGGCGAGTCGGGAAAATGGCGGCGCAATGCCTGGACTAAAGGTTCGGCCGCACGAGTTTCGCCGACGGATACGGCGTGTATCCAAATCGGACGTTGTACGGGATTGGGATACGCCTGCCCGAAACGCTCGTCCCAATGCTCGAGATAGGCTGGGGATTTGAGGGCGCGGCGACGCAGGTGGCGGCGGATCAGGAAGGGGGCGAGGTGCCACAGCATGGCGTAAAGGCGGCGTATCATACTTACGGGTCTTGTGTCGGAATAGGCCTATTTTATCGGAAACTGAAACGGAAGATATAGCTTTGATGCGTGTTTTACGCAAAGGAAACAGGCCGTCTGAAAGGTTTCAGACGGCCTTTAATACAGGCATAAACGCGTTTACTTCACTTGCGCCATATATTTTTTCAGACGGCCTTTGCTTTGCATGGCGCGGTTTTCCATTTCATCGACAACGGCTTGTGCTTTGGCTTTGTTCACCGGTTTGCCGACCTGAATCACGCCGCTCATGTTCATCATGCGGTGCGGCGGGCAGGTATAGACGTACACGCCTTCTTTGTTGAGCTTGAGCGTGAAGTCTTTGCCGTCTTCGGAGAGGAAGTCGGCAACGCCGTCGGGCAGGGCTTTGCTTTGCACCCAGTGTCCGCTGTTAGTAGCTTTGAAGGTAACAGTGTCGCCGACTTTGGCGTTGACGTAGCCGGGCTCAAACACCATGCTGCCGTCTTTGCCGTTGTCGAGCATTTTGACTTCGTGGTTGGCGGCGTATGCGCCGAGGGAGGCGGTTAGCATGAGGAGGAAGAGGGATTTTCTCATGGAGGGAGTCCTTTCTAAGGATAAAAAATATGGGACGGGCTGATGAGTCGGAGAGGTAAACCTTGGGCTTACCGCCCTCTCCCTAACCCTCTCCCGCGGGAGAGGGGATAAGTTGCAGGGAGTTTGCAGGCCGGATGCTCAAATCTGACATTTGCAGGAGCGGTCAAGTTACGCACTCTGCCGCATCGGGCGGATAACGGGCAGGCCTTTGCTGTCGTATAAAAGTTCGATGTCCACTTTGTACAGCCTGCCGATCATGTCCGCCTGCAACACGTCCTGCGGCGCACCCTGCGCCTGTACTTTGCCTTCGCCGAGCAGAATCACGCCGTCTGAAAACTGCGCGGCGAGGCTCAAATCGTGCAAGACCATCAGCGTAACCAGATTGTGTTCGTGCGTGTATTGCACCACGCGCTCCAAGAGGTTCAACTGGTGGTGCATATCCAGCGCGCTGACCGGCTCGTCCAGCATCAGGATTTCGGGGCGGCGCAGCATGACTTGGGCAAACATCACGAGCTGCCGTTGTCCGCCGGAAAGCCGCATGACGTCGCGGTGTGCCAGATGGCCGATGCCCAGCTCCGCCATGATACTTGCGGCTTCGTGCAGCAGTTCGTCGCCGACGTGCATGTGCAGCGCGTCCATGCGGCCGAGCAACACGACTTCCAACGCGGTCAGCGAGGCTTCGGCGGCGGTGTCCTGCGGCATATAGCCTATGCGTTTGCGCCAGCTTTGCAGGTGGATTTTGCTCAAAACTTCGTCGCCGTAGCGGATGGTGCCTTTGTGCACCACTTCGCCGAAAATCGTTTTCATCAGCGAGGATTTGCCCGTACCGTTCGGGCCGAGCACGGAATAGACTTTGCCTTGTTCCAGCGTCAAATCGATACTGTCGGCGACCACATAATCGCCGCGCCGGATATGGACATTTTCAAGTTTCAACATTTCAGACGGCCTATCGTTTCGTTAATACAATCCAGAAGAAGAACGGCACGCCGACAAACGACGTAACGATGCCCACCGGAAACAGCGCGCCCGGGATAATCACCTTGGACAACACGCTCGCCACCGATAAAAACGCCGCCCCTGCCAGCATCGCGCCGGGCAGGAAGAAACGTTGGTCTTCGCCCAAAAGAATCCGTGCCACATGCGGGGCAACCAAGCCGATAAAGCCGATGACGCCGACAAAACTGATTGCCGTTGCCGTCATCACCGCTACCAACACCAGCGTTTTCAGGCGCAAAAGTTGCAGATTGATGCCCAGCCCGACGGCGCGTTCTTCGCCCAAGCGCAGCGCAGTCAGCTTCCACACATCGCGGGAAAGCAGAAACACGCATACCGCCGTAACCGCCGCCGTAACGATGACCGTTTCCCAAGTCGCCTTGGTCAGGCTGCCGAACAGCCAAAAAAGAATCTGCTGCGAAATCTCAGGCGCGGCGATAAACTGAATCAGCGACAAAATCGACTGAAACAGAAACAAAAGCGCAATCCCCACCAACACCAGCATCGCCGAATTGAAGCGGCGCGCCGAAGCAAACAGAAACAAGATGCCCGAAGCCAGCATGGTCATCACAAACGCGCCGATGGGAACGGCGACCGTTTCAGGCAGTCCGAAACCGCCGAACGCAATCACCACCGACGCGCCCAAACCCGCCGCCGCCGCCAAACCCAGCGTATAAGGGCTGGCCATCGGATTATTCAACAGCGTCTGAATCTCCGCCCCGCCGACGCCCAAAGCCGCACCGACCACCAACGCCATCACCGCAATCGGCAGGCGCAAATCCATCACAATCAGGCGGTTCATTTCATCGACTCCGGGTTTACCCAGCAAAACATTGACCACTTCGCCGACGGGCAGCGTGTCCGTCATCGCAGGGCCGGTGGCGATGTCGAATAGGAAACTGACCGCGGCGATGGCTAAAAACATCAACACAATCAACCAACGCTTGCCTTCCAACTTGCGCTGGTTTCTCACAATCTCGGCGACAACCGAATCATTCATGTTTTAAACCTCTGAAATTAAGTAACAAGGTCGGACATTCATGCCCGACCATCTCTTTTGTCTGTATCCGTTTTGAAAGGGTGGTTTTTTGAAAATCGGGATAACGGCGTCCCAAACGGTTTTGCCCTCTCCCTAGCCCTCTCCCACGGGGAGAGGGAATCGGATGACTGAAATCCAACCATTGTTGTGATTTTCTGCCATTTGTTCCCTCTCCCGCGGAGAGAGGGAATCGGATAACTGAAATTCAACTATTGTTGCGATTCCCTGCAATTTGTTCTTTTTCCCACGGAGAGAGGGAATCGGATGACTGAAATCCGACCATTGTTGTGATTTTCTGCCATTTGTTCCCTCTCCCCGTGGGAGAGGGCTAGGGAGAGGGTAAAACAGTCAAACCCACCTGAAGCTCTCCGTTCGGCACAACGGAAAGTCGTAGCGTGGGCTTTGCCCACGAAAACAGGAAACCCTCATACCGTTTACCATCATTTCCGTAAACATTACCCGTGGGCAAAGCCCACGCTACGGTTCTGTACAAAACCCACACTGCTTTCAGACGACCTTTCGCATAAAAAGGTCGTCTGAAACCCGCAAGCCAGCCTTACTGACCTTTCGGATACAGATAGAACGTACCGTTCGGCACGACCGGCAGGTTTTGGCGGTAGAAGTCCAGATAGGTCTTCTCAGGGTTGAAATCTTTAAACAACTGCGGATAAATCGCTTTGGCCATAAACTGAATCGATGCGCTGTCGGACAGCGTGCGCGAGTTGGCGTGGTAGGCGGCGTAGAGGCGGTTGTTTTTAATCGCAGGCAGGTTGGCCCAGCCGGCGCGTTTGGCAAAGCCTGCCAAGCGTTTTTCCGCTTCCGCTTTCGGAATGCCCCAGCCCATCACCATGGCGGCCGGGTTTTTCTTCAATTCGGTTTCGCGGCCGGTAATCACGATCACGTCGGGTTTGGCGGCGAGGACTTTTTCAGGATTGATCGGGCCGTAGAATTCGACCGAAGAAGCGGCGATATTGTTGCCGCCGACCAGCGTCGCCATCGAACCCCACATGCTCTTGCCGAAGGTAACGCTGTGTTCCGCAGGGCCTTTGTTGCCGAACTCGACATACACTTTAGGCTTGGGCAGGTTGGCTTTTTTCACGCGCGCCTGGATGGTGTCGGCGATGCGTTTGTAGTCCGCCGCCAGCTTGTCCGCCTTTTGCTGCTGGCCGGTCAGCGTGCCGATAAGTTTGGTCGATTGGACGTGTTTGGCGACCGTTTGCGCGTTGTAGTCCAACACGACGATGGGGATGCCGGCTTTGTTGATGCGGTCGAGATCGGAACCCAAAGCCTTGTATTGCCATTCGGCCAAAACCAGCAAATCGGGTTTCAGCGCCAATACTTTTTCAATCGAGAAAGTGCCGACTTCCACTTCGCCCACGTCGGTCAGTTGATTCAGTTTAGGTACGGCTTTGCTGAATGCTGCCCAGCTTGGCGGCGCCCAGTCGGCCCAAACTGCTTTGGAGAAACCGACAACGTTGTCCAGCGCGGTTTTACCGCCGATGGCCATGTAGTCTTGGTAGTAGAAGCCCAAAACCACGCGTTTGGCAGGCAGGTCAACGGTTACCTTACGGCCGACGGTATCGGTCAGCTGAACCGGTTTGGCAAAAGCGGATACGGAGCCGACTGATAAAGCTGCAGCGGCAATTAAAGCAGAAAGTTGCGTAAATCTCATAAACTATTCCTTTAAAATATGATGATAACTATTATCTTTTATAAAGATACAAGGTATTGAATCTTTTTTCAAGTGAAACATGAGAATAGACATATTTTAGAGTAAAAAGTTGCATCATTAAAATAAAGGGATAATGTTTGGGTATGCTGAAGACCTAGTAAAAAGGAATGATATGGGATACCTAAAGCCATAGTGGGCAGTAGCTGGAAGGAATAGGCAAAGGGTCATTTATTGCAAAGAAAATAAAAGATATACATACGGTTGAATACAGCAGGCCGTCTGAAACCTTGTAATCGGGGTTCAGACGGCCTTTGGTGCGGGCATAAAAGTTTTATTTTACTTGCGCCATATATTTTTCAGACGGCCTGTAAGCAATATTTGGGAAAAGTGAAAAAGGTTGGTTTTTGAAATGGAGAAATAGGGAAGAAGGGGACTTGAGGGAGAATCGGGCGTAAACCCAAAATGGGGACGAATAAAAAGGGCGTGTATCGAAACACGCCCTTGCCGGAGGTTCAGACGGCCTGTGATTCCGCCTGTTCGCTTTGGTTGAGGATTTTAATCAGTTTTTCGGCTTTTTCCGGGTCTTCGCAGCGCAGGATTTTGGCGGCATCGTTTTCGAGATGGCCGGTGTGGCTGTGCAGGATGATGTTTTTAACCGAAAGCAGGTTGTTGGGGTTCATGGAGAAGCGGCGCAGGCCCATGCCGAGCAACAGTCGGGTGAAGACGGTATCGCCGGCCATTTCGCCGCAGATGGACACGCCTTTTTCCATGCGGTTGGCGGTACGGATGATGTGTTGCAGCGTTTTGAGGACGGCAGGGTGGCCGGGTTGGTAAAGGTGGCTGACGCTGTCGTCGCCGCGGTCGACCGACAGGAGGTATTGAATCAGGTCGTTGGTGCCGATGGAGATGAAATCGACGAGCTTGAGGATGCTGCCGACGGTCATGGCGGCGGACGGGATTTCAATCATGCAGCCGATGCTGACCGGGCCGAAGGTTTCGCCGCGTTCGGTCAGTTGGCGTTGGGCCGTGTCCAGATGGATAAGGCATTGGCGCACTTCGGAAATGGATGTGATCATCGGCCACATCATGCGCACGGGGCCGTGTGCGGCGGCGCGGAGGATGGCGCGCATTTGGGTGCGGAACATGACCGGCTCGGCGAGGCACAGGCGGATGCCGGTCAGGCCGAGTGCGGGGTTGAGGCTGCCGTTGGGCGAGCTGTTTTGGCCGAACCAGCGCGGATTTTTATCGACACCCAAATCGACGGTGCGGATGGTGATGCTTTTGCCTTTCATCTTTTTCACAATCGCGCTGTACACTTCGTATTGCTCGTCTTCAGACGGCATGGTGTCGCGGTTGAGATAAAGAAATTCGCTGCGGAACAGGCCGACGCCGTCTGCGCCGAAGTTGTGCAGGGCTTTGATGTCTTCGGCGGATTCGATGTTGGCCAAAAGTTCGATGTTGATGCCGTCGGCCGTGGTGGCGGCGGTTTTTTTGATTTTGTTGAGTTCGCGCTTGTGGCTGCGGTATTCGCGGGCGAGGCGGCGGTATTCGTTGAGGACGACTTCGTCGGGATCGATGATGAGGATGCCGTTGATGCCGTCGACGATGACGATTTCGTTTTCGGTGATGAGTTTGCGGGCGTTGTGCAGGCCGATGACGGACGGGATGTCGAGGCTGCGGCCCAAGATGGCGGTGTGGCTGGTCGAGCCGCCGGCATCGGTTACGAAGGCGGTAATGTGCTGCTCTTTGAACAATACGGTATCGGCAGGTGAGAGGTCGTGCGCGATGAGGACGGTGTCGTCAAACAGGTTGCCGGCGAGGTTGATTTCGTTGCTTTGGCCGACAAGGTTGTTGTGGATGCGGCGGACGACTTGGAGCATGTCCTGTTTGCGTTCACGCAGGTAGTCGTCTTCGATGTTGTCGAACTGGGCGGCAAGCTTGTCGCTTTGTTGTTTCAATGCCCATTCGGCGTTGATTTTCTGCTCGCGCAAAATGTCGATGGGTTCGCGCGAGAGGGTGACGTCGGTCAGCAGCATCAGGTGCAGGGAGATGAACGCGCCCAATTCGGTCGGGGCATTTTCGGGAATCGCGCCGCGCAGTTGTTCCAATTCTTTGCGCGTGGCTTTGATGGCGGCGTCAAAACGGGCGGCTTCGGCGTCGATGAGGTCGTCTGAAACGTCGTATTGCGGCACTTCCGTCGTGCCGCGCGTAATCAGGTGGGCGTGGCCGATGGCGATGCCTTTGCCCGCCGCGACACCGTGCAGCACGATGCTCATTATTCGCCCTCGCCGAAGTAGTCGTTGATGAGGTCGGTCAACGCCTGCATGGCGGCGGCTTCGTCTGCGCCTTCTGTTTCCAGCTCAATCACGGTGCCTTTGGCGGCGGCCAGCATCATCAGGCCCATGATGCTTTTGCCGTTGACGCGGTTGCCGTTTTTGGTGACCCAGACTTCGCTTTGGAATTGGGAGGCGGTTTGGGTAAATTTGCTGGAGGCGCGTGCGTGCAGGCCGAGTTTGTTGATGATTTCGATTTCTTGTTTGAGCATGGATGTCCCCTAAATGTTCGTAAAGTGAATGTTTTCAGACGGCCTTAGCCGTGTTCTTTGCACACCAGGTCTTCAGGTGCGGATGTAATGGCAAAAATGCCACGGATGGCAGCTTCTTTGACGGTTTCGGTGAAGTCGGAGAGGTTTTCTGCTTGTGATGAGTATTGGATGGCTTTAATCATCATCGGGGCGTTGAGGCCGGTCAGGATGGCGGATTTGTTTTCGCGCACCAGCCGGCGTGCGGCGTTGCACGGGGTTGCGCCGAAGATGTCGGTCATGATCAGCACACCGCGGTTGTCGGGAAATTCCTGCAATGCGGCGATGGCGTTGTTGATGATGTCGTTTTGATCTTCGTTAGGCTGTACGCCGAGGATGTGGAGATTTTCGGGGAAACCGTTGGGAAAGAAATGGTCGGCCAAACCGCGATAGGCTTCACCTATGGTTTCATGTGTAATGATTAACAAACCTATCATGATGTGTTCCTAGCATGGGGGTTGAGGCCGTCTGAAGGCTTTCAGACGGCCTTTGTTTTATTTATTGTTTAAGGCGTAGATTTCGCCGAGGTTGCGCCAGCAGCCGGCGGCGTCCATACCGTAGCCGAAGACGTAGCGGTTGGGCACGTCCAAGCCGACATAATCGGCTTTGGTCGGTTTTTCTTTGTCGATCAGTTTGTTGGCAAATACGGCCGCACGGCAGCTTGCCGCGCCCATTTCCAACAGTTTTTCCTGAATGGCGGCCATGGTGTGGCCTTCGTCCAGGATGTCGTCCAAAACGACTACATGACGGCCTTTGATTTGCTCGGGGTCGGGCATGCGTTTCCAGTTGAACGCGCCGCCTGCGAGTTTGTCGCCGTAGCGGGAAACGTGGACGTAGTCAAAGTCCAAAGGGAAACGCAACAGCGGCAGCAGCTGCCCTGTAAACACCACCGCGCCACCCATTACAGGCAGGAGCAGGGGGTATTTGTCGCCCAAGTCGCGGGTAATGTCGTCGGCAACTTTTTGCAAGGCCGTGCGGCATTGTTCTTGGTCAAACAGCAAATCGGCATTGTCCAGCATGGCTTGGGTTTCAAGGCGTTTGGTTTCTAAGTCGGTCATGATAGGTCGTGTTGAGTGCGGTTAAAAACAAATTATATAGCGGATTCAATCAATTTTCGATACAAGGCGCGGCAATAGTGTAGTGAATGTGAAGGGAATTTGAGCCGACCACGTTTAGACGGCCTTTTGTCCTTCCGCTTCGTCCACCAGCAAAAATGCCGTCAAAGCCAAAGCGGTCAATACCGCCGTCAACACCATCGCCCGTCCGTAATTGTCCGCACCGGCGCGTCCGAGATAATCGTAAATCAAAGTGGTCAGCGTCTGCCATTCGGGGCGCGACAGGAATAATGTGGCCGCAAATTCGCCGATACACGTTGCCGAAGCCAAAGTCAGGCCGCGCCGCAAGGCAGGTTTCAATAAAGGCGCGGTTACATAACAGGCCGTCTGAAAACCGTTTGCGCCCATAGTGCGCGCCGCCGCTGTGTAATCTTTGGGCAAACCGTCCCACGCGGCCAATACATCTTTGGCCACAAACGGATACGCCAACAGCGCGTAAGTCGCCGTCAGCAGCCACAGCGAAGCCGTCCACTGCGGATAGAGCAGCAAAACGCCAAACGCGATGCACACGGGCGACACCATAAACGGCAAAAACATCAGCGCACGCAACCACGCCATTTGCCGTGCCGCCGCTGCATACAGCACGCCCAAAACCGTCGCCGCCGCCACCGCTGCCGCAGAGAAACGGACGGTGTTCCACACTGCCGCCCACATTTGCGCTTCCAGCAAGACTGCCCACGACGAGCCTGCCGATACCGCCTTGAGCCACACCGCCGCCAAAGGCAGCAGGCAGCACAGTGCCAACATGGCCAATACCGTTGCCGTCAGCCATTTTTCCCAAGCCCATATCGGCGCACGCGGAGGCAAAGGCGAGACCGACTTATCCACAGCGACGCGCCTACTCCAATACGCATACAAACCGCCTGCCGCCGCCGTAACCGCCAGCACCAGCCATACCAACACCGACGCACGCGCCATGTCCAATTCATACGCCACCAGCCGGTAGATTTCTACTTCCACCGTTGCAAAACGTTCGCCGCCGAGCAGCAAGGCCAGTCCGAAGCCTGAAAAACAATATAAAAACACCAGGCACGCACCGCCGGCAACCCATGCACGCACCACCGGCCACTCGACCCAGACAAACCGCCGCCACGCGTCCGCGCCCAAAGATTGCGCCGACAGCAACCGCGCCTGCGGCACACGCACAAATCCCTGATACGCCGAGCGCACCAAAACCGGCAGGTTGAAAAACACATTGCCGTAAATCAGCAGCCACGGCGTGTCCTGCCAACCTGCAGCCAGCATGCCGTGTGCGCCAAACAAGGCCAGCACGCCCATGCCCGCCACCAAAGTCGGCATCACAAAAGGCAGCATCAGCAGGCGCAAAACCGTGCGCCGTCCGGCGAAGTCCATCCGCGCCAGCACCCACGCCGCAGGCACGCCCAAAGCCGTGACCAAGACGCAGGTCAAAACCGCCTGCGCCACCGTCCAGCCCAAGCGCAGGCGCATATAGTCATCAGCCACCACTTCCGCCCAAGCGCCTTCGCCGTCGTAAAACGCCAGCGACAGCAAAGGCGCGGCCACCATGACCGCCAAGAAACCCAAAGGCAGAAGCAACAGCGCAAACCGCCGAATCCAAACCTGCATCGATGCGTACCCGAGAATGAAAACGCCTATTTTAGCCCGAGTTCGGCATAGAAGGTGGTATTCCTGCCCTTGTTTTCAGACGGCCCGGGCAGCCTGACGGATAAAACCGCCGTTTCTTCAAATTTTCCAAATATTTACGAAATTTCTTCAAAAAGGCAACATAATTGGTTAGGCATTTTTGTTACAATGCCGCCGATTCAAAAAACCAAACAAATCAAAAACAAGGAAACATTATGACCACTACACGTCCACAAACCTACGATGCCGTCGCGCGCGCGTTGCACTGGCTGACCGTACTCGGTTTCATCGGTATCCTCTCCACCATTACCGTTTGGACCATCTACGATGGCGAAGAATGGGTCAAATCGCTCTTCGGCGTGCATAAATCCATCGGTTTCATCACGCTGCTGGTGATTGCCGTGCGCATTGTTTGGGCTTTGCTCAATGCGTCCAAACGTCCTGCCGCCGACAGCTTTGCCGCCAAAGCAGGCCACCTTGCCCTTTACGTCCTCATGCTCGTCGTTCCCGTTATCGGCATGATCCGCCAATACGGCGGCGGCCGCGGCCCGTTGAAAGTATTCGGTGTCGAAGTGATGCAGGGTTCGCCTGAAAAAATCGAATGGATGTCCAACCTCGGCAATATGGCGCACGGCAAACTCGGCTGGCTGCTCTTCGCGCTTGTCGCCGGCCACATTGCCATGGTCGTTGTTCACCGCATTCAAGGCCACGATGTTTTATACCGCATGATCGGCCGTCGTTCTTAAGTGTAAAACGGTAAACAGCCAAGGCCGTCTGAAAACAGTTTGACCAAGCAAAAACTGTTTTCAGACGGCCTTTTTGTATTTGTGTTAATCTGCAAAAGTAGGGCAGGCGTTTTGCCTGACTGTTGTCTAAATACTGTAACCCGTACCGAGAAACACCATGACTGCTCCCATTCTCGCCATTACATCCGGCGAACCGGCCGGCATCGGCCCCGACATCTGCCTCGATTTGGCTTTCGCCGATCTTCCTTGCCGCCCCGTTGTTTTGTGTGACAAAAACCTGTTGGTGCAAAGGGCCGAACAGCTCGGCAAATCCGTCATCCTGCGCGACTTCCAAGCCCAAGCGGCTGATCCGTTGCCTAAGGGCGAACTCGAAGTCCTGCATATTCCTTTAGATGCCGAGTGTCGGGCGGGCGAACTCAATCCTGCCAATGCCGCGTATGTGCTCCGACTGCTGGATACGGCGTATCAAGGCATTTTAGACGGCCTGTTTGCCGGTATGGTTACCGCGCCGCTGCATAAAGGCATCATCAACGATGCCCACGCAGGCAACGGATTTTTCAGCGGCCATACCGAATACCTCGCCGAAAAAAGCCATACCGAACAAGTCGTCATGATGCTGACCGGCGGCGGCCTGCGAGTTGCATTGGTGACCACTCATCTGCCGCTGAAAGACATTTCCGCCGCCATTACGAAGCCTTTAATCGAATCGGTTGTCCGCATTCTTGAACACGACCTGCGCCATAAGTTCGGCATAGCCAAACCGGTCATCCTCGTTACCGGCCTCAACCCCCACGCGGGCGAAGGCGGCCATTTGGGACACGAAGAAATCGACACCATTATTCCGGCGCTTCATGCCCTGCAGGCCGAAGGCGTAGACGCGCGCGGCCCTTATCCGGCCGATACCGTGTTCCACCCCTTCCTGCTCAAAGACGCCGATGCCGTCCTCGCCATGTATCACGACCAAGGGCTGCCGGTGCTCAAATACGCCGGTTTCGGCGAAGGCGTGAACATCACCCTCGGCCTACCCTTTATCCGCACTTCTGTCGATCATGGCACGGCCTTGAACTTAGCCGGTACGGGCAAAGCCGATTCCGGCAGCCTGATTACTGCCGTCCTCGCCGCGCTTGATATGGCGCATAATATGCAGAAACAGGCCGTCTGAAATGTGGAGGCTTGATCATTTGCAGGCATAATGTGTTCCTGTAACAGCATCATCAGGGGATATTTGCCTGTCGGTTTGATGAAGCCGATAAATGATTGGACAATAATCAGCGTTTTATTTTAAAAATCATATAAAAGGCCGTCTGAAGCCCCATGATTTGGGTTTCAGACGGCCTTTTGGTTTTTTGGTTTACCAAATTTCAGACAAAGTTTCTTTGACTTTGGCCTTCACTTCCGCACCGAAGCGGCGGCTGAGCATTTTGCTGAAATCGTCTTGCGGCGTGTAGTTGACCAGCTCGGGGGCTTTGACAACATCGCGGGCAACGCTGTAAATGCTGCCGAAGTCGTCAATCAGGCCGACCTGTTTGGCTTCTTTGCCGGTGTAGATGCGGCCGCTGAAAACGTCGGGATACTGTTTGTCTTTCAACCTTGCGCCGCGACCGAGTTTGACGGCTTTGATGAATTCTTGGTGGATATCGCCCAACATGCTTTCCCAAATTTGGGTTTGTGCCGGTGTTTCAGGCGTGAAAGGGTCTCCCATGCCTTTGTTGCTGCCGGCGGTTTTCAGACGGCGTTTGACACCGGCTTTGTCCATCAGGCCGGTAAAGTCGAAACCGCCGCCGATCACGCCGATGCTGCCGACAATGCTGGAAGGGTCGGCGTAAATTTTGTCGGCTGCGGCGGCAATGTAGTAGCAGCCGGAAGCGCACATATCTTCGGCAACGAGGTAAACAGGGATGTCTTTGTGTTCGGCTTTGAGGCGGCGGACTTCGTTAAAGGCCGTGTTGGACACGACAGGCGAACCGCCGGGGCTGTTGGCGCGGATGATGATGGCTTTGGCGTTGCCGTTGTTGTAGGCGGCTTCCATGCTGTCGCGCAGGATTTGGACTTGGTCGTCGATGTCGTTGCCGATTTCGCCGGTCAGGTCGATAACGGCGGTGTGTTCGCTGCGGGCATGGATACTTGTGGTTTTTCCTTCTTCTTCTGCGAAGCCGAAGATCAGGCTGAGGAAGATGAGGACGGCGACGCCGCGCCAGATATTGCGCCAAATGCGGGCGCGGCGCTGTTCTTGGTAGGCGGCGAGGAGGACTTCGCGCAGGGTGTTGCGCTCCCAGTTGTCGACGGGTGTGGAGGCTGAAGATGGTGTGTTTTGGGCGTCGCCTTCACGGTGGATTCGGTATTGCATGATGTGATGTGCTTTCTTGTAGGCAGTCTGAATGTTCAGACGGCCTTATTGGTTTTAGTTGATGGAATAGCCGCGCAGGTATTGTGTACGTTCGCGGGTCATGCGGGTTTCACATTGTAAGCGCAGATATTCTGCTTGCGCAGCGTTGTCTGCGGACGCGGCGGCTTGTTGGCAGTTAAGTTTTTTGCTTTGAATCCAGGCGCGTTGTTCGCCGAGGATTTGTTGTTTGACATCGCTGTCCATGCCGCCCCAAAGGTCGTTGATCTCGCCGTCTGCCTGACGGTTTTGCGCACGCGCGTTGTCGAGTTCGCTTTGGCTGAGGCCGGGCAGCTCGTTGCGCGGGGTTTCACGGTCAGGGCGTAGGACTTCGTAGTCTGAATTGTCATCATCATCGGTCAAGCCGATGGCTTGGCTGGCGGCGTTGTTTTCCAGGATGTCTTGCGGATCAACAGTCGGCGGCTCTTCCGTATTTTGATTTTGCAGCAGCTTGATGGCCTGCTCTTTGGATACAGGCTTGCCGTCTATCATGACGATGCTTTTTACGCCGTAGGGCAGCAGGGTGGCGGAAAGGGTTTGGGCCGTGGTGCTCAGGGTGTTGTCTTCGAGAACCGGTTTGCCGTCTTTGTCGGGGGTGTAGAGCAGAGTGGTGCTGAACGTGTTGTTTTCAAAAGTCAGGTTGCTGCCCATCAGTTTTTGTTCGAGCATGTCGGACAACGGGGTGTTGCCGTAAATCAGCGGGCTATTGTCTATGGCCGTTTTGAGGATGGTGTCGGGAATGCGGATTTTGAGATTGGCGCGGCAGATGGCTTTGCCGTTGTCTTCGGTTTCTTTGGGGTCTTCAAGCAGGGTTTCTAATTCGAGGCCGGCGGCGATGATTTTATCGGCATCGACGAATTGGCGGTTGTCATTGCGGGCAAAGGAACGCGCTTGTTGTTTGAGGGTGTCTTCGATGGTGGTACGGATGTTTTGCAGTGTGGCCGGTTGGGCGCAATCAAGCGCGGCTTTCGGCTCTTCTTTGCTGCATGCGGCAAGAAGAATCGTGCTTAAAATCAATACGGAAGCGGTTTTTTTGTACATAGGTACTCCTGAAGATGACGGCCTTTCAGACGGCCTGACGTGCCTATCATAACAAAAGCACTTGCAGCAAGTAAATGCGGCAAGTGCTTTTCTATGTCAGACGTATCAGCCTTTGATGACGCTGACAAAGCCGGAGAGGATGGCGGCGTTGAGTAAGTCAACGAAGAAGGCGCCGACCATAGGTACAATCAGGAAGGCTTTGTGCGACGGGCCGAAAGTTTGGGTAATGGACTGCATGTTGGCAACGGCGGTCGGGGTGGCACCCAAACCGAAGCCGCAGTGGCCTGCCGCCAATACGGCAGCGTCGTAGTCGCGACCCATGAAGACGTAGGTAACGAACGTAGCGTACAGAATCATCACGACGGTTTGTACGGCCAAGATGATGGTCACAGGGCCTGCCAGACCGGTCAACTCCCACAGTTTCAGATTCAGAAGAGCCATGGCAAGGAAGAGCGACAGGGAGGCGTTACCGAATACGTCGATGGCGCGGTCGAACATATTGACTTTGAAGGTTGCAGTCAGGACGTTGCGGATGACCACACCTGCAAACAGACACCATACGAATTTAGGCAGGTCGAAGAAGGCTTTGTCGTAGCCGTCGACGATTTCGGCAAAAGCCAAACATGCGGCAAACATCGCGAGCGTTTCGACAGCGGAGTCAGCCGTAATCAGGCGTGTACGTTGTGCTTTTTCGAAGATGTCGTCGGCAACATCGTTGTCGTCGGATTTGGCAGTTTTGACGACAGGTTTACGACTCATTTTGTTGATCAGACGGCGTGCAACAGGACCGCCGATCAAACCGCCGAATACCAGGCCGAATGTTGCAGAAGCCATACCCAAACCGGTTGCGCCGGTCAGACCGAATTTGCTTTCAAAGTCAGGACCCCATGCGCCGGCTGTACCGTGACCACCGGTCAGGGTAATCGAACCGGTAATCAGGCCAATCAGTGGATCCAAGCCCAATGCGCTCGCCAAGCCGACACCGACGAAGTTTTGGACGATGATGAATGCACCCACCACGGCGGTAAAGATAACCAAAGGCAAACCGCCCGCTTTCAAACGGGAGAAGTCGGCGCTCAAACCGATGGATGTAAAGAAGATAAGCATGAACGCATCTTGCAGCGGTTTTTCAAATTTGAAGCTGACGCCGTAGGCTTCATGCAGGGCGAACAGGACGATAGCGGCAACCAAACCGCCGGCGACCGGCTCGGGAATATTGAAGTCTCTTAAGAATTTGATTTTTTGAACCAGAAATTTACCAACCAGCAACACGAGCGTGGCGGCAATCAGTGTGTAATAACTGTTGAATTCCCATTCCATGTTGTTTCACCTCCTAGAAATGTTTTTCCGAGCATCCGTTTTTGTTCCGGATGTAGTGTGTTTCAACGCTCGGCGTTATCCGCCGAGTGTCATGGTATTGATGCGCGGACAAGGTGTTTTC
Organism: Neisseria subflava; assembly: GCF_005221305.1. Lineage (NCBI taxonomy): Bacteria > Pseudomonadati > Pseudomonadota > Betaproteobacteria > Neisseriales > Neisseriaceae > Neisseria > Neisseria subflava. Next base: position 2,033,391 of record NZ_CP039887.1, read on the forward strand.
AGAAAGAAATGAAAACGATGACGTGTCCGTGAAAAATAACTGGCAAATATTAGGGGAATAGTTAAAGTTTGTCAAAAAATGCGTGTGTAAATCTTTTCAGACGGCCTTTTGTCCGATGGCATGATGTGCTTCGCGGCGCCACTGTTCTAATAGGGATGTTAATGATTCGGCCGAAGTGTGGCCGTTGCTGATGGCGGCCTGCAGCCAGTAGCAGGCGGTCGGAACATGACAGCCGACACCTTGTCCGTGATAGTAAAAACAGGCGAGGTGGTATTGTGCTGAAGGATGGTTTTGTTCGGCAGCGATGGTGTACCAGTGTGCAGCCGCCCGAGGATCTTGCGCCGTACCGAGGCCGTAATGGTAGATGCGGCCTAAGGCTGCCGCCGCGTTTTTATGGTGGAACTCGGCAGCTTCCATGTAATTTTTGCGCGCGGCATTATAGTCGGCGGGACGGCCGATGGCATTGGCTTGTGCTTCCGCCAAACGGTATGTGGTTTCGGTTTGTTGTTGTTGCAGGGCGGTAGTTTTGATTTGTTCGTATTGTTGCGGATGGTACAGCGCGGCGTCGCTGATGAGTTTTTGTGCTGCGGCGGCAGAACCCAGTGCGGCTGCACGGTGGTAGTAATCGTGTGCGATATGGTTGTCGGCTTTGATGCCGAGGCCGTAGCGGTAGAGGTCGCCCATGATTTTCAGTGCTTCGGAATGGTTTTTCTCGGCGGCGGCTTTGGCATAGCGCGCCGCTTGGAATGGGTCGCGTTCGGAAAGTTCGCCGGTCAGGGCGTATTGGGCCAGCTTGGCCTGTGCTTCCGCCTGCTCCTTATCGGCGGCACGACGATACCATTCTAAGGCTTCGGGTTTGCGTTGGGCGGCAAGGAGGTCGGCCAGCAGGATTTGTGCGGCGATGTGGCCGGCTTGCGCGGCTTGTTTGAGATATTGTTCGGCTTGTGCGTGGTTTGGGTTGATACCTGTACCGTAGAAGTAAATTTGACCGAGTTGCCAGCAGGCGGCATTCACGCCGAGCGCGGCCGCTTTTTCGTATTGTTCAATGGCTGTTTCAATGTCGCCTTGTCGTTGATGATGGCGTGCCAGATGGTAATATGCAGGCGCGGCATATCGGGCAGCGGCAAGCTCCGCCCAGTAGAGGGATTGTGGATCGTTGCGCTGCGCGTGGTAGCGCATGAGGATTAATTGGGCTTCGAGGTGACCTTGCTCACCCAGCCAGGCGTAGTCGTTGAGAAGCTGTCCGGTTGGAGTGCCGTTGTGTTCGCGTTGTTGCAGTAGGATAAAGAGTGCCTTGGGATGGCGTTGGGCCGCGGCGGCTTCCAGCCATGGAAGTGCCTGCTCCGGATGACCGTTTTGCAGCAGATGGTCGCCCAATACAAAAGCAGCTTCCGTATATCCCTGCTCTGCGGCCTGTTGCAGCAGGGGCAGGGCTTGGGCGGTATTGGATTGTTCCAAAAGGGCGGCGGCTTGCCGGTAGAGGATATCAGGAGCGGCGGTCATGGTTTGCGGGCGGATATAAAGTGGAAGACGGATGCTGCGGCATATGGGCGGCGATACCGGTTGAGGGCTTTGTAAAAATATTGCTCGGCATAGTTTTGTAGAGTGTATTGCCTTGCTGGCTTATCTTTAGGATGCTTGGCTTGTTATATTGTTTTGCCTGGGGGTACATCCATATTTTGTGCGTTACAAAGGGCTCAGGTTGAGTCGGTATGCGCTCATGACAGTTCGGTCATTATACTGTTTTTGTAATTTATTGTTAATGATAAATGCAGGTTTTTGTGTTTTATTTACATGGCAGTAGCTAAGGTATTGATTGCTTCAGGCCGTCTGAAATGTAGGAAAACGTTGCGTTGTTTACACCACAGGTTGAGAAAAATAAGCCTGCAAGACCTCAAACGGCGTATCGCCGTTCAAACTGCGGTGCGGCTTCACAGTGTTATAGAAATTAACAAAGCGGCACAACTCCTTTCGCCGGTGTTCCGGACTGTCAAACAACTGTTTCCCATGCCACATCTCCATCAGGGTGCGGATAACCCGTTCCGCCTTACCGTTGGTCTGCGGACGGGCAACCCGGGTAAACTTTTGACCAATCCCGTTCTCATAACAGGCTACACCGAAAGCATGGTTGGCCGAGCCTTTATATTCCGTACCGTTGTCGGAGTAAACGCACTCAATCAGGTATGGACAGGGATCAATCAGGTGTCCAGTCAGAAACTTGGCGGCACTGTCTGCAGTTTTGTCCGGCAAAATGGCGGAGTATAGCTCCCTTGAGAAATCGTCGATGGCGACAAACAGGTAATCCCGATTATCGGTGGCTTTCTGCCCTTTGAGCAGCGGCAGCCGTTTGGTATCGAGATGTACCAGCTCTCCGGGGTAGGATTTATTGTAGCGTTTGGCCTGCCTTTTGAGTTTTTCCTGAATGCCGCGTTCTACCTTGGACAGGCGTTTCATTCCGTACTTTGCCTGTTTGAAACGGTTGTTGGTACTGGTTTGGGGTTTGAGCAGTCTGCCCCTTGCGGCTTTAAGTGCGCGGTAAATGGTGACGCGGCTGACTTGGTAGCGGCGTGCCAGGGAGGTTACGCTTTCCTTCCCCTGCGTGTAGGCCAGCCAAATGGCTTGGCGGTGGTGCGGGGTGAGACGGGTGTTTTTGTGCATGTTCATGTTTCAGTATTCTCCTGGAAATACTGTAAACAACGCTACTAGTTTCTACAGATATGTATGATTACCCTGTTGTTATTCTTGAACAAAAGTACCGAGATTTACGGTTAACTGTTTGGAATATTTGAAATCAAACGATATTTGCGTTAATATGGCGTAAGCATTTATGTGGGTATGGGCTGTTGCCCTATCTGCGTATGTGACAGTGTTTACCGCTTGGAATAAAACCATTCTGTAGACTTCCTGACTGATTCAATCAAACACGTTATGGGAAAAAATCTGATGAAGAAATTTTTATTTGGTGCATTTGCCGCCGTCTGTGCGGCGTTCTCTTTGGCTGCCGTGAACATCAATACCGCGTCTTCTGCCGAACTGGAGGCCTTGCCGGGTATCGGCCCGGCTAAGGCGAAATCGATTGTGGAATACCGTCAGAAGAACGGTGCGTTCAAATCGGTGGAGGAGCTGAAAAACGTGAAGGGCATCGGTGATGCGGTGCTGAACAAGTTGAAGGCGGAGGCGACGGTTTCTTCTGCCGCGCCTAAGGCCGCACAGCCTGCCGTGAAAAAATAACCTGACGGTTAACTGCCGTATACGCCGCCCTGATGCCGAACCGTTTGCCGGTTCGGGCTGACGGGCGGCTTTGTATGGGGCCGGGAATGAAGACCTGGACAAATGGAGACTTTACATTGAGTAAAGGGATAAATGGATAGCCTCTTGTCGGATGAGGATATAAAAGATAAAGGAAATAAAGAGATGTACTTAAATGTATTTGATGGAAAACGGAATAGGGCAACTGTGCAGAGGGGCTACTCTTTGATACAGCTGTTGGTGGTGATATTGGTGGCTTCGATATTGGCGACGGTGGCATTTACGGCCTACCGGGAATCGGTCCGCTCGGCCAACCTGCGTGCGGCGCATGCCGCCCTGCTGGAAAATGCGCGCTTTATGGAGCAGTTCTATACGAAAAAGGGCAGCTTTAAGCTGACGTCGACGAAGTGGCCGGAGCTGCCGGTGAAGGAGGCGGGTGGTTTCTGCATCAGGATGAGCGGTCAGGCTAAGGGGATCTTGGAGGGGAAGTTTACCCTGAAGGCGGTGGCGTTGGACAGGGAGGCGGAGCCGAGGGTGTTGCGCTTGAACGAGTCGCTGACGGCGGTGGTGTGCGAGAAGATGAAGGGGAAGGGCAGCTGTATGGACGGCGAGGAGATATTTAGGGGCAATGATGCGGAGTGTCGGCCTTTTACGGGGTAGAAACCTGATCGAAAGGGAGGATGCGGATAAAGAAAAAGGACGTGCACAGGCACGTCCTTTGGTGAATGAAGATGGATTATTCGCTCCAGCTGACCCAGCCCAGCATCCAAGTATTGTTCCTGCTAACACAACCAATCTCAGTTAGCTAAGGAAGGAGATGAAATATTTAGTCTTGTCAGATTGGCACACTATCAATTTTCAGACGGCCCTTTGTTATAATCCTCTCTTTACATGAACATAAAACAGGCCGTCTTATGGAAGTCATCCAATACCCCGATTCCCCCTTCAAACTCCACCAGCCCTTCCCACCTGCCGGCGACCAGCCCACCGCCATTGCCGGCCTGCTCGAAGGACTTTCAGACGGCCTTGCCTACCAAACCCTGCTCGGCGTAACCGGTTCGGGAAAAACTTATACCATGGCGAATGTTATCGCCCAAAGCGGCCGACCCGCCATCATCATGGCGCACAACAAAACCCTTGCCGCCCAGCTCTATGCCGAAATGCGCGAGTTTTTCCCCGAAAACGCGGTGGAATATTTCGTCTCCTACTACGACTATTACCAACCCGAAGCCTATGTGCCCAGCCGCGATTTGTTCATCGAAAAAGACAGCGCAATCAACGAACACATCGAACAAATGCGCCTTTCCGCCACCAAAAACCTGATGACGCGCGACGACGTGATTATTGTCGCTACCGTGTCCGCCATTTACGGTATCGGCGACCCGACCGAGTATCAACAAATGGTGTTGTCCGTCAAAGAAGGCGACACCATCGAGCAGCGCGACATCATCGCCACGCTCGTTTCCATGCAGTACGAACGCGGCGATTTGGACTTCAAACGCGGCAGCTTCCGCGTGCGCGGCGACGTGATTGACGTGTACCCCGCCGAAAGCTCCGAAAACGCCTTGCGCATCAGCCTGTTTGATGACGAAATCGACCGCCTCGATATGTTCGACCCGCTTTCAGGCAGCCTGCACCAACGCGTCGGCCGCTACACCGTCTTCCCGTCCAGCCACTACGTTACCCCGCGCGACACCGTCTTGCGCGCCTGCGAATCCATCAAAGAAGAACTGCGCGAACGCATCGAATTTTTCGCCCGCGAACAACGCCCCGTCGAACAACAGCGCATCGAACAACGCACCCGCTTCGACCTCGAAATGCTCTACGAAATGGGCTTCTGCAAAGGCATCGAAAACTACTCCCGCCACTTCTCCGGCAAAAAAGAAGGCGAACCGCCGCCCACGCTGATGGACTACCTGCCCGACAACGCCATCATGTTCATCGACGAAAGCCACGTTACCGTTACCCAAATCGGCGGCATGTACAAAGGCGACGCATCGCGCAAGCAAAACCTCGTCGACTACGGCTTCCGCCTACCTTCCGCCCGCGACAACCGTCCGCTCAAATTCCACGAATTTGAAAAAGTCATGCCGCAAACCGTCTTCGTTTCCGCCACCCCCGCCAAATACGAAGAAGAACACGCCGGGCAAGTGGTCGAACAAGTCGTCCGCCCCACCGGGTTGGTCGACCCCCAAATCATCATCCGCCCCGTCGCCACCCAAGTCGATGATTTAATGAGTGAAATCAACGACCGCATCCAAAAAGGCGAACGCGTGCTCGTTACCACCCTCACCAAACGCATGGCGGAGCAACTCACCGACTATTACAGCGAACTCGGCATCAAAGTGCGTTACCTGCACAGCGACATCGATACCGTCGAGCGCGTTGAAATCATTAGAGATTTGCGGCTCGGCCTGTTTGACGTACTCGTCGGCATCAACCTCTTGCGCGAAGGCTTGGACATCCCCGAAGTCTCCCTCGTCGCCATCCTCGACGCCGACAAAGAAGGCTTCCTGCGCTCCCACCGCAGCCTGATTCAAACCATAGGCCGCGCCGCGCGTAACGTGAACGGCGTCGCCATTCTGTACGCCGACAAAATCACCGACTCCATGAAAGCCGCCATCGACGAAACCGAACGCCGCCGAGAAAAACAGATTAAATTCAATGAAGAACACGGCATCGTACCGAAACAAATTAAAAAACAGGTCAAAGACATCATCGACGGCGTGTACCACGAAGAAGACGGCGGCAAAGGTCGTCTGAAAGGCAAAAACAAAGTTAAAGTCGGCGAAATCCACAACGAAGAAGACGCAATTAAAGAAATCGCCAAACTGGAAAAAGCCATGCAGCAGGCGGCTAGGGATTTGCAGTTTGAAGAGGCGGCTGTTCTTCGTGATAGAATTCGGGGGATTAAGGAAGGGTTGTTGTTTGGGGCGTAAAATTTATGCTTTTGATTTTATATAGTAATTATTGAGGTTTCAGTTATGTCCAATTTTGATGAAGTTGTTAGTACATATCAAAAAAATAAAGAGAGAGTAGAATCACTAATTCAGATTTATAAAAATCTAGGAACAGAAAAGAAAAAGGGGAGAAAGTCTGTTTTACATACAGATATATTACGTTCTTCAGTTGTATTTTTGCATGCATCTCTAGAAGAAGTAATGCGGGGTTTAGCAATTATTATATGGCCCACGAAAGATGCTAAATTTATTAATGATAGAGTGCCGTTATGGTCAGAGAAAAAAAAAGATAGATCTGATAAATTTTATTTAGGGGAATTACTTAATTTTGAACCTGACACAACAATTAGGGAGATAATCCAAGACTCTGTCAAACAATATATAGATTCAAAATTCACAATTAATAATGTTGGTCAACTAAAAAAAGAAATAACAGATTTAGAAATTTTTGTGAATATTTCTGACTCAGAAGCTCAAATATTAGAAGGTTTTTTTCAAAGAAGACATTCTATTGTCCATCATGCAGATAAAAATAATAATATTGGAGGAAGTGGAAACCATAGTACAAAAACAATTAAACCTAAGGATGTTGAGAAGTATATAACAGAAGTAGATAAGGTAATTCAGGCGTTATTTTGCGAAATGCAAAAGCAAGCGTAGCCCGTGTAAGCAAGCCGTAGCCTGCATGACCAACCGCGTGCGTGGCTGCACCACACACCCTACCTGCGGATGGCACAAACTTCAAAATCGAGGTGTAGGGCGTGTGCGGTACGCACGCACGCGTTTTTTGGTGTTCAAACCATTGTTTTAAATCTTCAGAAGACCTCAAACGTCGTCTGAAAACTTTTAGAATAAAGGCCGTCTGAAATCCAGTTTTCAGACGGCCTTATTTTTCTTAATTCAAAGTGTTAGCAGTCAAACTCTGCAATTACCGGCGCATGGTCACTGGGGCGTTCTTGGGCGCGGGTTTCTAGGTCGACGGTGACGTCGGTAAGGGTGGCGGCGAGTTCGGGGCTGGTGAGGATGTGGTCGATGCGCAGGCCGAGTTTGCGTTGGAACATTGCGCCGCGGTAGTCGAACCATGTGTAGAACGCGCCTTCGGGGTGGATTTTGCGCAGGCTGTCGGTCAGGCCGAGGTCGAGCAGGTTTTTAAACCATTGTCTTTCGATGGAGGAACAATGGATTTTTTCGTGCCATTTTTCGGGGTCGTAGCAGTCGGCATCTGCCGGGGCGATGTTGAAGTCGCCGAGCAGGACGAGTTTGGGGTGGACGGCCATTTCGGCACGGACGAACTCTGTCAATGCGGCAAACCATTGTTCTTTGTATTGGAATTTTGGGCTGTCCAGGGCTTCGCCGTTGACGCAATAGACGTTGATGACGCGCACGCCGTTGATGGTGGCGGCGATGACGCGGCGTTGCGGGTCGTCGGGTAGGGTGGGGAGGCCGCAATGTACGTCTTGCGGTGCGTGGCGGCTGATGATGGCGACGCCGTTGTAGGTTTTTTGGCCGCTCCAGACGCAATGCCAGCCCATCATTTGCAGGGCGGCGGCTGGGAATTTGTCTTGGTCGAGCTTGAGTTCTTGTAAGGCGAGTATGTCGGCTTGGTGGTCGGCCAGCCAGTTTTGTACTTGGGGCAGGCGGACGTTGAGGGAATTGACGTTCCAAGTGGCGATTTTCATAATGTTTCCGTGTGTGCTGTTGGGTGGGAAGGCGGCGGATGGCGCCTGTGGGCATGGACGGTATTGTATAGCGGATTGGTTTATTTTTCGATATGGGCTGAAAGGGGCAGGCCGTCTGAAAGCTGATGTTTCAGACGGCCTTGATGTTGTGATGTGGAATAATTTGTTTATTCGGCTGGGTCTTTGAGCGTGCGCAGGGTATTGAGGATGGTGGTGGCTTCTTCGGAGATGAGGCGGTATTCGATGATGCGGTGGTAGCGCGTGAAATCGATGATGCCTTCGGTGCGCAGGCGTGCGAGGTGGTTGGCGATGCCGGTCGGGGAGGAGTCGAGCGCCTGTGCCAGTTCGGTAATGCTGCGGTCGCCGTCAAGCAGCAGAAAAAGGATGGCCATGCGTTCGGGGTTGGCAATCAGTTTGAGAATGGTAGAGAGACGCTTGATTTCCATATTATTGTTCCTTTTGTCTATTATATGAATGCTTGATTTGGGTTAAATTTGGATGATTGTAGTTTTTATTAAGATTAACCTTATAATTCAAACTCTTACCTTGCAGTGTACACGGTTTTGTAAAATTTGAGGGCATTGTTTTGTAATTTTTTTGTTTATTTTCGATATCTTGCTTCGGTTGCGAAAATAGATTGAAAAGAGACGAAAAGGCCGTCTGAAATGTTCCGTTGCAGATGATTTTGCTGGCAGATGTTTCAGACGGCCTCTGTTTTGGCTTTAAGTTGTTTTTTCTTCTATGTTTGTTTGGAATCAGCCGATTGATTGTTTTTAAACAAACAACTAGGTTTTATGATTCTATGCTGAGTGCTACACGCCAAGGGCTTGTCAGACGCTTGGACGTGTTGTCGAAATGCGACTACTTTTTCTTCCAACCTGCGGTCATGGCGAAGGTGATGGGGTCGTAGTATTTCGGCAGCTTGGACGGAATGCCGACATCGTTACGGTACACGACGCGGTAGCGGTCGGCGAACCAGTTTGGAACGATGGTGTATTGGTGGCGGATCAGTCGGTCGAGCGCGCGCGAGGTGGTTTGCAGCTCTTGGCGGTTGGTAAAGCTGTTGAAATGGGTCAACAGTTTTTCAACCGCGGGATGACAGACGCCGGATAGGTTGCGGCTGCCTTCGGTTTTGGCGGCGGCGCAGCTGAAGTAGTCGTATTGTTCGTTGCCGGGGCTTTCGCTGTTGCCGTAGTAGCCTGTGGTCACGTCAAAATCGAAGTCGTTCATGCGTTTTTGGTATACAGCGGAATCGGCGGTGCGCACGTTCATGGTAATACCGATTTTGGCGAGGTCGCGTTGCCATTTTGCGGTAATGCGCTCGTAGTTTTTGCTTGGGGCAAGGAATTCAAAGGTCAGCGGTTTGCCTTGTTTGTCGACTGCTTTGCCGTTTTTGTATTGATAGCCGCCTTTTTCAAGCAGGGCGCGTGCTTTGAGCAGGTTCGGGCGCACGCCCAGTTTGGGGTCGGTAACCGGCGGCATAGGGACGTCTTGATCTAATACGCCGTCGGGCAGCTTGGTGCCCAATGATTTGAGCAATGCGGTTTCCGCGCTGTCAGGCTTGCCGGTTGCGGCCATGGTGCTGTTGGTGAAGAAGCTGTCGGTGCGGCGGTATGCGCCGTAGAAGATGCGGCTGTTGACGCTTTCGTAGTCGAAGCTTTCAATCAAGGCGCGGCGGACGTAAATATTGTCCAAGGGCTTGTGGCGCATATTGATGACAAAGCCTTGCATGCCGGCTGTGCTGTTTTGTACCCATTCGTGTTTGGACAGATTGCGTTTTTTGAGGACTTCGTCGGAGTAGGCTCGCGCCCAGTTGCGGGCGACGTTTTCTTGTACGAAGTCATATTGGCCGCCTTTCAGTCCTTCGATGCGGACAACTTCGTCTTTGACGTATTTGATACGGATGTGGTCGTAGTTGTAGCGGCCTTTGCGCACGGGCAGATTTTGCGCCCAGTAGTTTTTGTCACGGACAAACTCGCTGATGCGGCCGTTTTCGGCTTTAGCAAAACGGTAGGGGCCGGAGCCGATGGGCAGGCTGTTGGGTGCGGCTGCCAGGCCTTTGGGATAGCTTTTATGCGAGAAGACGGGCAGGCTGCCGAGAATCATGTGCAATTCTGAATTGCGCTGTTTGAAGCGGAACACGACGGTGCGGTCGTTGGGCGTTTCTACTTTGGCCACGTCGCTCCAGTAGAAGTGGTACATGGGGGCGGCGGCTTTGTCTTTGGTCAGGATGTTAAATGAAGCGGCAACGTCTTTGGCCAAAACGGGATCGCCGTTGTGGAATTTGGCTTTGGGGTTGATTTTGAAGGCAACGGAAAGGCCGTCCGGCGCCAGGGCGATGTCTTCGGCAATCAGGCCGTAAACGGCGTAAGGTTCGTCCATGCTTTGCTCGGTCAGGGTGTCGAGCGTCAGCATGCTGATGCCGTATTCGTGGTTGCCTTTGAGGGTAAAGGGGTTGAGCGTGTCAAAAGCACCGAGGAAAGGCGTGGTAAATGTGCCGCCTTTGGGAGCGTTGGGATTGACGTATTCGAAAGCGGTAAAGTTGGCCGGATATTTGGGTGGTTGGCCAAGGCCTACGCCGTGGGCGGCAAAGGCGGCAGATGGAATCAGACCGAGCAGAGAGAGTAGGGCTGGTGTTTTCATCTATTTATCCTTGTAGGTCGAATGTAGTATTCAGTAGTGTGCCGATTATAGCAAAGGCCGCCTGAAACTTGATATTTTTGGTTTCAGACGGCGTTAGGTTTAAGAGGACTGTTTTTTCGTATGGGCGCTGAACTCGGCCAGCGTCATGTTCAAGGTTTCCAAACAGGGCTGCATGATGTGGTCAACCGTTTGATTGACCTTGTCTTTATTAAGCGTTTGCGGACGGTAGACAAAGAGTTTGAACAGCTCCGCCAAGTCGATGGACTCCGCCCCCATTTTCAAGACCCAGCCCTGACGGCCGGAATAGACATAACCGTGTCGCGCCAGTTTTTCTAAAAGCTCGCCCAATTCGTCGAAGCCCATATTGATATGCCGTCTGAACTCCTGCACCGGCAATGCCTTGCCGTTTTGTTGGGCAGAATCGAGCAGCAGTAGGATTTTCAATACATCGTCAAAGCGTCCGCGCGCATCCAGACTGCGGCGGAACGCTTCGCCGCGCCAATAGGACAGGGACGAGGTCAAAACCGCGCCGCCCAATACCAGCGTCCACAACAGGTTGAGCCACAACAGGAAAAACGGTACTGCGGCAAATGCGCCGTAAATCGATTTGTAGCCGTCAAAGTTGCCCATGTACCAAGTGAACAAAAAGCGTGCCGTTTCCAAGCAAAACGCCGTTACGGCCGCGCCGACCAAAGCATGGCTGGCAGGCACGAAACGGTTGGGCACAAAGCGGTATAAGCCCCACAGCAGTACCGTAATAAATGAAACCGCGGTTATGACCCTCAGCCATTCCGAGCCACCCACTACTTGCACCTGACCGATTATGACTGACAGGCCCACGCCCAAAGACAAAGGCCCAAACGTCAGCAACGCCCAATACACCAAAAACTGCATCATCCAAGGCCGTTGCGAATTGACGCGCCAAATCCGGTTGAACGCATTGTCTATCGTCCGAATCAACATCAGCGAGGTGACGACCAACATCACACTACCGATCGCCGTCAGATTGGTGGCCTTATCGCGGAACGCATTGATGTAGTCGAACACCATGTCCGCGCCCTGCGGTACGATGGTGCGGTTGATAAAAGAGATAAACTCCCCCGACCATTGATCGAAAACAGGGAAGGCCGACGCGATGACGACCATCACCGTCAACACGGGCACCAAAGCCAAAAGTGTTGTAAACGTCATGCTTGCCGCCACCTGCGGCACGCGCTCCTCATCAAAACGGCGCACGACAAACCAAGCGAACGCCACGCCTTTACTCTTTAAAAAACCTTGCCACCATTGCGAAAACGGCATAACCTTTTCCCACTTCCAAATTGAAATTTTTTCTTCTCAGACGGCCTGAGTATTTAAAAGGTCGTCTGAAACCTGACAGCATTGTAACGGAAACCCCAAATGAACCCAAATCCCCTGAAAATCCTCGTCCTCTTTTATTCCCAAAACGGCAGTACGCGCAACCTTGCCCGCCAAATCGCACGCGGTATCGAAAGCGTGGATGGTTGCGAAGCCGTGTTGCGAACCGTTCCCAAAGTTTCCACCGTTTGCGAAGCCGTTGAAAAAGGCATTCCCTACGAAGGCGCGCCATACGCGACTGCCGACGACCTCAAAAATTGCGCCGGCCTCGCGCTCGGCAGCCCGACACGTTTCGGCAATATGGCCGCCGCAATGAAATACTTTATCGACGGCACCATTCCCCTTTGGCTCGGTGCAGAACTCGTCGGCAAACCTGCCACCGTATTCACCAGCACATCTTCGCTGCACGGCGGCCAAGAAAGCACCCTGCTGACCATGATGCTGCCCCTGCTGCACCACGGCATGGTCATCAGCGGCATCCCATATACCGAGTCCGCGCTCAGCAATACCCAAAGCGGCGGCACGCCTTACGGCGCAAGCCATGTTTCCGGCCACGACAGCAAGCCGGCATTGACTGCCGAAGAAAACGATATTGCCTTTGCACAAGGTAAGCGTTTGGCAGAGTTGGCACGAAAATTGGCAGACTGATTGCCTTGTAAAAAAAAGATTAAGGCCGTCTGAAAACCTGATGATACGGGTTTTCAGACGGCCTTTTTAGTTAATTATGATTAGTCTTAAAGAAATATTATTAATGAAACAAATGACTTAGAAAATAGTGATTGGAACATAGTTTCATCGGATTACATCTTTTTGATAGAATCTGCCACCAAATTGAAACATCAGCTAATTGGAGAGGCTATGTCACTACCTGTATTTCCCTATGGCAAATTAAGCTTTGCCGTCAGTCTGGCGCTGTGTTCGGCGTATTCTTTCGCGACCGAAGTAGAAAATACCCAGCCGCAAGAACGTGTCGATTTACCGACAGTTACCGTCCAAGGTGTCGGTAAACAGACTACTTCCAACTACACCATTCCCGCTTCCTCCGCCGCGACAGGCATCCGCCTGACCCAGCGTGAAACGCCGCAGTCCCTGTCTGTCGTAACGGCAAAACAAATCGAAGACCAAGGCTTGGACAGCCTGCAGGACGTATTGAAACAAACACCGGGCGTGTTCCACAGCAAAATGGGCAACAACGTATCCGGCCACAGCGAGTTTATTTCACGCAGTCAGGCGATTGACAGCATTTCCGTGGATGGTGCGCCTAAATTCCTTTACGACGGTAAAGCCATCCGCCGTGGCACCAACAATCTGGACAGCGCATTGTATGACCAAGTCGTCGTCGTGCGCGGCGCAAGCGGTTTATCCAACGGCGGTATGGGCGAGCCGGGCGGTACGGTTGCTTTGGAACGCAAAAAACCGACTGCCAAACCTGCCGTCAGCGTGGAAGCCGGTGTCGGTTCGTGGAACCACTACCGCTTCGTCCTTGATGGCAATCAGCCTTTAAATGCAGACAATACCTTGCGCGGCCGCGCTATTTTGGTCAGCGACCACGGCGGCGATTACCTGCCGAACACTTCGCGCCACAACCACACGTTCTACGGCATTCTCTCCTACGACTTCACCCCTCAGACCCAATGGAATATCGGTACGGAAATACACCGTTTCCGCAACAAGGGCAGCTCGCCTTTCAGCTATCTGACCGTGGCGGGAAACCCTGACAACAATCAACCTTTCAAACCGTTTGCAGCCTCACCGCGCAGCAATGCTTCGGCAAAATGGGCTTACGGTAAAGAAAACAGTGCGGAAATCTTCACCTCTGTCAATCATGAGTTTGAAAACGGTTGGGCTCTAAACGGCAACTACAGCCATACTTATGGAAAAAGTGATGCAGTTTCCGGTATAGCCGGTCCTTTTGTCATTTATCCGGACTATTCCGCTAAATTCTTTGCCGAGCGCGATCAAGCCAAGTACGCCGACCAAGATTTTTCTCTGAATTTAGACGGCGATTACCCGCTTTGGGGACGCAAACATGAATTCAATGCCGGCATCAGCTATCAGTACAATAAGGAAACTCCTTCATATTACGAAGAAAATGAAGATGAGATTGTCCCTGATTTGCGCCTTTTTGACGGAAATTTCACAAAACCGGCCATACCCTACATTCGCGACGGCTTTGCCCATATGAAAAACCTCTCTGTTTACGGTTCGACCCGTTTCAAACTGACTGACAGGCTGGCATTGATAGGCGGCGGACGGTTTGTCGATTGGCAATACCGCTACAGTTCCAATCGCAACAATTTTGCCGACAGCAGGCATAAAAACAAGGTATTTATCCCCTATTTGGGCGCAAGTTATGATTTAAACGACAATCTGACAGCCTACACCTCCTATACCACCATATTCCGCCCTCAAGTGCGTTACTTGACCAAAGACGGTACGGCACTCGAACCGCAACGTGGCAAAACATATGAACTCGGCTTAAAAGCCTCTTGGTTTGAAGGCCGTTTGAACGCTTCTGCATCCGCCTTTATGAACAAACGCGACCATTTGGGCGTGGTTGCAGGCAAATTCGCGAATGGTAAGCCATACTACCGTGCAACCGACAACACTACAACAAAAGGCATGGAACTCTCTGTCGGCGGCCGCCTAAGCGACAAATGGCTGCTCAATGCTTCTTATGCGTACTCCAAACTCAAAAACGATTCGGGCAATGTGGTCAACCCTTCTTATCCTAACCACCTTTTCAAACTCTTTACTGCGTATGACGTTACCGACCGTTTGAACTTGGGTGCAAACGTCAACTGGCAAAGCGGTACAAATGCAGTATCTGATGAATACCAGCCCCTCACCGTTGCCGGTAAAGAAGCACTGACCCAACGCCCATACGCTACGCTGGATTTGACTGCGCATTACAAAATCGGCAAATCCACCCGCATCGGTTTGGACTTTGAAAACGTATTCAACAAACGCTACCGCCCCATGCCGGATATTCACGTTTACGGCACGCCGCGTAGTGTGACTGCAACGGTTAAACATACGTTCTAATTGAAAAGAAAAATAGTGCAGGCTGTCTGAAAACCTGAGTGATCGGGTTTTCAGACGGCCTGAGTATTCTCTAACATATTGTTTTGATGTCAAACCTGACTAAAACTTGCTCGGTATCTTGAGCAAAGAAATCAAATGACAGACACAAAAAAGACCGGAACATATCCGGTCTTTTTAATGATTTCGCACTTACGCTTGGTAACCTTTCGCTTCGGCAAGCAGGGCCAGCAATTCTTCAGTCGTATCCCAACCGATGCAGGCATCCGTAATACTTTGACCGTAAACTTCAGGCTTGTCTTGGCGGCCTTCAACCAAGTGGCTTTCCACCATCACGCCCATGATGTTTTCTTCACCGGCTTTCAGCTGCGCCGCAACATCGCGCGCCACATCCATTTGTTTTCGGAAGTCTTTACGGCTGTTGGCATGGCTGCAGTCCACCATCAGTTTGCTGCTCACGCCGGCTTTTTGAAGCTGCACAACCGCGTCTTTAACGTGCTCCGCGCTGTAATTAGGCTCTTTACCGCCACGCAAAATCGCATGGCAGTCAGGGTTGCCGCTGGTGTGGACAATCGCGGAATGACCGGCTTTGGTTACAGACAAGAAGTGGTGCGGATGATTGGCGGCGCCGATGGCGTCTATGGCGATTTTCAGGTTGCCGTCCGTACCGTTTTTAAAACCGACAGGGCAGGAGAGGCCGCTGGCCAATTCGCGGTGTACCTGGCTTTCAGTCGTACGCGCACCAATCGCGCCCCAAGAAATCAGGTCGGCATAGTATTGTGGCGTAATCATGTCCAAGAATTCAGTCGAAGCAGGCATGCCCATTTCGTTCAAAGTCAGCAACAACTGACGCGCTTGGCGCAGGCCGTAGTTGATGTCAAACGTACCGTCCAAGTGCGGATCGTTAATCAAGCCTTTCCAGCCAACGGTTGTACGCGGTTTTTCAAAATACACGCGCATTACAATCAGCAGCTCTTTCTCATATTTTTTGCGCAAGGGCAGTAATTTTTGCGCATATTCAACCGCCGCCTTAGTATCGTGAATCGAACATGGGCCGATGATGACCAGCAAACGGTTGTCGCGGCCATGAACCAAATCCGCAATTTCATGACGTGTTTTATAAACCAAATTGGCAACCTGAGGCGTAACAGGCAGCTCATACAAATGTGCGATTGGAGGGAGTAACTCTTTGACTTCTTTAATCTTAATATCGTCGGTAGGGTGGTGTTGGGACATGATGGACTCTCTTGTTTATTTTTAATACAGGTTACAGGTTTTATCAGAATTAAACAAGGCTTGATTTTTTGTTTTAGCAATTTCATTCTAAAATTTCTTTATTTTAATTATTTTATAGAATTTAAAATTAGTTTATTTATAAAAATTAATATTTAATGCTATTAAAAAATTTCATTTACATAATAAGGGGCTTGGAGTTTTTATCAAAATACAGGCCGTCTGAAAATGTTCAGACGGCCTTTCTTTAATTAAAACGGGATACAAAATCTCATCTCAATCTATGTTGCGAACAATTATTTTGCAGAATTGCTGACCTGTTTCATCCAGGCAAACAGTTCGTCCAAGTCATAATCGCCGCCGTGTTCGACATCCCAAGGTAGGGCGTAGTCGACGGTTTGGCCGTTGTTTTGCAGTTTGGCGGCTAAGACGGCGGAGACTGCCAGTGAGGTGTCACGGTCGTTGGTGCCGACGCGGATACGCCAGTTTTGCGGCAGGTTTATGCCCGGTTTGCCGATGTAGTTGAGCGGGTTCATGATTTTGATGGTTTCTTCATCTGCGATTTCGGCGTTGGCGGCGGTGTTGTGTTGCATGGAGAACGCGGTGAAGTGGCGTTTATCGACGGTATTGGTGCCGAAGAGTTGGTTTTCGCCTGCGCTTAAATCTACGCCGTCAAAGGCAGGCGGTGTTTTTTGGCGGCCGGCGGCTTTGGCGTAGGCATCGAAATCAACGGAGACGACTTTGCCTTTGCGAATGGTCAGCCAAGTGCGGTCGCTCAGGTCTTTGCCTGCATCAAGCTGGGTTTGTGCGGATTTGGCAAGTAAACCGGCAATATGGTTTTTAAAGCTGCCGTTGCCTTGGGCATCCAACGTCAGGGGTTTGCCTTCGGGGGATTTCAGGTTCAGGCTGTTGAGGTATGCTGGGTATAAGGGTTTGAGGAGGTTGGACAGTTTTTTCTCGTCATCGGTCAGCGTGCCGGCGACCAGCTCGCGTTTGACATGGTAGTCGAGCATGGAAACGTTCATTTTTTTGTAGTCGTTAACGCCGTTGAACTGCCATTCATAAGCCATGTCGGCATGGTCCAAATCGGTAATCGGGCAGTAGGCGGATACGGCGAAAACTTTGTCGCTGCCGTCTGCCGCACCCAATGCTTTCAGATATTTTTCGTAATCTTTTTGGTCGGCTGTTGCGCCTAAGAGGGCGGACATCGCGCCGCCCGCGCTTGTGCCGTTGGAAATGATTTTTTTGGCATCGCCGGGCATGGCTTTGTCGTTGGCTTTCAGGTAACGGACGGCAGCTTTCAAATCGACAATGGCGGCGGGTGCTTTGCCGGTGGGTTCTGTCCGGCCGCGTGCGCCAGGGGAGGCGACGACGTAGCCTTTGGAGAGAGCAACCAGGGCGGCGTTGGGCGATTTTTGGCCGTCTTCAGGCTCGCCGCGTTTGCCTTCTAAAGCGGGTTTGCCGGGTTCGGCCGGCATATAGCCGCCGATTTGGTTGGGCAGGAAAATCGGTGCGGTTTCGGCGTTGAAACCGTCTATCTCGCCGCCGTTGTAATAGGCTTCGGGTACATAAATATTGATGATTTCGTAACGGGTATCGACAGGATTGCGGACGTACACCACGCCTTCGTAAGCGCGGAATTTGATGGCTTGACCGTTCACTTCGATGCTTTGTTCGGTGTATTTTTGTTTGGAGAAGTCTAGGTCGTAGGTGTCTGCGGTTTTGACGGAAGCGCAGGCGCTCAATCCCAGCGCGACAGAAACGGATAAGAGGGTTTTGTTCAGAGCATTCATCATCATACTTTCTGAAGAGGTGTGAACGGATATGATAACAAATACTAAGGCCGTCTGAAACGCTAAGTCGGGTTTCAGACGGCCTGATTTTTTTTGTAGCGTTATGTAGTGTTGTACGTTACGTTGTAAAGTAATCTAGGATTGGATTTATCTATTTGATAAATATGAATTTAATAAGGCGTTATGCCTTAAAAAATCTATTTATCCGGTATCTGTAAAAGTGTGAATCTGCCTTGTAAATCAGTATGCAGGACAGGCATTTTTGCTTTATCCACAGATTGGTTCTACTTGTCAGAACGTTTTGCTCAATTCTACAAACATTTTGGTTTTGCCGTATTCGTAGAACTTGTCGTTGCTCCATGTTTTGTTGTGGGCAATGGTCAGGCGCGGGGTGATGCCTTTGAAATGGAGGGCGCGGTGCCATACGCTCAGGGAGGCGGAGGCTTCTTTGTCGCGGCGGTTTTGTTCGTTGCTGAAGAAGCTGGGGGCTTGGTAACGGCGTTGGGCGGCGCTGAGGCGTAGGACGGTGGAGAGGCCTTTGGGCCATTCTTGTCCCCATGTGGTGCGCAGGGCGTAGCGGTTGAAGCTGTCGCTTTTGTCGTCGCGGTTGCGTTCGCGGTAGAGGTCGATACCGGCTACCCAGTATTGGCGCGCGTTGCGGTAGTACACGGTGGAGTTGCTGAGCAGTTGGCTGGTGTTGTTGGAACGCTCGCGGCGGTTGTTTTTCAGACGGCCTGCTTCAAATGCGCTGAGGGTTTGCAGCTTGGGTTGCCACCAATGGTTGTAGTGGAGGCGTGCGCCGTTGGTGTAGGTGTAGGGGTCGTTGCCGTAGAAGCGGTGCTCGTGGAACGGGGTAATGCCGATATCGTTGCGCTGGTCGGCATAGCCGATGCCTGCCGAGAAGCGTGTGGTGAGGTCGTTGTAGTTGGTGTGTTTGGGATAGATTTTGCCGTAATGGTCTGCGCCTGCCGTGGCATAGAAGCCGCGGGGCAGAGACCATTTTTTTTCTGCGCCGATTTGGTAGTGGATGGCGGTGGCATCGATGGGTTCGGGGAATGTCCAGCCTCGGAAGCAGTCGTCGTCGGGATAGATAAGGCGCACTGCGCGGCATTGTTCATCGCTCAGGTAGTTGCCCAGACGGCGTTGGCCGGGGGCTTGGTTGATGTTTTGTTCGCGCATGATGTTCAAGCCGGCATTGAATTGCCATGAGTCGCGTTCGCGTAGGGCTTTGCGGTAGGTTTCGATGCGCTCTTGCAAGGCAGGCGGGAGGGGCTCGGTTTGCAGTTTGTCGAACTGGTCGGCCGCGGCTTCGTTTTGTTTGTCTTCAAACAAGGCGGTCGCAAGCTGCCAGCGGACGGCGGAGGCATCGGGCTGCTCGGCGATAAAGCGGCGGTAATGGCCGATGGCTTCGGCGGCGCGCCCTTCGGATTGGGCAAGCAAACCTTTGGCATAGCGTGCCATGGCGCGGTCGTGTTCTGGCCATTGTTCGTAAATGGGCAAAACGGCTTTGATGCCGGGGATATTGTGGGCGACGACGGCGGAATACATAGCGCGTGCCAGTAATTCGGTGTTGGCAAGCAGGGTGTCGGCATCGACGTTGATGATTTTTTCAGACGGCCTGTTTGTCTGCTCGGCAGGAATGTTGTGCGTTTCGGGTTGTTGGGGTTCGGCAGTGTTGACTTGAAGCTCGGGTTTTACGTCAGGCGGCACATCGGCGGCGTGAAGGGAAAGGGGAAGGATGGCGAGGAGGAGCAGACGTTTTTTCATGGCAATGTTTGGGATGTTATCGGTATAAGTGGGCAGATTGTACAATGTTTTGAGTCGGAAATTTTACAAACCGAGTGCCATTATATCTGATAAAGACGACAAAAGGCCATCTGAAACCCGATGGGATTTCAGACGGCTTTTATTTGCGAGTCGGATTTAGTTTTAGTCCAAGTCCAAATCGGCTTTGTATTCGATACGGCCTTGGCCTTTGTCTTCGATGGAAACGTCCAGCTCTTGTTTGCCGCGTTTGAATTTCAGATCGGCATCGTCGTGTTTGATTTCAGACTCAACCACATGAAAACCTTTGCTGCGCGCGTGGGCGATCACTTTTTTGGCCAAGGAAGGAATGGAATTGCGTTGGCCGGAAAGTTCGGCTTCGTATTCAAATTCGCCGTTGCCTTGATGATCGGCTTTGATGGTGTGCGCGCCATCCGGACGGTAGATTTCGGAAGGCAGTGGGGAGGCGAATGCCGTGGCGGAGAAAAGAGCCAAAATGCCGGTGGCCAGTAACGATTTTGCTTTGGTCATCGGTTTTCCTTTCTGAAAAGGGTTTTGAGAACGACATCATCTTATCGGCAGGTATGAGGGGCGGCAAGCGGATAAACTTGATTTTACGCGCGGCTACATGATTTGTTTGGAGGGCGTTGGTTCTTTGCTTTGGGCTGGTGTTTGCTTGCAAAAAAATGCTGCCGGATAAGACTTAGCCGAGGTGGAACAATTCGCTGCCGTGCGCCTTCAGCCATTGTTCGGCTTGGTCGACATGCGGCGTGAGCGAGTGTGTCAGAGCCCAAAATGCAGGGCTGTGGTCGGGATGGCGCAGGTGGGCGAGTTCGTGCAGGCAGACGTAGTCGGCGACATATTCGGGCGCGCCGATGAGCCGCCAGTTGAGGCGGATGCCGGTGGTGTGGCGGCAAACGCCCCAGAAGGTTTTGGCGTTGGAAAGGGAAATGGCACTCGGGGTCAGGCGGATGGTTCGGATATGGCCTTCGAGGCGCGGCAGCAGATACTCGCGCGCACGCTCGTGTAGGAAACGGCGCAAATGGGTGAGTTGGGCGGCGTTTTCTTTTTCGGGCAACAGGATTTCAGACGGCCTGATTTGGATGTGGTTTGCTGCGTGGACGGACAAGGCCGTCTGAACGCCTTGATACCAAATCCATTCGGGAAGCGTGTCTGTAGGTGTTTGTCGGGCCGGTGTTTTGTTTAGGGTACGGCGCAGGATGGCTTCGTTGTCGTTCAGCCATTGGGTAAAGGTGCGCTGGGTAACAAACGGAGGGATATTGATGCTGACGGTATCGGCGGAAACGGGGCGCAAGATGAGGTTTTTCTTGGCACTGCGTTTGAGCTGGATATGAATGGTAAGGCCGTCTGAAAGGGTGTGGGTATGGAGGTGGGGCATGATATTGAGAAAAATATTGGACGGCATGATAAGGGCGGGTATAGCGGCTCACCCGATGGAATGATTTATTTGGTTTTGGGCGCGAACGGGCCTTGTCCGGTAATCAGGGGTTGTTGGCTTTCGATCCATTGCTCGCATTGGGCCATGAGTTCGGCTTCATTGCCGTTGTTCTGGGCAATGGGTTTGCCGATGATGACGCTGACCGTGCCGGGGTATTTGAGGAAGGAATTTCTCGGCCAAAACTCGCCGCTGTTGAGCGCGACGGGGACGATATCCATCTCGAACATTTTTGCCATGCGCGCGCCGCCGAGCTTGTAGCGGCCTTTTTCTCCGGGCGGCAGGCGTGTGCCTTCAGGAAAAATGGTAATCCAATAGCCTTCGTTTTTACGCGCAAGGCCTTGTTCTAAGAGTTGTTTGTTGGCTTCGCGGCTGTTGCTGCGGTCGATGCCGATGGTTTTAACCAGCTTCAAGCCCCAGCCGAAGAAAGGGATTTTGAACAGTTCGCGTTTGGCAACATAGACTTGTGGCGGAAAAATCTCTTGCAGGGCGAGGGTTTCCCAGCCGCTTTGGTGTTTGGCGCAAATGATGGCAGGGTGGTCGGGAATGTTTTCCGCGCCACTTAAGGTGTAGTTCAAACCGATGACGTGCTTGAGCGACCAGTTGAGGATGCGCACCCAAATTTGCGCCATTTTGTGTGTGCCGCCTTGGAAAGGCAGGGCAAGCAGCATAAAGGGGAACAGCAAAATAATGCTGGAGGAAAGGATGAACCAGTAAATCAGGTTGCGGATAATCAGCATATCGGGGAAAAGTCTGTCGTTTGAAGGCCGTCTGAACGCCGTTGTCGGCAGTTTTCAGACGGCCTTGTCGGTTATAGGATGGCTTGCGCGGCTTCTTCGATTCGTGTGTTTTCACGCATGATGTATTGCGAGAAAGCCAGCAGGTTGTCGAAGACTTGGGTATGTTCGGGCAGTTCTTGTTCGTGTTTGGCCAGCGTTTTCTTGCCTTTGCCGGTCAGGACGAGTGCGGATTTGCCGCCTGCGGTATCAATGGCTTGCAGGTCGCGCAGGCTGTCGCCGACCAGCCAGGTTTCGGCGGCATTGGCCTTGAAGCGTTCGATGATGTCGATAATCATGCCGGGCTTGGGTTTGCGGCATTCGCAGTTGTCGGCGGCAGTGTGCGGGCAAAACCAAATGCCATCGATGGCGCCGCCTGCTTGAACGGCAAGGCGGTGCATTTTCGCGTGCATTTCGGTCAGGTCTTGCACGGTAAAGTATTTGCGGCCGATACCGGATTGGTTGGTGGCCACAGCAATGGTGTAACCTGCCTGCGTTAAAAAGGCGATGGCATCCATGCTGCCTTCGATGGGAATCCATTCGTCAACGGATTTGACGAAATCGTCGCGGTCTTGGTTGATGACGCCGTCGCGGTCGAGGATGATGAGTTTCATGGTGTTCCTAAATATTGTTTTCAGACGGCCTTCAACATATTGAGAGTTTGGTCGATATGATGCGTTAAGGTGGGATTATAGGTTAATGCCTGCATAGGAGAGGTAATTTTGTGTTTTCCCTGCCGTTTGAGAGAAACTGCTTGAGTGATGGCTTGTGCCAATGTTTCTGGGTTTTGACGTGAGAAAAAGAAGCCTGCATTTTCGTTCATGACTTCGGTACATGCCATATTGTCGGAGAAAACAACTCGGGTTCCGCACAAAATAGATTCTATGCCAACCAGTCCGAATGGTTCGTACAGTGATGCCATGATAGTGAAGTCAGCAGCTCGGTAAAGTTCAGGCATATTTTTGCAGAAACCAAGCTCAATGACGTTGTCCATTGGTCGTGGTAAGGGCGATCCGGCAACAGCCAGTTTGATGGGTAAATCGGTATGCTCGAAAAATTCTGCTAATAAATCCAAGCCTTTTCGGGTGTGTCCGGTTGATGGAAATAGGAAAATAGTTTCGTCGTCTTTAAATCCGTATCTCGCACGAGTTGCAGGAATTTCTTCCGATTTGGTGTAGAAGCGTGCAGTATCGGCAGGTGGATGGATAACATGGATTTTTTCAGAAGGTACCCCATAGAGGTTGATCAACTCGTGTTGCATTAGGTGTGAATGCGCCATGATCAATTTTGCCGTTGAGTAGTTGGTGCGGTTACGCCGAATGATGAGTCTATCAAGTAGGTTTGGGGTTTTACCCATGTTGTGCAGGTAACCTAAGTGTGTACCGCCGCAGACAAAGATATCAGCATAATCACTGGGATTGCAGGCAATAAGGGAGATATTCCTGTTTTGCCGGAGTTTGGCCAATTGCATACTGAAGAAAAAAGGACGCAACTTTTTTGGAATCTTTTTTTGATTGACGTGATGCGTATCAACTTGGCGGTATTCCGGAACCGTTGTATCAATTTGTGCAGCAAAGACGGTAGGTTTGATGCCGTGTGCGCTTAAACCACGGACCAGGTCGAAAGTGTAGCTTTCCATGCCGCCACCTGGACGGAAGCAGTTAATAGCAATGTCGATAGAATAGTTCGGCTTCATTGTGTGGATTCTTTTGAATATTTTTCTGCTTTCAAACTGCTTTTCCATTTTTCAAAGGCCGTCTGAAAAACGGGGGTCAGTTTGGCGAAGGTTTCCGGGGTGCTTTTGACGTGGTAGAAGCCGCCGAGCGAGGGTGTGTCGAGGGCGAGGACGTAGTCTTCCATAAATGCGCCGTAGCCGTCTTCTTCGTCGGTGTAGTAGAACTCGGTAAACCGTTGGCCGAGTTCGGTAAAGTCGTCTGCCGTCAGTGCGCCGTCCATGTGTTTGAGCAGGAAGTGCCGTCCGCTGATTTTGCCCGAGGTCATGGCGGCGAAGTCGGCTGCAGTTTCGGGGGCGGTTTGCCAGACGGGGTTGACGAGGCCTGCCTGCGCCGCCCACTGCCAGTACATGCCGATGTGGGTGGCGGCGTTTTCGGGCGGGAGCTGGTCGGGGTAGTCTTCGTCGAGATGGAAACGGATATTGTCGTACATGGACGGTGTTCGTTGGGGGAAAGGGGGTATTGTAGCGGAAAATAATGAATTAGGCCGTCTGAAAGAGGGTGTTACAGACGGCCTTAAGGGAATTTAACCTTTAAATACGGGAACGAGCTCCATTTGGCTCAATATTTGGGCGGCAATGTTGATGATGCCGAAGAGGAAGACCCAAACCATCAGCCAGAATCCGCCGTAAACTTTGTAGTTTTTGCCGACGCCGAATTTATGGCGCGAGCGGTAGAGCAGCATGGCGGGGATGATGCCTGTCCAAATGGTTGCGGCCAAGCCGACGTAACCGATGGCGGTAACGAAGCCGGTAGGGAAGAGCAGGCAGGAGATCAAAGGCGGCAGGAAGGTCAGCGCGGCGGTTTTGGTACGGCCGGAAATGCTGTCGTTCCATTTGAAGATGTCAGCGATGTAGTCGAACAGGCCGAGCGTTACGCCGAGGAAGGACGTTGCAATCGCCATGTAGGAGAACAGGGTCAACACTTTGTCCATATTGCCGGTCTGGGCGAACTTGGACAGCGTTTCGATCAGGACGGAAACTTGGCCTTCTGCGGCGATAACCGGTGCGAATTCGTTGCGCGGCAGGTTGCCTTGGATAGCGATTTGCCAGAGGACGTAAATCACCAAGGCAATCAGCGTCCCCGACCACAGGGATTTGGCCACTTTGGGTGCGTCGCCTTTAAAGTATTTGAGCAGGCTGGAGACGTTGCCGTGGAAGCCGAATGAGGCAAGGCAGACGGGCAGGGCGGTGGCGACATAAATCCAGTAGCTGGTGCCGGCAGGGGCTTGGGTGTCGAACAAGACAGGCATTTTGGCATCGGCAATCAGGCCACCGGTTGCCCAAATAAAGGTCAATACCATGCCGCCGATGAGGATGCTGGTGAAGCGGTCAACCAAGCGTGCTGATGCCCAAACGCAAAAGGCGAGAATGCCGAAGAAGACGAGTTGCCCGACGGTGAGCGAGATTTCGCTGTCTACCGCGCTGCCGATGCCTTTGGCTGTCAGGTCGCCGCCGACGAAGATGTAGGCGTAGGTGAGCAGGTATAAAACGAAAGCGACGGCAACGCCGTTGATGACGTTCCAAGTCGGGCCGAGCAGGTCTTTAACCATGGTGTCGAAGCTGGAGCCGTGCGGATAATGGGTATTGACTTCCAAAATCATCAGGCCGCTGGAGAGCATGGAAAACCAGGTGTACAGCAACACGGCCAGCGAGCCGGTAAACCATACGCCGGAAGTGGCGGTCGGGTTGGCAAGCATGCCTGCGCCGATAACCGTACCGGCGATAATCATCGCGCCGCCGAATAGTGAAGGGGTTTTGGTTGACATTGTTTATCTTTCTTCTAGAAATGCGTGGCTGCCATTATGCCGTAAAGTGTAAGAAAAGGTAAAGCAAAGGCCGTCTGAAAACCCGATTGTCGTTTTCAGATGGCCTTTGATGTGTATAAATGCAACTGATTAAATCAATTTTTGCAGTTTCAATTCATTTTTCAGATACGCGTAATAAACCGGCGCGACGATGATGCCGCCGATGCCGAAAATGCGTTCAAAGACGACCATCGCCACCAGCAATTCCCATGCGCTGGATTCGATTTCCGAGCCGATGATTTTGGCGTTGAGGAAATATTCGAGTTTATGGATGACAACGAGGAAAACCAACGAGGCAAGTGCGACGTAAAGCGATGCGCCGAGGCTCAAAATAATGATGATGGTGTTGGAAATCAGGTTGCCCGCCACCGGAATCAGGCCGACGATAAAGGCGACGATCAAGACGGTTATTTTAAACGGCAGGTCAACGCCGAACAGCGGCAAAACCAAGTAGAGGTACAGGCCGGTCAGGAAGGTGTCGATCAGCGAGATTTTGACTTGGGCGAGGAACACGCGTTCAAAGCTGGTTTCAAAATTGACGATGCGCCGCATCAATTCGGCTTTAAACAGCGGCATTTTGTGGCGGTTTTTGCGCATTTTCAGGCGGTGGAAACTGAGCATGGCGCCGATGATGATGCCGATGAGGATGTACACGAAGGACGTGATGCTGTTTTTACTGATACGGGTCAGCGCGGCGCGGTATTCTTCAATCAGCTTGATTGCCGAAGCTTTGATTTCGGCCATATTGTTGGGCAGCATGTTGAGAATGGCCGCAGGCAGGTCTTGGCTGTTTTTGGTGTCTTCCAAAATCGCCGCCAGCTTGGCCAACATAAAGCCGACGTGTCCGCCGTGTATCAGGTGGTAAATGCCCAAAGACATCATCGTGATGATGCTGAACACGATGGCCAGCGTCAGCGTGGTGGAAATCAGGTTGATATTGTGCGCGTTGAGCGATTTATGCAGCCGCGTGTTGCGCGGCAAAACACGGCGGCGGAGTTTGAGGATGACGCCGTTGGTGCGCGTAATAAAGATATAGGTCAGAATAACCGACAGTAGCAGCGGCAGAAAATGGTAGTGCAAGACAATCAGCAAGGCCAAACCCATTAGGATATAGGAAGCGTTGCGGAAAGTCGGGTTGTCGGTGTGTGAAGAGAGTAAGGACATGTGAAGCCAATAAGGTAAAAAGCAAAAAAACAGGTCAGGCCGTCTGAAAAACCATGTTCAGACGGCCTAACTTAATGACAGCGATTAATCGTGCAATGAGGCCGCGTGTACCGTGTTTTCCAACAAAGTGGCAATCGTCATCGGGCCGACGCCGCCGGGAACAGGCGTAATCATGGACGCGCGTTCTTTGGCGACATCAAACTCCACGTCGCCGCACAGGCTGCCGTCGTCCAAGCGGTTGATGCCCACATCGATAACCACTGCGCCGGGTTTGACCCATTCGCCTTTAACGAAATTCGGAATGCCTACGCCGACCACCAAAATATCTGCGGCCGCAACTTCATCGGCAAGGTTTTGCGTGGCGCTGTGGCAGATGGTTACCGTCGCGCGGGACAGCAGCAATTCCAACGCCTGCGGGCGGCCGACAATATTGGATGCGCCGACGACGACCGCTTTTTTGCCTTTCGGGTCGATGCCGTAGGCTTCCAACAAAGTCATCACGCCTTTGGGTGTGCAAGGGCGCATCAGCGGCATTTTGACGACCAGGCGGCCGACGTTGTAAGGGTGGAAGCCGTCCACATCTTTATGCGGCTCGATACGCTCCAAAACCGCTTGGCTATCGATGTGTGCCGGCAGCGGCAGTTGCACCAAAATACCGTCGACGGCAGGGTCGCCGTTCAATTCGTCCACCAGTTTCAGCAAATCGTCTTGCGTGGTATCAGACGGCAGCTCATAAGAGCGCGATTCGATGCCGCTTTTTTGGCAGGCCAGTTTTTTATTGCGTACATAAACCGCGCTGGCAGGGTCGTCGCCAACCAATACCACCGCCAAGCAAGGCGTGTGCAAACCTTTTTCCTGACGCGCTTTTACCGCCTGCGCGACCGCCTCGATGCGTTGCTGGGAGATTTTTTTTCCGTCTATAAGTTGTGCAGCCATGATTTTTCCTCCTAAATAGGGACAAATATTGTGTTTAAATTATCGCATTTTTCAGACGGCCTGACACAAAAGAGTGGCCCTGATTACGAAACATAAAAATAAATAACGATTAAAAATAATAAGATAACCAAAGAATGAAAAAATAAAGCAAAGTAAGTGTTGACCGGGTTAAAAAGGGTCTGTATAGTTCAGGTCTTCAGTCGGGGCGTAGCGCAGCCCGGTTAGCGCATCTGCTTTGGGAGCAGAGGGTCGTGAGTTCGAATCCCACCGCCCCGACCACAAAATTCTTCGCACGAATCGGCATGAGCGCCCGTAGCTCAACCGGATAGAGCACCGACCTTCTAAGTCGGGGGTTACAGGTTCGATTCCTGTCGGGCGTGCCAATTTTTACGGTGGCTGTAGCTCAGTTGGTAGAGCCCTGGATTGTGATTCCAGTTGTCGTGGGTTCGAGCCCCATCAGCCACCCCAGATGAAAGCCTGCATATTGTATGCAGGCTTTTTCCATTTATACCTGAATTTTACTTCAGATTTAATTGGGTTTCAAAAAAGTATTTATCAAACCGTTTCATCATGGCATTGGCAAAAATGGCGTTTGCCGTGTTATCAAATGTCAATGAATACGCAGTCAAGCCCGAATAATATTGTACCGTTCGGTATCTTTTTATGGCGTTTCGCCGTTATCCTTTATAATATCCCGATTATTTTCTGTTTCATTCCCAAAGGAACCGCATCATGTCCGAATGGTCAGCTCCAGAATTCGAATCCAAAATCTGTCCGCCCGAAAAGCTGGCGGAGCGTTTGGCGGCATTGCCCCGTCCGCTGGTGTTTACCAACGGTTGTTTCGATATTCTCCATAGGGGCCATGTAACGTATCTGGCGCAGGCGCGATCGGCCGGTGCGGCTTTGGTGTTGGCGTTGAATACCGATGCTTCGGTGCGCCGTCAGGGCAAAGGTGACGACCGTCCGATTAATCCTTTGGAAAACCGCGCGGCAGTGGCAGCGGCATTGGCCAGTGTGGATTTGGTCACATGGTTTGATGACGACACGCCGGCTGCGTTGATTGAAATGGTCAAACCCGATGTATTGATTAAAGGCGGCGATTGGCCTGTGGATAAGATTGTCGGTGCGGCCGAGACGTTTGCGCGTGGCGGCAAAGTATTTTCGATTCCGTTTTTACACCAGACTTCGACCACCAAAACTTTGGCGAAAATCCGCAAAGCCGGAGGAGGCGAATGACGGATTTGAACAGCCGCCATTGGGCCTTGCTCGCCGCGCTTTCAGACGGCCTGCCGCAACACGTTTCTCAGTTGGCGCGTGTGGTCGGGATGAAGCCGCAACAATTAAACGGATTCTGGCAGCAGATGCCGGGCCATATTCGCGGTTTGCTGCGCCAGCATGACGGGCAATGGCGCTTGGTGCGCCCTTTGGCTGTGTTTGCCGAAGAATCTTTGCAACAAATGGCCGGAAAACAGGGTTTTCGTGCGCAGTTGAAACACGAATGTTCGTCCAGCAACGATGAAATCATGGCATTGGCGCGCCAGTCGGCAGATTTGGCGCATAAGGCCTTGTGTGTGGCGCATTTCCAAACCAAAGGACGCGGACGGCAAGGGCGGAGTTGGGTCAACCGACAGGGCGAATGTCTGATGTTCAGCTTGGGCTGGACGTTTGACAAGCCGCAATATGAGCTGGGTTCGCTGGCGTTGGTAGTGGCATTGGCTTGCCGCCGTGCGCTTGCCGATATCGGTTTGGACGTAAATATCAAGTGGCCGAACGATTTGGTCGTGGCCAACGATAAATTGGCCGGTATTTTGATTGAAACGGCTCGGGTAGAGAATAAAACCGTCGCCGTCATCGGAATCGGCATCAATTTTGTATTGCCGAAAGAAGTTGAAAACGCCACTTCCGTGCAGGCCTTGTTTCAGACGGCCTCTAAGCAGGGCGTAAGCGTCAAAACCTTGTTGAATGCGGTATTGGTGCAACTTGATGCGCTGTTGAACGAATACGCGCAAAACGGATTCGCGTCATGTGTCGGCGAATACGATGCCGCCAACCGTGACACAAACAGACCGGTGTTGCTGCTTCAGGAAGGACGCGTTGTACACGAAGGAGTGGTCAAAGGCGTGGATGCGCAAGGCGCGTTGCGTTTGCTGACGGACAAAGGTGAGAAAACCATTGTCAGCGGCGAGATCAGTTTGCGCCCGGATAACCGCCCGGCACAACCTGCCGCTGCCAAACCGGAACGCTTTTTGCTGCTGGACGGCGGCAACAGTCAGTTGAAATGGGCATGGGTAGAGAACGGCACATTTTCCGAAGTCGGCCGCGCGCCGTATCGTGATTTGACCCAGCTGGGTGAAGAATGGCTGCAATTTGCCGATGATGATGTGAAGATTGTCGGTTGCGCCGTGTGTGGTTCGGTAAAAAAAGCGATGGTAGAAGAACAATTAACCCGTCCGGTCGAATGGCTGTCTTCCATGCCGCAGGCCTTGGGTATCCGCAATCATTACCGCCGCCCTGAAGAACATGGTTCCGACCGTTGGTTTAATGCGCTGGGCAGCCGCCGCTTTACGCAAAACGCCTGCGTCGTCGTCAGCTGCGGTACCGCCATAACCACCGACGCGCTGACGGAAGACAATCATTATCTCGGCGGCACCATTATGCCCGGTTTCCACTTGATGAAAGAGGCGATGGCGCTCAAAACCGCCAACCTCAACCGCCCCATCGGCAAGGTATATCCGTTTCCAACCACAACGCCGAACGCCATTGCCAGCGGCATGATGGATGCCGTTTGCGGCGCGTTGATGATGATGCATGGCCGTCTGAAAGACAAAACGGGCGAGGGCAAACCGGTCGATATCATTATCACGGGCGGCGGCGCGGCCAGAGTCGTGCAGGCGCTGCCGGAGTCATTCGTTCATGACAATCAAGTGAAAATCGTCGATAATCTCGTGATTCACGGGCTCTTGCATTGGATTGCCCATCGCAACGGACAATAAAAAGGAAAACGCATCATGAAATGGCTGTTTGCGGTCTTGGTCGCACTCAACATCATTGTTTTTGGCAGCATGGTTGCCTATCGGACACAACATAAAACCGCCAAACCCGAATCTGCTTTGGAAGGCGACACGCACGAATTATTGCGCCCGTCTTCTTTGGACGCACCCAAAGCCGAGCCTCAGCAGGCATCGCAACCCGATTGGGTGGTGGTTGAATCAGACGGCCTGATTATGGCCGAACCTGAATCAGAAGAAGCGGAAGCCTTGCGTAAAAAGCAAGAAGCGCAGCAGTTGAAAGAGAAAAAAGAAAAAATGCGCCGCGAGAAAGAGGCGCAAGAGCGTCGCGCCGCTGAAGAAGAGATGGGCGCGGCCGGCGTGGAACGCTTGTGTACCAGCAGCGCCACCGTGGTAATGGATGAAGACGATTACCACCGCATCAAAGGCCTGTTGGGCAAATGGCCTCATGCCGCCAGCCGCAGTATCGAAAAACGCAACGGCGCATCCAGTGGCGAGACTGCTTCCAAAACCTTCCGCGTGGTTTTGCCTGCCGACGGCGACACCTCCGCCCAGCTTGATGCCTTGGGCAGCCGCGGCTTTAGCGGCAGCATTCACAACGGCGAAATCAGCATTGACGTAACACGCAGCCGCTCTTCCGCCCAAGTTTTGATTTCACGCTTGTCCAGCGCAGGTTTCGGCGGCGCGCGCATTGTCGAACAGGAAGACAGAAGCGCACCCGATACCGGTTTGAGCGTGGCGCGCATGACCGTAGTCTTCATGGCAGTTGACGAGCGCGACGCCCAAGACATCAGAAACATTGTCGGCCGTTATGGCAAGTTGAACATGAAAACCTGCCGATAATCAGGTCTATTCGGTTTCAGACGGCCTGATAAGCAGTCCCAAGCCTGATAAACCGAACACCACAAAACACGAAACCCACTGTATCGGCAGTGGGTTTCATGTTTTCGGTTTTGAGTATCTGATATAAAGGGGAACAGGTATGTTTCGTATATGCGCACTCCGAGTATCAAGAGATAATGGGAAAGAGGGGGATAAAATCTGTCGTTTAATGGCTCGGATTAGGACGTCTTCCGAGTGGTTTTGATTATACGCTAATAATAACTATTATCAATAGCAAAATTGAAAAAATAATGGGTTTTGTCGTAATGATTTGTTTTGTATGGAAATTAAATTTCGGTATCGGCTTTGCCGTGATTGAAAAGGCCGTCTGAATAAAGACGGCCTTTGGTCTATTAGAATTTCGGCATAGAGCAACCTTCTGTAGCAATAATTCTACATTGTAAAGCTCCACGTTTTCGACATTTTCTTAATGCCTCCGCTTCAGCCATACCCGGGTCGGTTATGCCAAAAAAAGCTGAACCATCTTTTGCTTGAGCAACGGCGATACAGCCGTTGCGAACCCAGGCTCTAACTTTACACGGTTTATTTGTTCCACCTTCTTCGCAGGTTTTAATGGCCAGCCTTTTTGCAGCCTCAAGTGAATCCATCTCAAGTGCACCACCTGATATACCTGTTTTAGGATTGATTGCCCATGCTCCGTATTTTGAAGGAACATTGATATTAACAATTTCCGTAGGTTGATTTTGTTGATACTGACGAGACGATGTACAGTTGGGATTGTAGCCATACTGACACAGTGCCGGATTGTTTTGTAATGCTCCTCTGGTTACGGGGTCAGCAGCATAAACATTAAGGCTTGCCAGTCCTAGCAATACAACAAGTAACTTTTTCATTTTAATTCCAATCTATTTATTATTTGAATCTTTATCAGCCAGTGCTACATCAATCCTACGATGATTTGTTATCTTCTTCACGCGGCTGACGTTGAAATAGGGTAAGGCAAACATTTCGACCCTATGTTTCAGACGGCCTTTTGATTTGTTTCAATCACTCATAAACCCAAGCAATCAACATATCCAAATCCATATAAAATACCGTATAATCAAGGCCAAATTAACTTTGCCTGCTTGTCGGGCCGTCTGAAGAATTATGCAACAAACCTACGCCGCCGTACAGCGAGATTTGCTCGAAGCCAACCATCTTTCCCCTGATTTGCTCGCCCAAAGCCTGAGCATTATCGGCGCCAACCATGTCGATTATGCCGACATCTATTGTCAGCGCACTGCCTATGAAAGTTGGCATCTGGAAGAAGGCATCGTCAAATCGGGCAGCTTCCAAATCGATCAGGGCGTGGGCGTGCGTGCCGTTTCGGGCGATAAAACCGCTTTTGCCTACGCCGACAGCCTGTGTATCGATTCGATCAACCGCTCTGCCAAAGCAGTGCGCGTGATTGGTGCGGCCGGCGGCGAAGCCAGTGTCAAAGTGCCGACACCTGCCTACGGCAAACCTGTCCACATGGCGATTGACCCTATTGCCAGCCTTGATTCCGCTGCCAAAGTCGCGCTGTTGAACAAAGTCGAAACGCTGGCCAAAGCCGCCGATCCGCGTATCGTGCAAGTGATGGCCGGTTTGACCTGCGAATACGACATGGTGTACATCGCCCGTCTGGACGGTAAACACGCTGCCGATATCCGCCCGATGGTGCGCATGAATGTAACCGTCATTGCCAAGCAGGGCGAGCGTCGCGAGCAGGGCAGCGCGGGCGGCGGCGGACGTTATGATTTGGTGTATTTCGATGAAAACTTGGTGCATCGGTTTGTCGATTCCGCCGTCAAACAAGCCCTGACCAATCTCGAATCCCGTCCTGCGCCTGCCGGCGAGATGACCGTTGTTTTGGGCAACGGCTGGCCGGGCGTGTTGCTGCACGAAGCGGTCGGACATGGTTTGGAAGGCGATTTCAACCGCAAAGAAACCAGCGTTTTCTCCGGCCGAATCGGCGAGCGCGTGGCTGCCAAAGGCGTGACCGTTGTGGACCAAGGCGATATTGCCGACAGACGCGGTTCGCTCAATATTGACGACGAAGGCAATGAAACCCGCCGCACGGTATTGATTGAAGACGGTATTTTGGTCGGCTATATGCAGGACGAAACCAACGCCCGCCTAATGGGCACGCAATCGACCGGCAACGGCCGCCGCGAAAGTTACGCTTCTGCGCCTATGCCGCGCATGACCAATACCTTTATGGAAAACGGCGGCTATGAGCCGGAAGAAATCATCGCGTCCATCGACAAGGGCATTTACGCCGTCAACTTCGGCGGAGGACAAGTGGACATTACCAGCGGCAAGTTCGTATTCAGCGCATCCGAAGCGTGGTGGGTCGAAGGCGGCAGGCTGCAATATCCTGTCAAAGGCGCGACCATCATCGGCAACGGCCCCGAAGTGCTGAAACATGTTTCGATGATAGGCAACGATACCGCGTTGGACAGCGGTGTCGGCGTGTGCGGCAAAGAAGGGCAGAGCGTCCCTGTCGGCGTGGGGCAGCCGACTTTGCGTATCGATGCCGGGCTGACCGTCGGCGGCAGCGCAATCTGACGCGGAATCCGGCACGATGCCGTCTGAAAGTTTTTTCAGACGGCATCGCCTTATTCTTTTTTATGATGTTTGATATTCCCAAGAATTCTTTAACATTATCTTACAAGTTAATTAAAATACCGCCTTTCGTTAAGCTGATTGTCTGATTCTGATGAACTGGCCTTATCTGATCGATGCCATACCCAAATTCGCCGATGCGGCAAAGCTGACGCTGGAATTGTCCGTTTACGGCGTTGTTTTGTCGTTGCTGTTCGGCCTGCCCGTCGCCGTGGTAACGGCATACCGCATCCGCCCTTTCTACGCATTGGCACGCGCCTATATCGAACTGTCGCGCAATACGCCCCTGTTGATCCAGTTGTTTTTCCTGTATTACGGCCTGCCGAAAATGGGCATTAAATGGGACGGTTTCACCTGCGGCGTGATCGCGCTGGTTTTCTTGGGCGCAAGCTATATGGCGGAAGCCGTCCGCGCCGGCATTTTGGCAGTGCCAAAAGGGCAGGTCGAGGCGGGCAAAGCCGTTGGTTTGAGCCGATTTCAAGTGTTCCGCTATGTCGAATTGCCGCAGGCTTGGGCGGTCGCTTTTCCGGCTGTTGCCGCTAATGTATTGTTTTTAATAAAAGAAACATCCGTTATTAGCGCGGTCGGTATTGCGGAATTGTTGTTTGTTACCAAAGATGTGATTGGTATGGACTACAAAACCAACGAGGCATTGTTCCTGCTGTTTGCCGCTTATCTGATTATCCTGCTACCTGTTTCTTTGTTGGTGCGGCGATTGGAAAACCGCATACGGAGGGCGAAATATGGCGTTTGACTGGCTTTTTGAAGGAAAAAATGCGGCACGTTTGGGCGAAGGCCTGCTCTTAACGGCACAAATTTCTTTAATCTCTGTTGCGGCTTCTTGCGTATTGGGGACGTTGTTCGGCCTGGTTTTGCGTTCGCGCAACCGGCTTGTCCGCCTTATCGGACGGTTTTATCTCGAAACCATCCGCATCGTGCCGATTTTGGTGTGGCTGTTCGGCCTGTATTTCGGTTTGTCCGTGTGGACGGGCATACACATCGGCGGATTTTGGGTTTGCGTTTGGGTTTTTACGCTTTGGGGCATCGCCGAAATGGGCGATTTGGTGCGCGGCGCATTGGAATCGATTGAAAAACATCAAGTCGAATCGGGCTTGGCACTGGGTTTGAGCCGTCGTCAAGTGTTCCGCTACATCGAATTGCCGCAAAGTGTCCGCCGTGCTTTGCCGGGGGCGGTTAATTTGTTTACGCGAATGATTAAAACCAGTTCGCTCGCCTCGCTTATCGGCGTGATTGAAGTGGTCAAAGTGGGGCAACAAATTATTGAAAACTCTCTGCTGACGCAGCCCAATGCCTCATTTTGGGTTTATGGCCTGATTTTTATGCTGTATTTTTTATGCTGTTGGCCGCTGTCGCTGTTGGCGACAAAGCTGGAACAAAAATGGGAACACTGATATGGCTTTATTGAGCATCCGCAAGCTGCACAAACAATACGGCAGCGTAACCGCCATTCAATCCTTAGATTTGGACTTGGAAAAAGGCGAAGTGATTGTGTTATTGGGTCCGTCCGGCTGCGGCAAATCTACCCTCCTGCGTTGCGTCAACGGTTTGGAGCCGCACCAAGGCGGCAGCATCGTGATGGACGGCATCGGCGAATTCGGCAAAGACGTTTCCTGGCAAACCGCCCGGCAAAAAGTCGGCATGGTCTTTCAAAGCTATGAATTGTTTGCCCACATGACCGTCATCGAAAACATCCTCTTAGGCCCGGTAAAAGTACAAAACCGCAACCGCGCCGAAGCGGAAGCACAAGCCGACAAACTGTTGGAACGCGTCGGTTTATCCGACCGCAAAAACGCCTATCCACGCGAACTCTCCGGCGGACAAAAACAGCGCATCGCCATTGTCCGCGCCCTGTGCCTAAATCCGGAAGTCATCCTGCTGGACGAAATCACCGCCGCACTCGACCCCGAAATGGTGCGCGAAGTCTTGGAAGTGGTTTTGGAACTCGCCCACGAAGGGATGAGTATGCTGATTGTTACCCACGAAATGGGGTTTGCACGCAAAGTTGCCGACCGCATCGTCTTCATGGACAAAGGCGGCATCGTCGAATCGTCCGACCCCGAAACCTTCTTCTCCGCACCAAAAAGCGAACGCGCCCGCCAATTTCTGGCAGGCATGGACTACTGATTTACCGCAAACCGTCCGAACCCCCTTTCAGACGGCATTCCATCCCAAGCAAACATTCAAAAAGGAGATTCCCAATGAAACTGAACGCAAAATTCAAAGCGCTACTCGCTTCCGCTGCCATCGCCGTCGGTCTGACCGCCTGCGGGGGCGGCTCCGGCGATGCCCAATCTTCACAAAGCGGCGGCGCGGCAACCGTTGCCTCAATCAAAGAAAAAGGCGTGATCCGTATCGGCGTATTCGGAGACAAGCCTCCGTTCGGCTATGTTGATGCCAACGGTAAAAACCAAGGTTTTGACGTTGAAATCGCCAAAGATCTGGCCAAAGATCTGCTCGGCAGCCCCGACAAAGTCGAGTTCGTCCTGACCGAGGCCGCAAACCGCGTCGAATACGTCCGTTCCGGCAAAGTCGACCTCATCCTGGCCAACTTCACCAAAACACCCGAACGCGCCGAAGCTGTCGACTTTGCCGACCCCTACATGAAAGTGGCCTTGGGCGTGGTTTCCCCCAAAGACAAACCGATTACCGACGTGGCGCAATTGAAAGACCAAACCCTGCTGGTCAACAAAGGTACTACCGCCGACGCCTTCTTCACCAAAAGCCATCCTGAAGTCAAACTGCTGAAATTTGACCAAAACACCGAAACCTTCGACGCACTGAAAGACGGCCGCGGCGTAGCACTCGCCCACGACAACGCCCTGCTGTGGGCATGGGCGAAAGAAAACCCGGATTTTGAAGTCGCCATCGGTAATTTAGGCCCTGCCGAATTTATCGCACCCGCCGTTCAAAAAGGCAACGCCGATCTCTTGAACTGGGTCAACGGCGAAATCGCCGCCATGAAAAAAGACGGCCGTCTGAAAGCCGCCTATGAAAAAACCCTGTTGCCCGTGTATGGCGAAAAAGTCAAACCGGAAGCATTGTTGGCTGAATAAGTTTGTTTAACAAGAAAATCCGTATCCGCATTTGAAGGCGGGTGCGGATTTTTTCAGCTGCCGCAAATATCGCAAATTCAAAGTAAAATCAACTATATCATTGTTTTTTATTTATTCCGTTGTTGCCGCTTGGAAGGGAATCCGCCCCGTTCGGTTTCGCTTGTTTTTGAATTTCGGGCAACTTTCAAATCGTCATTCCCGAAAATCGCTTCAGCCTTATGTTTCCGGATGACCGCTTTCGCGGAATGACGGCGGAGCGTTTCTGTTATTCGGATAAATTCCTACGGTATCGAAACGGCGATAAGGTGTTTTTCTTTATTATATAATTTCAAAGCGAAAATGATATTTTTTGAATAAGCGTGCCGCAAAGCCGGAAAAAATGTTCGAGCCGCATCGGCGGCAGACGGGATAAAAAATGATGTTTGACGAATGGTTGGGCTTGTCAAAACTACCTAAAAATGAAGCAAGAATGCTGCTGAAATATGCTTCGGGATATACGCGCGTGCAGTTGTTGACACGGGGCGGGGAAGAAATTCCGGACGAAGTCCGGCAGCGGGCGGACAGGCTGGCGCAACGCCGTCTGAAAGGCGAGCCGATGGCCTATCTGTTGGGCGAGCGTGAATTTTACGGGAGACGTTTTGCCGTCAATCCCCATGTGCTGATTCCACGCCCTGAAACCGAGCATTTGGTGGAAGCCGTGCTCAAACGCTTGCCGCCGCAAGGACGTGTGTGGGATTTGGGAACGGGCAGCGGTGCCATTGCCGTGACCGTCGCGCTTGAACGCGTTGATGCCGATGTTCGGGCATCCGATATCAGCGTCGGTGCTTTGGATACCGCCCGTCAAAATGCGGCCGAATTGGGCGCAAAAGTCGAGTTTGCGCAGGGTTCGTGGTTTGATACCGACAGGCCGTCTGAAGGCCGATACGATGTGATTGTTTCCAATCCGCCGTATATCGAGAGCGGTGATGAACATTTATCGCAAGGAGATTTGAGGTTTGAACCGCAAAACGCGCTGACCGACTTTTCAGACGGCCTCAGCCATATCCGCCACATTACCCAAGAAGCCCCCAAATACCTGAAAGCCAACGGCTGGCTGCTGTTTGAACATGGCTATGACCAAGGCGAAGCAGTGCGGAATATTATGTTGGAGAACGGTTTTGCAGAAGTGGCGACCGAACAGGATTTGGCAGGATTGGACAGGGTCACGCTGGGGCGTTTGCCTGCTTAGCGGGCATGATTTGTCGGAATATAAAAAAGGGCGTGTCGATCACGCCCTTTGGGTTTTCTGGTTTGTCTGTTCAGACGGCCTGGTTTAACGCCAAGCAGCGACGAACTCCGCCCAATGTTGTTTTTCTTCGGCTTGTGCGGCCAGATAATGTTTGATGCGTTTGATTTCGACTTCGTATTCGTCGGCATCGAGCGCACCGCTCATCATGCGAAAGCGCATGTACATCAGGTAGGTATTGGCGGCATCGGTTTCGCAATAATCGCGGATGTCTTTCAGACGGCCTGCATGATAAGCATCCCAAACCTTGCTGCCGTCCATGCCCAGTTTGCCGGGGAAGCCGCAGAGTTTGGCCATATCGTCCAAAGGCACGCTGGCGCGCGGTTGGTAGAGGGCGAGCAAATCCATCAGGTCGCAATGGCGGGTGTGGTAGCGGCTGATGTAGTTGTTCCACTTAAAGTCGCGGCTGTCGCCAAAATCGCCGTCGCCCATGTCCCAATAGCGGGCGGCGCTGATGCCGTGTATCAGGGCGCGGTAGTGGAGGACGGGCAGGTCGAAACCGCCGCCGTTCCAGCTGACGAGTTGTGGCGTATAGTTTTCGATGACCTCGAAGAACTTGGCAATCATGACTTCTTCGCTGTCTTCGGGATCGCCGATGGTACTGACGCGGATTTTGTCCTGCCCCCAGCGCATACAGCAGGAGATGGCGACGACTTGGTGCAGATGGTGTTGCATAAAGTCGCTGCCAGTTTTGGCGCGGCGTTGCTGTTGGGCAAACAGGACGACTTCGTTGTCGGGCAAATCGGCAGGTAAATCGTAAAGCAGGCGGATGCCGTTTACGTCGGGAATGGTTTCGATGTCGAAGGCGAGTATCGGAGTCATGGCGTGATCGGGTTGGATAAGGGATGATGTCATTGTGGCATGACGGCGCAGATAAAAAAAGAGGCAATCCCCCACAGGATTGCCCCAATACCTCAAATCAGAGATTTACGCTTCACAAACAATACAGGCTTTCACCTGCGGCTTTACAGATGCAGCTCAACTCTGCATCGGTAAACTTTCATTTCGGGCATTGCACCGAAATCCTCTAAAATACCGCAATTTCTTGCAATATCAGAAAACTGCTTACAAAAGATCTAAAACCGGCTGAGGCCGTCTGAATGTTTTGTAATTTAATGTAGTGAAATTTACGCGAATTTTTACAGTTTGCCAAGTATTTTTTTCTGAAGGTCTGGCCCAGTATAAATTGCAATTTTTGTCATATTTTTGCAATTAAATTTCATGATTATTTTAAATTTAGATATTTATTTTGTATTTTTCATTTTAAATTTACTTTTATTGCATATTTTGAATGATTAAATTGTGTTTTTTTGGATGAACTGTTTTGCAACATATTGTTTTTAAAAGGAATTAAATTTAATATGTAAATGAAAAAAGTGTATTGAGACTGATGTTTTTCATTTGAGAAAAAATATAGGGTTGTTTGAGAGTTTCAATCGCGATAAAAAAGCTGTTTTTAAAGCATTTAAAGCGGAATGTTATTTGATTGTTTGGAATCGAACATGAGTTTCGGTTTGATTCAATTAAAATGAAAAAGCAGCGAAAGAAGGATTTCGTCGCTTTTTGCCTATTTAAATTGTAATTTAATGTAGTCAATAAAAGCTGTTTTCGCCTTCGGGACGGGTTTTGAAGCGTTTGTGCAGCCAGAA
Organism: Neisseria subflava; assembly: GCF_005221305.1. Lineage (NCBI taxonomy): Bacteria > Pseudomonadati > Pseudomonadota > Betaproteobacteria > Neisseriales > Neisseriaceae > Neisseria > Neisseria subflava. The sequence goes on from NZ_CP039887.1 coordinate 2,073,493, forward strand.
ATATTGTTCGGGATGCTCGCGTACCCGCTCTTCGATGAAGTCGTTCATGCGCTGGGTATCGGCTTCGACATTTTCGGTCGGGAAATTGTCCCAAGCCGGATAGAAGCGCAGGGTTACGGTATTGTCGGCTTCACGCGTGGGGATGGCGGGAATGATTTTGGCTTTGGTCATGCCGGCGATACGGCTGAGGCCGGTAATCGTGGCCGTCTGAATGCCGAAGAAATTGACGAAAATGGAATCGTTGCGGCCGAAGTCTTGGTCGGGCAGATAAAGAAAGGGCGCATCGCTTTTGCGCAGGTGTTTGATGATGGCGCGCAGGCCTTCTGTACGGCCGATCAGGAAAACATTGTTGTAGCGGTGGCGGCCTTTCAGGATTTGCTCGTCCAGAGCTTTGTTTTTTTGGTGCGAATACATGCTGGTCAGCGGCACATCCTGATTGAGCGTGTAAACCGCCATTTCAAATGCGGTAAAGTGCGGATAGAGGATGATGACTTTTTCGCCGACGGCGAGGGCTTCGTCAAGATGGTGTTTGTCTTGATAGCGTACCAACGAGCGCAGCTTGTCCGCAGGCGCGTACCAGTAGAGGCCGTATTCGAGCATCAGCTTGGCCATGTGTTGGAAGTGGCGTTTGAGCAGGGCGGTGCGCTGGCTGTCGTTTAGCTCGGGAAAGCATTTTTTGAGGTTGATTTCGCCGACTTTGCGGCGCGGTTTGACCGCGTAATAGGCGAGAATACCGATCGCGTCGGCAATCTTGTGCAACACGCAAAAAGGCAGCAGGCGGATGAGGTAGAGAAAAAGGAAGGCGGCTTTCATGAAGGCTCGCTGTATGTGGGCAAAGGGCTATTATAACCGAAAGGCCATCTGAAAACGGGCTGGAACACGATTTCAGACGGCCTGAATGTCGGCTTACCATTGGAAACGGCCGCGCTTGACCTGCAAGCCGTCGGGGTTGAGTTGCGAAGCCAATCCGTGATTGCGCAGGGCGTGGGTGAGGGCGACGGCGAGTCCGTCGGCGGCATCGGCTTGCGGCGTGCCTGAAAGTGCAAGCATTTGGACCACCATATGCTGCACTTGCTCTTTGGCGGCCTTGCCCTTGCCGACCACAGCCTGCTTGACCTGAAGAGCGGTGTATTCAAACACGGGCAAATCGTGCATGACCAAAGCGGCAATCGCTGCACCGCGCGCCTGACCGAGCATTAACGTTGCGGCCGGATTGACGTTGACGAATACTTGCTCGATGGCTGCCTGATGGGGTTGATAGTGGCGGATGATTTCGTCGATATGGCGGACAATCACGGCGATGCGTTCGGAAAGCGACGCGCCGGTCGGCGTTTTGATACAGCCGGAAGCAACATAATGATGTTCGCGGCCGTGGACATCAATCACGCCGAAGCCGGTCACGCGGCTGCCAGGGTCGATGCCAAGAATGCGTGTGGGTTGGAACTGGGACATAGTGCGTGTTTAAAGTAATCGGTGTTTCAGGGCAGGCAGGCGCGTGCGCACGCTTTGCAGGCGCGCAGTATCCAAATCGGCACAAATCACGCCTTCGCCTTCCGGCAACGTCGCCAATACATCGCCCCAAGGGTCAATAATCATACTGTGGCCGAATGTGCGGCGGCCGCTTTCATGCAGTCCGCCTTGTGCCGACGCGATGACGTAGCATTGGTTTTCCACCGCACGGGCGCGCAGCAGCAATTCCCAATGCGCCTTGCCGGTCGTGTAGGTAAATGCAGCCGGTAACAGCAAAACATCAAACGGCTGCTGGGCGCGGAAAAACTCAGGAAAGCGCAAATCGTAGCAGACCCCGGCCGCCAGCGGAACATCGTCCACGCTCAATTTCGGCACATCGTTGCCCGCTAATATTGTATCGGCTTCGGCGTAGCGTTCGCCCAAACCGGAAAAGCCGAAAAGGTGCATTTTGTGGTAAAGCCCGATTCGGTTGCCGTCGCGGTCATACACCAGCATCGTGTTCATCACCTTGCCAGCGTCTGGGCTTTGCAGCGGAACAGTTCCGCCAAACAACACCACGCCGCATTCCCTTGCCGTTTCGCTTAAGGCCGTCTGAAAACGGGTGTGGCAGGTTTTGCCAACGCGTCCATCGTCCAAAGGCTCGGCAAATGCCAGCTTGTCCGTATCGTTTTTGCCCATCAGCGGCCAATATTCGGGCAGCAACACCCAATCCGCCCCTTGTTTGGCAGCATCGCGAACAAGGCGCTTCATGGTGGCAATATTGGTTTCGGGGTCGGTGGACGACACCATTTGCACAGCGGCGGCGCGTAAAGAGCGCATCATCAAAACTCCTGTCAGATTTTGCAAGAATTGTAACTTGTTTACGCACAAGGCCGATACAATCGTCACACAATTCCTCTCCAAAAAAGGATAAACCATGAACTTGAAACTTCTCCTCACTGCCGCACTTTCCACCGCCGCACTTGCCGCACACGCCGACGTACAGCTCTACGGCAGCATCAAAAGCGGCATCGAAACCTCGCAAACCCGTTTCGGCGGCCAATCATACAGCCGAACCGCCGTTGCCGACCAAGGCAGCCACATCGGTTTGCGCGGCTCGCATCCGATTGTCGGCGGAACGAATTTTATTTGGGAAGTCGAACAAGACACACCGGTCAGCAAAAGCGGCTCCATCCGCCAAGACTGGCGCGAACGCCGAGACAATTTTGGCCGTTAAGGAAAGATTGGATAGTAAAAGGCCGTCTGAAAGATTTTCAGACGGCCTGTTTTTTATAGTGAGGTCGATTGATTTAAAAAATACACTTAAAAGGCGGCAATCAATAATATCTTAATATTTTCAAAATTTAACGGTTTTGTATAACTTATTGATTAATTAAGAAATTGATAAGCTATTGGTTAGCTGATTAAAAAATCAGCATTGGCATTGCTTGCAAATTAAAAAATTATCAAGTAAGGTTAAATGCAAGCGATTTTATCCGTGAGTCAAATATTAATCAATAAGATAGGATGGTATAACCATGAATGAAGATATTATCAAAGGAAAATGGGAGCAGCTTAAAGGTAAAGCCAAAGAAAAATGGGGCGAGTTGACAAACGACGATTTGGACATCATCGAAGGCAAGCGCGATCAGTTGGCCGGTAAGCTCCAAGAGCGTTACGGCCGTACTAAAGATGAAGTTGAAAAAGAAATTGATGATTGGTTGAACAACTAAGACCGTTGAATTTCACCATAAACGGTCGGGTCTCACTCGACCGTTTTTATATTAAACCGAAAGGAAAAAAATCATGCTTCATTATTCGATCGTTTTCTTTATAATCGCTATTATTGCAGCTGTATTAGGTTTCGGTGGTATTGCAGGTAGTGCGGCAGGCATAGCCAAAATTTTATTTGCCGGTTTCTTGATCTTGTCGGTGATATCACTGATTTTTGGCAGGAAGAAATAATACCTGTAGACCAATAAGGTTGTATCAAGCCACTATTCCGTCAAATAGGCCGTCTGAAAAATCAGGATAACTGGTTTTCAGACGGCCTTTGTTCTTATAATAGCGGTTTATTGTTTCCACATACCCAGCAATGGAGTTTCCATGCAGTTTTCAGCATTCGGCGAAAAATTCACACAACACAGCGGTATTTTGCAGTTGATGGACGATTTGGGCGACGCGCTCAAAAGCGACAAGTCCGTCAATATGCTTGGCGGCGGCAATCCGGCGAAGATTGCTGAAGTCAATGCGGTGTTCGCCGATGTGTTTTCCAAGCTGGCGACGGAACACGCTGTTGAGAATATCGGCAATTATTCCAATCCGCAGGGAGATGCGGCGCTGATTGCGGCTTTGACTGAGTTTCTCAACCGTGAATACGGCTGGAATCTGACGGCGGACAATATCGCGCTGACCAATGGTTCGCAAAACGCGTTTTTCTATTTGTTCAACCTGTTCGGCGGCAAGTTTAATCTTTCAGACGGCCAAACGGCTGAAAAAGCCATTTTGTTGCCGCTTGCGCCTGAATATATCGGTTATGCCGACGTGCATGTCGAAGGGCAGCATTTTATTTCGGTTAAGCCGAAAATCGAAAACGTCGAACACGAAGGCGAAGCGGGATTTTTCAAATACCGCGTGGACTTTGACGCGCTGGAGAGCCTGCCTGAATTGAAAGAGGGCAAAATCGGTGCGATTTGCTGTTCGCGCCCGACCAACCCGACCGGTAATGTGCTGACCGACGGCGAGATGGCGCGTTTGGACGCTTTGGCGCAAGAACACGGGATTCCGCTGATTATCGACAACGCTTACGGAATGCCGTTCCCGAATATTATTTACAGCGATGTGACGCTCAACTGGCACGAAAACATTATCCTCTGCTTCAGCCTTTCTAAAATCGGCCTGCCCGGCGTGCGTACCGGCATTATTGTCGCCGCGCCGGAAGTGGTCAAAGCCGTCAGCAGTTTGAATGCAATTGTGAACCTGTCGCCAACCCGTTTCGGCGCGGCGATTGCGGCTCCGCTGTTGAACGACGGCCGTCTGAAACAGCTGGCCGATGAAGTGATTCAGCCGTTTTACCGTCAGCAGGCGCAAACGGCGGTCTCCCTGCTCAAGCGTGAATTGGGCGCGTATCCGTTGAAAATCCACAAGCCTGAAGGTGCGATTTTCTTGTGGCTTTGGTTTGAAAACCTGCCTGTTTCGTCGAAAACCTTGTATGAAATGCTCAAGGCTGAAGGCACGCTGATTATTCCGGGCGAGCATTTCTTTGTCGGCATCGATACGCAAGATTATCCGCACGCACGCGAGTGCATCCGCATGAGCATTGCGCAGGACGCGGAAACGTTGGAAAAAGGCATTGCCGCGATCGGTCGCGTGGTGCGCGGTTTGTACGATAAAAAATAAACGCTTTGAATAGGCAAAGGCCGTCTGAAACATGAGTAATCGGGTTTCAGACGGCCTTTTTGTCGGATTTAGATATGGTGGATAACCAGTTTTTTGCCTTCGTAATCGAGGACGTTGACGTCCATATCGAATAGGGTTTTGATGTTTTCGGCGGTGAAAATATCGTTGGGCTTGCCCTGCATGGCGACTTGGCCGTTTTTCATGGCGACGACGTAATCGGCGTAGGCGGCGGCCTGGTTGATGTCGTGCAGGACGACGACGGTGGTGCGTTTGTGTTCGTCAGTCAGCCGGCGCAGGATTTGCATGAGGGAGCGGGCATGATACATGTCGAGGTTGTTCAGCGGTTCGTCCAGCAAAACGTAGTCGGTGCGCTGGCAGAACACCATGGCAATCATGGCGCGTTGGCGTTGGCCGCCGGAAAGCTCGGTCAGGTAGCGGTCGGCGAAGTCTTGCAGGTGGAACTCGGCGAGCGCTTCTTCGACGATGGTTTTATCAGTTTCAGACGGCCTGCCTTGATGGTAGGGGTAGCGGCCGAACATGAGCAGATCGCGCACGGTAATGCGGCTCATGATGCTGTTTTCTTGGGTAAGGATGGAAAGTGTGCGGGCGAGTTCGGCGGTGGGGGTGGTTTTGATGTCTTTGCCTGCGTAGCTGATGTCGCCGTGTACCAAGGGCTGCAGGCGCGCCATAAAGGAGAGGAGTGTGGACTTGCCTGCGCCGTTCGGTCCGATCAGCGCGGTAATGCCGCCTTCGGGGATGTCGAGGCTGACGTCGTTGAGGATGGGGTTGCTGCCGATGGTGTGGCTGACGTTGCGGATGGTAATCATAGGCGGGTCCAAGTGGGAATTTGAGTTTCAGACGGCCTTGAGTTTTAAGGCCGCCTGAATTTTATTTCTGTATGGTGTGGTTAAATTTCGCTGACGGTGACAAATTCGGGATTGTCGGCTTGATCAATCAGGAAGGCGCGGACGCGTTCTTGCCAAAGCTCGCCGAATTGTTTGAGTTCGTCAGTACTTGCGCTGCCGCTGACGGCTTTGGGCATGATGTCGCGCATTTGCGGCGCAAAGGGTTGGAGCGCGGCGTTGAGGCTGACGGCAACGGTTTTGCCGGTATCGCGGCGGTGGAGCGCGAGTGTGCCGTTGATTTCTCCTGCACCAAAGGACAAGAGATGGCGGCGGGCAAAGCGTCCGGCAGGGCCTACGCCGCCAAAGCCGGTTTCAGGTGCCGCGCCGGTAAGGAGTTGGACGACGGAAGCGGTAACGCCGGTCGTGCCTTCGTCACGCTCGCCCTGCATAAAGGCTTCGATGTCGCCGCGTTGCGGCAGCTCTGCGCCGTAAAGTGCTTTCAGGCCTTTGATGACCATTAGGTAGGCTCCGGCGACGGTCGGGCAGGAGTGGCCGCACAGGCGCACGGCATCGGCGTAGCGGTAAGTGAGGATGCCGTTTTCGGCCGCGCCGAGGAAGTTGGCCAATGCGTCTTGGACGGTAATGGTCGGGGCGTCATCGAAGAATGAAGGGAGGCGTTCTGGTGTCATGAGGGTTGTCCTTTATGGGTTTGCTTAGGCCGTCTGAAGGTTTCAGACGGCCTGAATTTATTTTTGCGAGCGTTTGGGCACGTTTAATTTATTTCTTTTTCAACACCAAATATAAAAATACCAATCCGCCTGCAAATTCGACGACCACGCTCAATACGGCCTGCATGCCGAGGAAGTGTTCGAAGATGGTTTGCCCGCCGATCAACAGGATGCCGCCGACACAAAAAGTCATGGGCAGGCGGACGGAATGTTTGACCGACGGGGAAAAGTGGTTGGCCAGCGCGGCAACCAGCAGGCCGAAAAAGCTTACCGGGCCGACAACGGCGGTCGCAGTTGCAACCAACGCGGCGATCCACAACAGCAGCCATAAGGTATTGCGCGTGTAGTTGATGCCCAAATTGACGGCCTGATTGCGGCCGAGCAGGTAAACATCGAGGCGGTGGCGTTCGCGCCAGATCACGGCGGCGCTGATGAGCAACACGACTGCGCCGATACCCAACAATTCCGAGTGGACGGTATTGAAGGTGGCAAACATATTCGCCTGCGCCGCGGTAAATTCTTCGGGGTCAATCATGCGCGAAAGCAGCGACGACAGGCTGCGGAACAAAATCCCGAAAATCACGCCGATTAAAATCATGCGCGACAAATCGCGTCCACCTTGTTTGATGAGCGTGTAGAACAATAGCAGCGAGCCACCCATCATGACGACCAGTTCAAAGCCGAATTTGCCCGTCAACGGCAGGGAAGCATAGCCCACGCCGCCGAGCGTAAACACCAGCAAGGTCTGCAAAAACACATACAGCGAATCGAAACCCAAAATCGAAGGGGTCAGAATCGGATTATTGGTCAGCGTTTGGAAGAGTTGCGTGGACACGCCGACCGCATAGGCAACCATCAGCAGCGCGGCAAGCTTGGTCAGACGCAGATGCAAGACAAAGTCCCAATCGCCTTTGACGTTGAGTGTCATAAACAGAACGCAGGAAACCAGCAACAGCGCAAAGGCGGCCCACAACGGGCGGCTGCTTCCTGCCATAAAACCGATATTTTTTTCAGACGGCATGAGCAGGTTTCCTTAATAAAAGCCATAAAAACAAAGCCGTCCCCATCACGCCAAAAACCGTAGAGACCGGAATTTCAAACGGAAACACAATTACGCGTCCGACAATATCGCACAGCAACACCAAAGACGCGCCCAGCAAGGCCACCGCAGGCAGGCTTTGGCGTAGTTTGTCGCCCATCAGGCGGCTGATGATGTTCGGCACGACTAGGCCGATAAACGGAATATTGCCGACCGTCACGACCACTAAAGACGTAATCAGCGCCACAATAATCAGCCCCGACCACATAATCGCCGTCCGGTTCAGTCCCAAATTTACGCTTACTGTTTCGCCCAAACCCAAAATCGTCAGCTGGTCGGCAATCAAATAGGCAAACAAAGCCAAAATCCCCGTTGCCCACAACAGCTCATACCGTCCGAGCAACACGCCGGAAAAATCGCCCTGTTGCCACACGCCGAGCATTTGCAGCATTTCGTTTTCATACGCGATAAAGGTGGCCACCGCCTCAATCACACCGCCGAAAATAATCCCGACCAAAGGCACCATCAGTTGCGCGGTCGGCGGCAGGCGGCGGATCAGCAGCATAAAGACCAACATCCCGATCAGCGCGGCAACGGCGGCAACCGACATTTTTGCCAGCAGCGGCGCGGCCGGTAGCAGCAGGGTCATCAGCAGCAAACCCAAAGCCGCGCTTTGGCTTGCGCCCACCATCGACGGTTCGACAAAACGGTTGCGCATCAAAATCTGCATAATCATGCCGGCCACCGCCATCGACGCGCCCGTCAGCACAATCGCAAACGTGCGCGGCAGGCGGCTGATGAACATGACTTGCTGGCTGTCGGATAGCGAAAACAGGGCGGACCATTTGAAGTCGGCCACGCCGACCGACAGGCTGACGGCAAACAATATCAGCAGCGCTACACCGTTGACCGCATTTAAAAATGAAGGTTTGTGAAACATAAAATGGTTCGGAAAAAATAAGGCCGTCTGAAAGAAGGGTTAAGGTATTTTGCGAAAAAGGCAGGTTTGCCCATCATAAAAACAGATGCAAACAGGCAAAAATTGTCCATTTGCACCATGTATTTTCAGACGGCCTAAATCCAATGACTTCAGATCAAGCAGCTTGATCCTGTGAATCATCAAACCGTTCAGGCCGTCTGAAAGAGGCGGGCGGCTATGCCCGTGCCGAATTACTTGGCCGCATTAAACGCATCGCTGACCTGTTTGGAAGCGTTCAGCAATTCTTGTGCGCCGCCGGCCGCCAGATAGGTTTCCGGCACGAGGTACACGACTTGGCCTTTTTTCCATGCAGTTGTTTCGGCAACCAAAGGATTGTTCAAAACATCTTTCGCAGCCTGACCTTCTTCACCGATGGCCGCGCCGCGGTCCAAAACAAACAGCCAATCAGGGTTTTTCTCTTTCAGGTATTCAAAGCTGATAGGCTGGCCGTGGCTGCCTTCTTTAATCGATTCATCGACAGCAGGAACGCCGATGTCTTTATGCAGCCAACCGCCCAAACGGGAAGAAGGGCCGAAAGCCGACATCTTACCGCCGTTGACCAAAATCACCAAACCCTTGCCTTTGCCTTGAGCAGCGGTTTTCGCTGCTTCAAACGAAGCATCGATTTCCGCTTTCAGCTTGTCCGCTTCCGCCTGTTTGCCAAAGATTTGCCCCAGCGCGTCGATGCGCTCTTTTGAGCTTTCTTTCAGATTGGCGGTTTCGGCAGTCATCTCGATGGTCGGCGCAATCTCGTTCAACTTGTCAAATGCTTTGGCTGCACGGCTGCCGATGATGATGAGCTGCGGTTTGTAAGCGTTGAGTGCTTCGTAGTCAGGCTCAAACAGCGTGCCGGCAGGTTTCGTGGTTTTGAAATATTCGTCTAAATAAGGCAGCCGGTTTTTATCGACGGACAAACCGGTTTTCACGCCCAGTTTGTTTAAAGTGTCGAGCATACCCAAATCGTAAACGGCGATACGCTCCGGATTTTGCGGCACTTTCGCATCGCCGCGCGCGGTTTTCACCGTCAGGCTTGCACCTTCGGTTTGGGCGGCAGAAGCGGAAGCAGTTTGCGCCTGATTGGAAGCAGAATCTTTCGGTGAACATGCACTCAAAGCGAGGGCGCAGCATACGGCTAAAGCGGTCAAACGTAACATAGAGTCTCTCCGTGGTCGGAAATAAAGTAAATCGAAATGATAACTTGTATCGGATTATAAAGCTAGATGCCGTCTGAAAACTTTTGTTTTCAGACGGCTTTTTCAAGCTGATTGCTTAGAAGCGGTAGTTCACACCCAAGCGGACATCGCGACCGATACCGGGTAAGGTTTCACCGCGTTGGCTGTGCGGATAGTAGAACTTGTTAAACACGTTGTTGACGGCAAAGTTGACATTGAGCGTGTCTTTGCCCAGAGGTTTCCAGTTGGCGAATACATCGTTCACGCCGTAGCCTTTGCGTTTGACTTCACCCTTGTCGCGTACCAACACAGAGCCGGAGGCTTTTTGGAGGTAACGACCACGCCAGCCGATTTCCAAATTCGGATTTTGGAAGCGGTAGGAGAGGGAGGTTGTCCAGGTGCGACCGGTTTGTACGGCAAATTCGGGGTTTGCGCTTAACAGGTTTTTAGGATGGGTGTCGTAGATGCGCGGTTTGCTGTGGCTGACACCGACTTTAGCCAGCAGGCCGCCTGTGCGGTAGGATGCGCCCAGTTCGTAGCCGTGGTTTTTGATGTAGCCTGCATTGGCAGTTTCTTTAAATGCCGCGCCGTGGCGGTCTTGCGGATTGGCGATGGCGTCGCTGATTTTTTGCCAGAAGTAGCTGCCGTTTGCGGCAAACGTACCGTCGTTGTAGTTGAAGCCGATTTCGGTATTGCGCGCGCGTTCGGCTACTGTGCCGTCTGCAATGGAAACGATGCCTCGGCGGCCGTGGGTCAGCAGTGCGTCGTACAGGCGCGGGCTGCGGCTGGCGTAGTTGTGACTTGCGCTGAAGCTCAAGTTTTCGGCAGGTTGGTAAATTACGCCCAGACTCGGGTTGACTTTGCCGTCTGAAACCGATTTGCCGTCATGGGTTTTGACCTCGAAATGGTCGTAACGCAGACCACCGGTCAGGGTAACATCGCCGATATCTTGGATGGCTTCGACATACACGCCGTAATCGGTTTTGGTCGGGTTGGTCAGGCTGTATCCGCGTACCAGACGTTGCAGGGCGGCATCGGTGTTGGTGTATTGCGAATTCAGGAAGGCATGGGGTTTGATTTCCTGATGGCGGTAGTTGACACCGTATTTCAACAGGGTTTTTTCGGCAAGGCGGCTGTCGAAGTTGATATTTGCACCTTTGGTGGTGATTTTGGTTGTGGTCGGGCCTGCCACATTGCCTGCGTAGCCGTTACCTTTGTCATCGGCAGAATAGCGCTCGTTTTCCAATACATAGGCGTTGGCATTCAGTTTTTCGACAAAGCCCAGGTTTTTACCCGTGTACTCTAAGTTGGTGTTGGATTGGGTAGTTTCGCGGTAAATGGGTGTATTGTCAGCTTTCCTGCCGTCCGGACGGGTAAAGGCCTGCCAACCAAATTCTTCTCGGATGAAGCGTTCGCCACGGTGTTGATCCTGCATATGGCTTAAGACAATGCGGTGGTCGTCGAAGGTTGCACCAATTTTGGCGAGGTAGCTGCGTTTGTCCAATCCGCTTTTTAAGACTTTGTTTGCACCGTATTGGTTGGTGTAGCCTTTACCTGCTTTGTAATCTTTTTCATCGTTGCGGCTGTAAGAGAACAAACCGTCGAAGTTGCCGGCTTTTCCGAACACGCTGGCACCGTAGTTTACGCCGTCATTGCTGGCATAACCGCTGCTGAGGCGCACGCCCCAGTTTTTATCCAAACCTTTGAGCAAGTCTTCGGCATCGACGGTTTTGGTAATAATCGCGCCGTTGGTCGCGCCGATACCGGCAGATGCCGAGCCTGCGCCTTTCTGTACGGAGACGATTTTGACCAGCGCAGGGTCGATGATGAAACGGCCTTGGTGATACAGTATTTGGCTGTCGGAATAGGCGTTGTCCACCTTGATGTCGACAGAGTTCTGACCCATGCCGCGCAAGGTCATGTGTTGGGATGTGCCGTTACCGCCGCCGAAATCGATGGCAGGTTCTTCTTTTAACAATTCGCGCAAATCGGTTGATGTGCTTTCGTCTTTTTGACGAAGGGTGACGATATTGGTTTTGATTTTGCTGCCTTGGCGGTCACCTTTAACGGTAACGGTATCAAGTACAACATTGTCTTTGGCTTCATTTTCTGCGTGTGCAAAACCGGCGGCGAGTGCCATTGAAAGCAGGCTGAAGCGGAACAGGGGTGAAGTCATGGAAATTTCCTTCTGTTGGATAAGTTTCAGTTAATCGATAAATTATTTATTAATAATAATTTTTATTTATTTTAAAGGTGGGCTATTATTTTGTAAAGGTGTGCATAGTTTTGCGCCAATAATGTTTGGTTTTTTGTTGATTGAAGCATGTGAAGCCCGCCGTCTGTAAAAGGTCGTCTGAAAATGCCTGCCTGCTTGATCAGCATTGAAAGTAGGGCGGGGATGGTACGCAACTTGTCATGTCTGTTTTCAGACGACCCCGCATAGAAAATTTTTACTTCTTCCCTTGAATTTACCGGGACAAACCCTAATTTACCGCTGTGTTAAGGTAAGTTTGTTGACAAACTTGCCGCCTTCTTTTTCAAACCGCATCTGCCGGATAAAGGCAAATGATTGTTTTCAAACTATTTATCGGAGCATAAAACATGACCATCCGTCCTTTACACGACCGCGTCGTCGTCAAACGCTTGGAAGCTGAAGAGAAAACCGCATCAGGCATCGTCTTGCCGGGCGCAGCCGCTGAAAAACCCGACATGGGCGAAGTAATCGCCGTGGGCGCAGGTAAAATCGGTAAAGACGGCGAACGCCGTCCGCTGGATGTCAAAGTCGGCGACAAAATCATCTTCGGCAAATACAGCGGTCAAACTGTAAAAGCCGACGGCGAAGAGCTGTTGGTAATGCGCGAAGAAGACATCTTCGGCATCGTGGAGTAAGTTTCAGGCAGCCTGCACGTCTTTTTCGCAATTTAATCAGGAGTTTATGAAATGAAAAAAATCACGTTTTATACCAATCCCTATTCACGCGGTAAAGGTATCCGCTGGCTGCTGGAAGAATGCGGTGCGGATTATGAAGTCGTCCCCGTGCCTTTCGGCGAAAACGGCACCAAATCCGCCGACTATCTCGCCGTCAATCCCATGGGCAAACTGCCTGCGGTGAAATACGGCGATGCAGTGATTACCGAAGTTGCCGCGCTGATAACTTTTCTGGCGGAACTCTTCCCGGAGAAAAACCTGATTCCCGCCGCCGGCACCGCAGAACGCGGCGAGTTTTACCGCTGGCTGATATTTGCCCTGCACGCCGAATACGCCTTTATGGATAAACGGTTCGGCATTCCCGAAACACCGGAACGCAAATACAGCATCGGCTACGGCAGCTTTGACGAAGTCGTCGCCACGCTGACCAAGTTCCTGCGCGGCAAAGAATACGCTTTGGGCAACCGTTTCACTGCGCTGGACCTGTATTTGAGCAGCCTGATTGCGTGGGGCATTATGCGGGGGCAAGTGCTGCCCGCAGATGGGGAACTCGCGGCCTACATGAAACGCCACATGGCACGTCCCGCCTTTGCCAAAGCGCAGGCGTTGGATGCGGAACTCGCGAAACAGATGGGCTTGGAATAAAAGCAGCCTGCACCCGTTTGACCCAGTTTTAATACAGGAAACACACTATGCACGCACAATGTTTATGCGGCGCAGTAACGCTGGAAGTACCCGAAACGCACGAACTGCACGCCTGCCACTGCGGCAAATGCCGTACTTGGAACGGCGGCGCATCGTTCACGCTGACGGCGCAGTCGCCCAAAATTTCAGGCAGCGAACACATCGGACGTTACTCATCGTCCGAATGGGCGCAACGCTGCTTCTGCAAAGAATGCGGCACACACCTGTTCGTGCAGGTCGGCAACGATTACTACATCAACGCCGGTCTGTTTGCCGACAATGCAGCCTTCCGCACCGCATCGCAAATCTTCATCGACTGCAAAGCCCCGTATTACGATTTGGCAAACGACACGCCCAAGCTGACTGAAGCCGAATTTTTGGCGATGGTGGGCGCAGCGCAATAAGCAATAAGGATTGCCACCGGAGAGCTTGAATATCGCGTTCGGCAACCCAATTTATGCGCTGTACGAAAAGCAGCCTGCACTGTTCAGACGGCCTGAAAACATCTGATTTTTTGTAAATATTTATTTTTTCATTTCATAAGGAAACCAATCATGGCAGCAAAAGAAGTTCAATTTGGCACAGAAGTCCGCCAAAAAATGGTCAGCGGCGTGAACACTCTGGCAAACGCCGTCCGCGTAACTTTGGGTCCTAAAGGTCGCAACGTAGTGGTTGACCGCGCATTCGGCGGCCCGCACATCACCAAAGACGGCGTTACCGTCGCTAAAGAAATCGAACTGAAAGACAAATTCGAAAACATGGGCGCGCAAATGGTGAAAGAAGTTGCGTCCAAAACCAACGACGTAGCGGGCGACGGTACCACTACCGCTACCGTATTGGCTCAAGCCATCGTAGCGGAAGGCATGAAATACGTGACCGCCGGCATGAACCCGACCGACCTGAAACGCGGTATCGACAAAGCCGTTGCCGCTTTGGTTGAAGAGCTGAAAAACATCGCCAAACCTTGCGATACTTCCAAAGAAATCGCACAAGTCGGCTCGATTTCCGCCAACTCTGACGAACAAGTCGGCGCGATTATTGCCGAAGCGATGGAAAAAGTCGGCAAAGAAGGCGTGATTACCGTTGAAGACGGCAAATCTTTGGAAAACGAATTGGATGTCGTCGAAGGTATGCAGTTCGACCGCGGCTACCTGTCCCCTTACTTCATCAACGACGCGGAAAAACAAATCGCTGCGCTGGACAATCCGTTTGTATTGCTGTTCGACAAAAAAATCAGCAACATCCGCGACCTGCTGCCTGTTTTGGAACAAGTGGCAAAAGCCAGCCGTCCGCTGTTGATTATTGCTGAAGACGTAGAAGGCGAAGCCTTGGCGACTTTGGTGGTGAACAACATCCGCGGCATCCTGAAAACCGTTGCCGTGAAAGCTCCGGGCTTCGGCGACCGCCGCAAAGCCATGTTGCAAGACATCGCCATTCTGACCGGCGGTACCGTGATTGCCGAAGAAGTCGGCCTGTCTTTGGAAAAAGCCACTTTGGAAGACTTGGGTCAAGCCAAACGCATCGAGATCGGTAAAGAAAACACCACCATCATCGACGGCTTTGGCGACGCAGCCCAAATCGAAGCGCGTGTTGCCGAAATCCGCCAACAAATCGAAACCGCAACCAGCGATTACGACAAAGAAAAACTGCAAGAGCGCGTTGCCAAACTGGCAGGCGGCGTGGCAGTGATCAAAGTCGGTGCCGCTACCGAAGTCGAAATGAAAGAGAAAAAAGACCGCGTGGAAGACGCGCTGCACGCTACCCGCGCAGCCGTTGAAGAAGGCGTGGTTGCCGGCGGCGGCGTAGCCCTGTTGCGCGCCCGTGCCGCTTTGGAAAACCTGCACACCGGCAATGCCGACCAAGACGCAGGCGTACAAATTGTATTGCGCGCCGTTGAGTCTCCGCTGCGCCAAATCGTTGCCAACGCAGGCGGCGAGCCTAGCGTAGTCGTGAACAAAGTGTTGGAAGGCAAAGGCAACTACGGTTACAACGCAGGTTCTGGCGAATACGGTGACATGATCGAAATGGGCGTACTCGACCCCGCCAAAGTAACCCGTTCCGCGCTGCAACACGCCGCATCTATCGCCGGCCTGATGCTGACTACCGACTGCATGATTGCCGAAATCCCTGAAGAAAAACCGGCTATGCCTGACATGGGCGGCATGGGTGGTATGGGCGGCATGATGTAAGGCCGTCTGAAACCTTCAGACAAAAAGCAAAACCGCACGGCAAGTAGCCGTGCGGTTTTTTATTTGCCAGTAAGAAGCGTGAGATGGTAAGGGGTACGCCATGATTTACGGAGAAATAAGGGCAGCCAGTTCCATTGAATCAAAAGCAATCAAATAAACTTCATCATCAAAAAAGGCCGTCTGAAACTTTATTTTGTGTTTCAGACGGCCTTCTTAATGATTTAAACCGTTACTTTTTGTTTGAACGGCTGTATCGGACAGCTTGAGACAAGAGTTCTTCAATTTCTATCCACATAATGCCTCCTTACAGTAAACCAGGTTGACCCAATGCCGGGTCGGTCGCGCGGGCGGCTTGCGCGTCTTCAATGGTCAGCCCCAAGGCTTTCGCCACGCCTTCGCCGTAGGCGGGGTCGCAACGGTGGCAGTTGCGGATGTGGCGGTATTTGATGAAGTCGGGCGCGTCGTCCATTGCGGCGGCGGTGTTGTCGAACAAAGCCTGTTTCTGCGCGTCGCTCATCAGGTTGAACAAGGCGCGCGGTTGGCTGAAGTAGTCGTCATCGTCTTGACGGTAGTCCCAGTGCGCCGCGTCGCCGTTGATTTTCAAAGGCGGTTCGGCGAAGTCGGGCTGTTGCTGCCATTGGCCGAAGCTGTTGGGTTCGTAGTGCGGCAGGCTGCCGTAGTTGCCGTCGGCACGGCCTTGTCCGTCGCGCTGGTTGCTGTGGACGGGGCAACGCGGGCGGTTGACGGGGATTTGGCGGAAGTTCACGCCCAGGCGGTAGCGTTGCGCGTCGGCGTAATTGAACAAACGGGCTTGCAGCATTTTGTCGGGGCTGGCGCCGATACCGGGAACCAGGTTGCTCGGTGCGAAAGCGGATTGTTCCACATCGGCGAAGAAGTTTTCGGGATTGCGGTTCAACTCGAATTCGCCCACTTCAATCAGCGGATAGTCTTTTTTCGGCCAAACTTTGGTCAAATCGAAAGGATGATACGGCACTTTTTCCGCATCGGCTTCAGGCATGACTTGGATGTACATCGTCCATTTCGGAAACTCGCCGCGTTCGATGGCTTCGTACAGGTCGCGCTGGTGGCTTTCGCGGTCGTCTCCGATGATTTTCGCGGCTTCTTCGTTGGTCAGGTTTTTAATGCCTTGCTGGCTGCGGAAATGGAATTTTACCCAGAAACGCTCGCCCGCTTCATTCCAGAAGCTGTAAGTATGCGAACCGAAGCCGTGCATATGGCGGTAGCTGGCGGGGATGCCGCGGTCGCTCATGACGATGGTGACTTGGTGCAGGGCTTCGGGCAGCAGCGTCCAGAAGTCCCAGTTATTCGTGGCGGAACGCATATTGGTGCGCGGGTCGCGTTTGACGGCCTTGTTCAGGTCGGGGAATTTGCGCGGGTCGCGCAGGAAGAATACGGGCGTATTGTTGCCGACCATGTCCCAGTTGCCTTCTTCGGTATAGAACTTCAACGCAAAGCCGCGGATGTCGCGTTCCGCATCGGCTGCGCCGCGCTCGCCCGCCACGGTGGTAAAACGGGCGAACATCTCGGTTTGCTTGCCGACTTCGCTGAAGATTTTGGCACGGGTATATTTTGTAATGTCGTGTGTTACGGTAAACGTACCGAATGCGCCCGAACCTTTGGCGTGCATACGGCGTTCGGGGATGACTTCGCGCACGAAGTCGGCAAGTTTTTCATTCAGCCATAAATCTTGCGCCAGCAACGGACCGCGCGGGCCGGCGGTCAGGCTGTTTTGGTTGTCGGCAACGGGCGCGCCGTTGTTCATGGTCAGATGGGTAACAGGGCATTTAGAGGTAGTCATGATGGTTTCCTTTGTGAAATGGTCAGTGGTTTATAAAACGATTTGCCGGAAGGCATATTCGTAGCCGGTTTCTTGATTCTCATAAATTTCTTGTATCGACATTTTATTTCCTTTTGATGTTAGCTATTAAAACAACTATACAGAAAGGTCTTAACTATTGGAACTATGAAACCGATTTAGAATAGATATAATAAATTAACTATTAAATCTCATTAGTTTTAATAAATAATTTAATTATGAAAAAAGGCCGTCTGAAACTTTATTTTATGTTTCAGACGGCCTTTTTTAGTCAAAACAGAGGATTATTTATCCAGTTTGGCTTTGCGTTCTTCCAACCAATGTTCCAAGTAGTGGATGCTGACGCCACCTTTTTGGAAGCCTGGGTCACTGAACAAGTCGCGATGCAGCGGTGTATTGGTTTTGATGCCGGTAATTGCCAGCTCGGCAAGGGCTACGCGCATTTTTGCCATGGCTTGGTCGCGGTCTTTACCGATAACGCAGATTTTGCCGATCAGGCTGTCGTAGTAAGGAGGGATGCGGTAGCCTTGGTAGATGTGGCTGTCGACGCGGATGCCGAAGCCGCCGGGCAGGTGGCAGCTTTCAATCAGGCCCGGGCTTGGAATGAAGTTGTACGGGTCTTCGGCATTGATACGGCACTCAAACGCGTGGCCTTCGACTTGAATGTCTTCCTGTTTGTATTGCAAAGGCAGGCCGGATGCAATGCGTAATTGCTCTTGGACGATGTCCACGCCGGTGATGAGCTCGGTAACCGGATGCTCAACCTGAACGCGTGTGTTCATCTCGATAAAGAAGAATTCGCCGTCTTCGTACAGGAATTCAAACGTACCTGCGCCGCGATAGCCGATGCGTTTGCAAGCGTCGGCACAGGCTTTGCCGATTTTGGCGCGTTCTTCTTCAGTGATGAACGGAGCAGGAGCTTCTTCGATGACTTTTTGGTGGCGGCGCTGCATGGAGCAGTCGCGCTCGGCGAGGTAGATGGCGTTGCCGTGTTCGTCGGCAATCACTTGGATTTCGACGTGGCGCGGACGCTGCAGATAGCGCTCCATATAAACCATCGGGTTGCCGAATGCCGCGCCTGCTTCGGCTTTGGTCATTTCGACAGACTGGAGGAGGTCTTCTTTTTTCTCGACGACGCGCATACCGCGACCGCCGCCGCCGCCGGAGGCTTTGATAATGACGGGATAACCGACTTTATCGGCAATTTTCAGGATTTCTTCACCGTCGTCTGGCAATGCGCCTTCAGATCCGGGAACGCAAGGCACGCCGGCTTCGATCATGGCGTGTTTGGCGGATACTTTGTCGCCCATCAGACGGATGGTGTCGGCTTTAGGGCCGATGAAGACAAAGCCGGATTGTTCGACTTGCTCGGCAAAATTGGCGTTTTCGGCGAGGAAGCCGTAGCCTGGGTGGATGCCGTCGGCTTCGGTGACTTCGGCGGCAGCAATGATGGCCGGGATGTTGAGGTAGCTTTGTGCGGATGCGGCAGGGCCGATGCACACGGATTCGTCGGCGAGTTTGACGTGCAGGCTGTCTTTGTCGGCTTCGGAATGGACGGCGACGGTGGCGATGCCCATTTCACGGCAGGCACGCAGGACGCGCAGGGCGATTTCGCCCCGGTTGGCGATCAATACTTTTTTCAGCATGATAATCTTTCCGGATGGTTCAGACGGCCTCAGCGGCCGCCTAATGCGTTGCGGATTTTTTGGTCGGTTTTGTATTGGCTCAAGGCGTAAACCGACCACATGGCTGCCGGTATCCAGCCGATCAGCGTACATTGCAGAATCAGACAGATGATGCCTGCAATCGGACGGCCAATGGTGAAAAACTGCAACCATGGCAAGAAAATAGCCAAAATCAGACGCATGGTTTGTCCTTAATGAACAGAAAAAGGAATTTCAGACGGCCTTAAAGCTAAAGGCCGTCTGAAAAAGCGGATTATTCAATGATGAAGAGCGGCTCGCCGTATTCGACCGGAGTACCGTTTTCAACCAGAATTTCTTTAACGACACCGGATTTCTCGGCTTCGATTTCATTCATCAGCTTCATGGCTTCGATGATGCACAAAGTATCGCCGACTTTTACTTGTTTACCTACTTCAACGAAAGCAGCGGCGTTCGGGCCGGGAGCGCGGTAAAATGTACCGACCATAGGCGATTTTTGTGCGTTGGACAAATCGCGAGCGGCAGGGGTGGCGGCTGGAGCGGCTGCGGCCGGAGCAACGGCAGGGGCGGCAACCGGAGCGGCTGCGACAGGTGCCGGAGCAGCATAAACAGGAGCTGCGGCGGCAGTGGTACGCGTAATGCGGACTTTTTCTTCGCCTTCGGTAACTTCAATTTCTGCAATGCCTGATTCTTCGACCAAATCAATCAGTTTTTTCAATTTACGCAAATCCATTGCTTTTCCTTTTTAGCGCGGCATAAAGTACATATTGGGTATGCGCCGCTGTGGTTTTAGATGATTTCCTGAGACGTCGGAAGGCGGGTTTGCCATCCGGCGTTTAAATAATGTCGGAACAGGGCGGAGCCTGAGAAATGAATCTGGTTATTTTCCCGAACTTGTCGGTAAATGTCCAGTAAAAGATAGAAAAAAGGCGTTTTTCGGCGAAAAAAGAAAGGAACGCTGATTTTCGTTAAAAGGTGTTTTTCCCAAGAGCGTTTATTCTAATTTATTGGTTTTTCGACAAAACATGCCGTCTGAAAACCAACTTTGCGCGTATAATGGCGCCTGTTTTTTTAAGTATGCACGACAATGGATATTTCCGATTTTGATTTTGAATTGCCCGAAAAACTGATTGCCCAGCATCCTCCGGAAGTGCGCGGCAGCAGCAGGCTTTTGGTTGCCTTGCCTACATTGCCGATTGAAGACAAACATTTCGGCGATTTACCCGATTATGTCGCACCGGGCGATGTGCTGGTGTTTAACAATACCAAAGTGATGAAGGCGCGCCTGTTCGGCCAAAAAGCCAGCGGCGGCAAAATCGAAGCCCTGATTGAGCGGGTATTGGACGCGCATACCGCATTGGCTCATATCCGTTCGTCCAAATCGCCGAAACCGGGTACGAAATTGATTTTTGAAGGCGATATCCACGCCGTCATGATGGAGCGTGCGGAAGAATTGTTTTGCCTGAAATTTGAAGGCGGGCAAACCGTTTATGAACTTTTGGAGCAAAACGGCCATCTGCCCTTGCCGCCTTATATCGAACGCGCGGCCGATGATGAAGACGACAGCCGCTATCAGACCGTGTACGCCAAATATCAAGGCGCAGTAGCCGCGCCGACGGCGGGTTTGCACTTTACCGATGAGTTATTGGGCCGTCTGAAAGCCAAAGGCGTAGAAACCGCAGAAGTGACCCTGCACGTTGGTGCCGGCACATTCCAACCCGTGCGCGTCGATAAAATTGAAGAGCACAAAATGCACAGCGAGTGGTTTGACGTACCTGCAGAAACCGTTGCCGCCGTCGAAGCCGCCAAAGCGCGTGGCAATAAAGTGTGGGCAGTGGGCACAACCTCCATGCGCGCCTTAGAATCCGCCGCACGCGAAACAGGCCGTCTGAAAGCCGGTCGCGGCGATACCGATATTTTCATTACGCCGGGCTACCGCTTCAATGTTGCCGACCGATTGATTACCAACTTCCACCTGCCCAAATCAACCTTGCTGATGCTCGTCAGCGCGTTTTCGGGCATGGAGCATATCCGCAACGTTTACCGCCATGCGGTGGAGCAGGAATACCGCTTTTTCAGCTATGGCGATGCGATGATTTTGGGGAAAGCGGAATAAATCGGAAGCGGACTGGAGCGTTTTAAACCGGTTATTTGGGTTATCCCGAATCTGAATCAGTTGGAACGCTCTATTAAAATATGCGAATTAAAATAAATGATTAAAGCAAACGCGCGAAGTTGTTGGAATTTGAGTTGTAAGAAATAAAGCACAAAAACAAAAAGGCCGTCTGAAAATCGTTTTTCAGACGGCCTTTTATATCCCCATGCTTAGGCGTCGATGTTTTGTGCCAGCAGGGCGTTGTTTTCAATGAAGGCGCGGCGCGGTTCGACTTCGTCGCCCATCAGAGTTACGAACACTTCGTCGGCGGCGATGGCGTCTTCGATGCGGACTTTCAGGAGACGGCGGACGGTAGGATCCATCGTGGTTTCCCAAAGTTGTTCCGGATTCATCTCGCCCAAGCCTTTGTATCGTTGGATGGACATGCCTTTTTGGGCAACGCTCATCAAGATGTCCAAAGCGCCTTCAAAGCTGTCGATGTCGTATTCGTTGTCGCCTTTGTAGAGCTTCGCCCCTTTGCCGACCATGCCTTTAAGTGCGGCGGCGGTTTGGGTAAGGGTTTGGTAGGCTTTGCTGTTGAGGAACTTAGGCTCAAGGTAGCTCACCATCACATTGCCGTGCAGCTTGCGAGTGATTTTGATGAACTGGTGTCCTTCGTGTCCTTCGATACGTTCGAGCGCGACTTCTTTTTCGTCCAAGAGGCCGCTCAATTCGGCAACGGCGCGGTCTGCGCTTTCTGCCGTGCTGAGGTCGACCGGCGAAGCGTGCAGCATGGCATGCAGGACGAGTTCGTCAATGATGCGGCTTTCTTGCTCGATGACGGTTTTGGCCAACAGGAATTGTTTGGCGGTATTGGCAAGCTCTTCGCCTTCTATGGTGCGGCCGTCTGAAACGATTTTGGCTTTTTCCAAGGCCAAACCGAGCAGCCATTGGTCTTTTTCCAATTCGTCTTTGAGATAGCGCTCTTGTTTGCCGTATTTGGCTTTGTACAAAGGCGGCTGGGCAATGTAGATGTAGCCGCGTTCGACCAGCTCGGGCATTTGGCGGTAGAAGAAGGTCAGGAGCAGGGTGCGGATGTGCGCGCCGTCCACGTCGGCATCGGTCATGATGATGATGCGGTGGTAGCGCAGTTTTTCGGCGTTGAATTCTTCTTTGCCGATGCCTGCGCCTAGAGCGGTAATCAGCGTGGCGACTTCTTGGCTGGCCAGCATTTTTTCAAAACGTGCTTTTTCGACGTTCAAAATTTTACCTTTGAGCGGCAAAATCGCCTGGAATTTGCGGTCGCGGCCCTGCATGGCGGAACCGCCTGCGGAGTCGCCCTCGACGAGGTAGAGTTCGGACAGGGCAGGGTCTTTTTCTTGGCAGTCGGCAAGTTTGCCCGGCAGGCCCAAACCGTCCATCACGCCTTTGCGGCGGGTAATTTCGCGTGCTTTGCGGGCGGCTTCGCGCGCGCGCGCAGCATCGACGATTTTGCTGGTGATGATTTTGGCTTCGGTCGGGTTTTCTTCAAGGAAGTCGGTCAGTGCTTGGTTGATGACTTCGTTGACGACGGGGCCGATTTCGCTGGAAACCAGTTTGTCTTTGGTTTGCGATGAGAATTTCGGGTCGGGCAGTTTGACGGACAACACGCAGGTCAAACCTTCGCGCATATCGTCGCCGGCGGTTTCCACTTTGGCTTTTTTGGCCACTTCGTTGGCTTCGATATAGTTGTTGATGGTGCGGGTCATCACTTGGCGCAGCGCGGTCAGATGGGTGCCGCCGTCGCGTTGCGGAATGTTGTTGGTGAAACATTGCACGCTTTCTTGGTAGCTGTCGTTCCATTGCATCGCGCATTCGACGCTCATGCCGTCTTTTTCGCCGAACGCGTAGAAGATTTTTTCGTGCAGCGGCGTTTTTTTGCGGTTCATGTATTGCACGAAGCCGGCCACGCCGCCAGAGAGGGCGAAGCTTTCGTGTCTGCCGTCGCGTTCGTCGATCAGCTCGATGTCTACGCCGTTATTCAGGAAGGAAAGTTCGCGGATACGTTTGGCAAGGGTGTCGAAGCTGTATTCGACGTTGCCGAAGGTTTCGCTACTGGCGAGGAAGCGTACGGTTGTGCCTTTTTTGTCGGAATCGCCGACAACCTTCAACGGCTCTTCGGCTTCGCCGCGTACGAAACGGACGAAGTGTTCTTTACCGTCGCGGTAGATGGTCAGCGTCACCCAGTCGGACAGTGCGTTGACGACGGATACGCCCACACCGTGCAGACCGCCGGAGATTTTGTAGCTGTTGTTGTCGAATTTGCCGCCTGCGTGCAAGACGGTCATGATGACTTCGGCGGCGGAGCGACCTTCTTTCGGGTGGATGCCGGTCGGCATGCCGCGGCCGTTGTCGGCCACGCTGACGGAATTGTCGGCATGGATGGTTACGGTGATTTTGTTGCAATGTCCGGCGAGCGCTTCGTCAATGGCGTTGTCGAGCACCTCGAACACCATGTGGTGCAGGCCGCTGCCGTCCTGCGTGTCGCCGATATACATACCGGGGCGTTTGCGTACCGCTTCCAAGCCTTCCAGCACTTGTATGCTGTCGGCGCCGTATTCTTCGTGTTTTTGGTCAGTCATGGTCTTTTCTTGCTGAATTTCAAGGAATTTTTCCGTGCGCGCAATGAAATGTCAAACGGGCGCGGCGGATGTGTTCCGAAAGGTCAAAATAATAGGCAATTATACCTGATTTTGCTGGATTATTCAGCGTTTTAAGTGCAAAAAGGCCGTCTGAAAGATTAAATTTCAGACGGCCTTTGTATCGGAAAACAGGTTTAGCGTTTGACGCCGCTCAATCGCGCCCAGCCTTCTTCGATTTCGGCAGGCTCGATGTCGAACCATTGGCTGTAAATGCCGCTGAGTTCTTCGACTTGTTCGTCCAAAAGGCCGGACAAGACAATGCGGCCGCCTTGTTTGGTACGCGCGGCAAGCATTTCGCCGAGCATACGCAGCGGGTTGGCCAGAATGTTGGCGACAACGACATCAAATTGACCTTGCGGCAGGCCGTCCGGCAGGTAGAACTGCGCGTCGACGTTGTTTTGCGCGGCATTGTCTTTGCTGGCGCGGATGGCTTGTTCGTCAATATCTACGCCGATAGCGGAGCCTGCGCCGAGTTTGAGGGCGGCAATGGCCAAAATGCCGGAGCCGCAGCCGTAGTCCAATACGCTTTCGCCGCCTTTGAGTTGCGTGTCGAGCCATTTGAGGCAGAGGCGTGTGGTCGGATGGCTGCCGGTGCCGAAGGCAAGGCCAGGGTCGAGTTGCAGGTTGACGGCGTTGCCGTTGGGCGCTTCGTGCCAAGACGGGGTAATCCACAGGCGGTCGGAAATTTGAATCGGGTCGAATTGCGCTTGGGTCAGGCGTACCCAGTCTTGATCTTCAAGGATTTCGCCGGTGTATTTCAAATCGTTCAAACCGCATTCCTGCGCGGCGGCTTTGATAATGGAAGCGGCGTCGTCGCTTTCGCCGAAAAGGGCGATGACTTTGCTTTGTTGCCAGATTTGCTCGGTCGGCATGCCCGGCTCGCCGAAAATGGCCTGCTCGTTTTCTGTACCGGCGTAGGCATCTTCAATGGCGGCGGACAATGCACCGTGTTCCATCAGCGCGTCGGCAAGGCGTTCGGCGACGGCATCGTTGACGTTGATGGTGATTTGTTGATAGGACATGGTGGGACTTTCTTTTTAATAAGGCCGTCTGAAAATCGACGTTGTGCTTTCAGACGGCCTTGTAAGGTATGAAACCTGATGATGCGGGTTTATCGGTTTTTCAAACCCAATACGTCTTGCATATCGTACAGGCCTTTTTTGCCGTTTGCCCAAACTGCGGCGCGTACGGCACCGGCGGCAAAAGTCATGCGGCTGCTGGCTTTGTGGGTGATTTCCACGCGCTCGCCGTCGGTGGCGAAGAGGGCGGTGTGGTCGCCGACGATGTCGCCTGCGCGGACGGTGGCAAAACCGATGGTGGACGGATCGCGTGGGCCGGTGTGGCCTTCGCGGCCGTAAACGGCGCATTCTTTGAGGTCGCGGCCGAGTGCGTCGGCAATGACTTCACCCATGCGTAACGCGGTGCCGCTTGGGGCGTCGACTTTGTGGCGGTGGTGGCCTTCGATGATTTCGATGTCGTAGCCTTCGTTTAACACGCGGGCAACGGTGTCGAGGATATGGAAGGTCAGGTTGACGCCGACGCTGAAGTTGGCTGCGAAGACGACGCCTATTTTTTCGCCTGCGGCTTGGATGGCGGCTTTGCCTGCGTCGTCAAAACCGGTGGTGCCGATGATGATGTTGACGCCTTTTCCCACGCATTTTTGCAGGTGTTTCAGGGTTGGCTCGGGACGGGTAAAGTCGATGAGGACATCGCTTTGAGCCAGTACGGCATCCACGTCGTCTGAAATGGCAACGCCGGTTTTGAGGCCGGAGGCGAAGCCTGCATCCAAACCCAATACTTCCGAACCGGAATGCTCCAGTGCGCCGGAGAGGACGGCATCGGGATGGTTATTGACCGCTTCAACCAAAACGCGACCCATGCGGCCGTTGACGCCGGCAATGGCGATTTTTAATGCGCTCATGGGGCTTCCTTATTTCGCGTTGGTTTCGGTAGTCGGAACGACGTTTTGTCCGGCTTGAACGGCTTCGATGGATTTTTGAATGGCATCGCCTTCGGCGCGTGCGAGGACGTCGTTTTCAAAGTACAGGGTCAGGTTGCTTTGTTCTTTGATGATGCCGTTGCGGCTGGTGTTGAAAGTGTAATCCCAGCGGTCGGCATGGAAGGCGTCGCGCAGGAGCGGCGTACCGAGCAGCAGTTGGACTTGGTCGCGGGTCATACCTTGGCGCAGGGAAACCACGGCGCGGGGATTGAGCTCGTTACCTTGAATGATTTTGAGTTTGTAGGATGGAAAGTTGGATACGCGCTCGGCACTGCATGAGGCCAGACCTAAAATAGCGGCGATGGCAAGGCATAAGGCTTTATTCACGGGCTTACCTTTCTGTGTCATTTCGGGAAAGATGTTTATCATCGCTTGAATATTTTTAAAAAGCAAACGATAATCATCTTCTTAATTTTTCTTTTCGCCGATTTTCAATTGCAAGACCGGCGGCAGATTGCCGCCCTTTAACGGCCCAATAGTGGGCAAACGGGCGGAAAGTGCGTATTATAACGGTTATTACCTTACAGGGATATTGAATATTATGGAAAAATTCAGCAACATTGCGCAATTGAAAGATAGCGGTTTGAAAGTTACTGGTCCACGTTTGAAAATTTTGGACTTGTTCGAGACTCATGCCGAGGAGCATTTGAGTGCGGAAGATGTGTACCGTATCCTGTTGGAAGAGGGCGTGGAAATCGGCGTGGCGACGATTTACCGCGTGCTGACCCAGTTTGAACAGGCCGGCATTTTGCAACGCCACCATTTTGAAACCGGCAAAGCGGTTTACGAATTGGACAAAGGCGACCACCACGACCACATC